>NZ_JASPGN010000010.1:0-95365 GCF_030232655.1 Corynebacterium sp. MSK218
TGTCATCGAGCGCTTTGCACAGGTCGCGGACTTTGCGGCGAATTTGACTACGAGTGGGAAAAGCCTGGTTGGGTGTGGTGGGGGTGAAGTAGTCTTCCAGCATGCCATCAATAAGCGCCAGTGTGGCAGTGGTAGGCCCGGCAAGAGCTGACATGGGCTGGTCAATAGCGATAAGGGATTCGATATCAAGCACATAGTGCTCTTCTTGCAAGGCCTTAACCTTCGGCAGGGTATCCAGCCGGTGGAGGGCTCTAAGTCCTGCTTTGATGTGTCCCTCGGTCAGCGCCCAGGCGTTAACCAGGCTCAGCGCTGTGGTATCAATATCGTCTTCAAGCTGTGGTTTGCCACTAAGCCAGGCCTGAAAGGTGGCTTTCCTGGCAATGCTGCGGGCAACAGCGTGTGGGTTATGAGGGTTGGTAATGCTAAAGAAGGCGTCCGGCAGGATGGTGGTGGTGCTCATTGGCGTATCCCCGAAAATAATCTAGTTAGAAGAAGTGTTCTACAACCAAT
The DNA here is from genome assembly GCF_030232655.1 of Corynebacterium sp. MSK218. Taxonomy (NCBI): domain Bacteria; kingdom Bacillati; phylum Actinomycetota; class Actinomycetes; order Mycobacteriales; family Corynebacteriaceae; genus Corynebacterium; species Corynebacterium sp. MSK218. The sequence goes on from NZ_JASPGN010000010.1 coordinate 511, forward strand.
CCTAGTGGTGGCGCCACATCAGGTCTATAGCCTGCGGGGATAAACTTTACAAATCAAGAAGCATGGGGGTGTCGAGCAGTGCTTTAGGTTATGTGTTCGACTCTTGCCGAGCTGGGGGTATAGGTTCTACACATGTAAAACAACGGGGGTAAGAAAGTCAGCTCTACTCGTAGCGGACGTCGCCACGCGCGACGTCCTTTCGGCCATGCACGAAAAAGTAGACCACAGACGCCACAAGCATGAGCGCTGCCAACAGCCAGTACATTGCGGAGTAACTCGTCGCAGAGATAACTTGTCCCAGCAGAATGGGACCAAAGCCAATACCGACATCCAGAAGCAGGAAGAAAGTCGAGATACCGGCGCCCATTTCGTGCATCGGCACCAAACGCACGGCGATAGCTTGGCCTGCGGGGAGAATGGAGCCATATCCAAGGCCCACCAGAGCGCCCGCCAGAATGACCTGCCAATCAGCAGCAGCGGACGCAAGCACGGCAAGACCCGCGATAAAGAACACAAGAGAGCTGTAGATAATGATGTTGTCGCCACGGCGGTCCTGGAGCTTACCCAGGACAAAGCGCAGAATGAGGCTGACCACGGCATAGGCTAGGAAGAAGTAGCTTGCTCCTCGCTCAAGGCCGGTTTCGGAAGAGTAGCCGTTAAGAAAGGTAATAATGCCGGTGTAAGCCACACCAATAGAGAGGATAAAGACACCGAATGGCGCGACTCTTGGGTGCACGATATTGCCCAGGGAAAAGCTAACGCTACGTTGCTCCTGAACAGGCGCTTTAACCACTAGCCCCAAAGCGAGGGCTACGGCCGTCAACGTCAACGCCACGGTGAACACCGCGTTATAACCTGCGTTGTGTGCGATCGCCAAACCTGCTGCAGGCCCAAATGCGGTAGCTAACGTAGTGCCCAGCGCAAAGTAGCCTGTACCTTCGGCGCGGCGATGGTCTGGAATCACTGATTGCGCTACGGCCATGACAGCTGTAGAGGCAATCGCGTAGCCCAAACCGTGCAAGATGCGGACCACGAAAAGAAGTGGAAGAGACTGCGCCGGAAAATACAAGGCCATAGCTATTGTGACAACGATGAGCGAGACCACAAGAGTTCGCTTACGCCCCACCGCGTCGACGATATAGCCAGAGAAAAGCCTGGCAATAGTTGCCCCAACTACGAAGGCACTCGACGCGAATCCGCCAGCCGTATCAGACGCCTGAAACTGCTCAATGGCATAGAGCGCCATAATGGTCACGAGCAGATAGAAAACCGTAAATTGGGCGAAATTTACCAACCATGCAAACACGAATGTCGGCGTAATGAGGGACTGGGATTCAGAGGACGTTTGAGACACCTTCTTAGGCAGCGCTATGGAATTTGGACTCCATAACGCTATCAAAGATCATAGATACTTTCGAACTTAAGAACGCCCGGAAAGAATCACTCAGAAAGCGCTACCCAAATACTTTCTGCAGGTAGGGAGAGCCAAATCGCCACTGTGGATCCATTTCTTCACGCAGCTCACAGAACTCGTTAAATCTTGTATAAAGTTGAGCAAAGTCCTCACGGCCGAGTGTGTTCATTTTGCCCCAGTGCGGTCGCCCGCCCGCGGCACGGAGGATGGGTTCAATCTTCGGCATATAGTCCTGCGGATTAAGCACTCGGGGAATGTGGAAGGCAATGTACATCGATTCCCGGCCGTTGGCCGTCGAGAGCGCGACGTCGTCAGCCGCAGTGGTGCGCAGCTCCATGGGGAATCCGATGCGCCAGTCTTGAGCGTCGATAAAGCGGCGAATCTCGCGGACGGTCGCGGGGCCGTCGGCAAGCGGCACGGCGTACTCCATCTCGTGGAAACGCACGCGTCGCGGGCTCACAAACACCTCGTGGGCAGGGGCGCGATAGCGATTGTGGGAAATGACCGCAGTGGCAAAGCGGTTAAGGGCCGGAATGGCTGCGGGTACTCACCGACCCAGCGCCAGGGCCGCAGCAAAAGCTCCATTACCAATGAGTTCGTCATCGACGAACTGCTTGAGGCGCGGGCGGCGCTCATCACCCGGTACCAACCGTGTGTTGGCCTTGACCATGGCGCGGTCTGTATGCGGGAACCAATAGGACTCGAAGTGGTCGACGCCGCGCGACAATTCCTCCCAATTGTCCATAAGCTCGTCAAAGTCGATACCGGATTCCTCCGCTTGCAGGTCAAAAGCATCGACACACTGCATCTCCACCTCGACAACCACTCCGAGTGCACCGATACTCACCACGATGAGACGGAGAAGGTCTGGGTCCCCATCGAGGGAGTAGGTGCGGGTGTTACCGTCGGCGTCGATAAGCGTCAGGCCCGTCACCGTGCCGGCAAACCCCGTGTAATTGATGCCGGTGCCGTGGGTCGACGTCGAAATGGCACCCGCAAGAGACTGCGGATCGACATCACCTTGATTGGCCAGCGCCAACCCATAGGGACGCAGAAGGGCTGGGACATCACGAAGCCGAGTGCCAGCGAGGAATCGGACGCGTTTGCGCTGCTTATCGACACCCACCAAGCCACGCAAGTGGTCCAGATTAAGCATCGTCTCCTCCCCTGCTGCCACGGGAGAAAAAGAGTGTCCCGCACCGACAGTTCGTACGCTGCGGGAACGGGTAATGATGCCTGGAATCTCATCAATGCGCGTGGGCTGGAGGAACTCCGCCGGTTTCGTCGTGACCGAACCAGCCCAGTTAGTGAAAGTGGTTGTGGTCATCGCAGTGTCCATCCTTGTCCTCGATAGGTGTCCCATTCTTCGATACCGCTCTCCCCCACTGCGAGAAGGTGGTCAACGTTTTCTGTCATTTCTCCGGCCTTGGCATGGCGGAACCACACCAGGTCTTCGACGTTCATGTCCACGCCTCGAAGGGGCGTCTGTACCTCCCCGGCGCCTTCGGTGCTGGAGTAATGAAGGCCCTGCGGCCACACGGGGACCGGCACGCGGTCCTTGGCGGGCGGCCCCGACGCAATCCAGCCACCAGAGTTGACCGTGGCCCACCCAGGAGCAGGCACACGGGAAACCTGGCACACGAAAAAGGCGGCTGCCTTGTGTGTGATGCCAGTGAAGTCGTCGAAAATAGCCGGGGTATAAAAGCCCGAACCTGCGGCGAGCTCAGTAAGCGTGCCCTCGGCTGCCGATTCCTGGAGGCTGCCGGTGCCGCCACCGTTGACGAATTCAATATCGGCAACCGCGCGTGCAGCTTCCACGCAGGCGCGGCGACGCGGCGCCAGGTCTGCCATGGAACGCGTGCGCAACCAACGCTTCACCGCACCTACCGGACCGGGAAGGCCATCCGCGACCGACGCCACCTGTCCCTCATAAGCCATGAGGCCTACGAGCCGGTGGCCACGGCGAATAATGTTCCGCGCAAGTTCCGTGACCTGTTCCGGTTCCCGTATGGGCGAGCGACGCGGGCCCACTACAGCACCCGGAAGATGGAGCGTGCAATCGATATCAATGGCCACCTTCACAGGGCCTGGAAGTAGCTCCAGGAGCTCAACGCTATCCACCATGATCGTGACTGCCTCGCGCGCGATATCGGAGGCGGCAAGCTCTGCCAGCGCCCTCCGATTGACGCTCGGGTAGGCCACGACAATATCCCTAAAACCTTCTGCGACCAGGTGAAGAGCTTCGGGTACCGAGTAGGCAAGGATCCCTTGGTAACCGTCGTGTGAAAGCGCTCGGCGCAACGCCGCTACGCTGCGCACCGATTTGGAGGCGACGCGAATGGGCAGTCCCCCGGCACGCCGCGGCATCTGTTGGGCATTGTAATCAAACGCTTCGAGGTCAATGACTCCACAAGGCGCCGAGCGTTTGCCCGATCGCACGAGCGGTTCTATCGCTGACCGAACGTCCCGACTGGGGATAGTGGAAAGGATTGCCATGAAGTTATCCTAACCACTCACATTTAGGTTTGTGAGCCAAATCTCGAAAAACATGTAGCGATCCGAAATATTTTTGGGACAATGGTCACCATGAAAACTTTCACCCAGACTCGTCTCCCCCAGCGCGTCCAGAATTTCCTCGACACTAACCCAGCCCGCGATGTCCGCGGCACCGGCGAAGAGCACCACGCTCACGTTCCTTTTACTGGCGAGGAGCTTTTCAGCTTCCCTACCGCTACCGCGCACGACGTGGAACGGGCCGTCGAGTATGCCCGTGCTGGCGTGGGCCAAGGCAATCGGGCTGCCATCCTGCTGCGCCTGCACGACCTCGTCCACGAGAACGAGGAGCTCATCCTCGACCTCATTCAGGCAGAAAATGGCAAATCCCGCGCCCACGCCTACGACGAGCTCATGGACCTTTATAACTGCGCGCGCTTCTACGCGGTCAACATCCGCAAGGCCTTCGGCGCGGACCGCCACCCGGGCGCGCTGCCTGTGCTCACGACAACCCGCACCCAGCACTACCCGCTAGGCGTGGTGGGACTCATCTCGCCGTGGAACTATCCGCTCTCCCTCGGAGTGGGCGACGTGCTGGCCGCGCTCTCTGCGGGCAATGCCGTAGTGCACAAACCGGATTCTCAAACCACGCTGACGGCCATCCTGCTCAGGCGTCTAGCCATTGAAGCTGGACTTCCGGAGGCCGCCTGGCAACTCGTTCCTGGAAACGGAGCGGAGGTGGGCGATGCCCTCATTCCCCTCGTCGATGGTCTTTCCTTCACTGGCTCGACGAAGGCAGGCAAGTCGATTGCCACCCAGGCCGCAGGGCGCCTGATCCCCACCATGCTAGAGCTGGGCGGAAAGAATCCGATGCTGGTACTTGACGACGCCCCCCTGAAATCCACCGCCCAGGGCGCCGTGCGCACCGCATTCTCCTCCTCTGGGCAGCTGTGCATGTCCGCCGAACGAGCCTACGTGCACGAGAGCATCTTCGACGAGTTCCTAACGGAACTCACGAACGCTTTAGAACAGCAGGTTTTAGGGGCTTCCTTCTCCGATGCCGCAACCATCGGCTCGCTGACTTCGCAGCGCCAGCTCGACGCGGTGCAAGCCCATGTACAGGACGCCGTTGACAAAAGCGCCACCGTGGTCACGGGCAGCAAGCACCGCCCAGACCTTGGGCCTTTCTTCTACGAACCCACCGTACTCACGGACGTCACCCCAGAAATGGACCTCTATGCCGCGGAAACCTTCGGCCCAGTTCTGGCGGTATACCCGGTGAGCTCCGATGCCGAAGCCATCCAGCGCGCCAACGACACCACCTACGGTCTCTCCGCCTCTGTCTGGTCCGGCAATTCCCGTCGCGCGTGGAAGGTCGCTTCCCAGCTGGAGGCCGGCATGGTCAACATCAACGAGGGCTTTGCTGCCGCCTACGGCTCCATCGCGGCCCCTGGCGGCGGCGTCAAGGAGTCAGGACTTAACCACCGTCATGGCATCACCGGCATGCGCCTATGGGCCAACGAGCGCACCGTGGCTGAACAGCGACTGCATCCCTTGGCACCGTCGGAGTACATCTCGCCGGAACGCTTCCGTGCCTTGGTTTCCACGGGCATGCAGCTGATGAAGGCATTCCGGCTTTAAGGTAGACGGCATGTACGAACTTACTCGTGACGAACTCCTAGCACGCCGGCTCATTGCCCAAGGGCTAGCGCCATCGGCAGCCCGCCCACAGGCCGTTTCGGCACTTGACGTCGCCGAACAGCTCCTCGCCCTGCAGGGACAGACCTACGACGCTGGTGTTCGTGCGCTTTCCCTGCGCGCCGGATGTGACGATGACAAGGTTCTGGAAGAGATAAAAAGCTACCGCGTGGTGCGCTGCTGGCCGCAGCGCGGCACGTTGCACTTCATGCCGGCTGCCGACGTCCGCTGGATGTCTCGCCTGCTGTATCCGCGCATCGCGTCCAGTCAGAAGTCTCGGCGCCCCAGCCTAGGGCTCAGCGAAGAGATGTTTGAGGCGTGCTCTGAGGCCCTCCACAACGCAGCGACCACACCATTAACCCGCGCGCAGGTCTATGAGCTTTTCGCCGAGACAGGCGTGGATCCCACAGAAGGTCGCGGCTCCCACTTACTGCGTGCCTTCGGCGGGGCAGGTGACCTCGTCCAAGGCCCCAAGCACGGCAACCAGGAAACTTTTCTCCACGTCGATGCACTTCCCGTTGCCCAGCACGAGCCTGCGCAGCCCCTTCACGAACTTGGCCAACGGTATATCTCAGGTCATGGTCCGGTCTCGGCAGAAGACCTCCAAGCGTGGTCAAAGCTCAGCAAGACTCAAGCCACCACAGCCTTGAAGTCGGCAGATGCCCGACTCACTCGCCACGATGGTCAAGACTTCTGGATGGCCACTTGGCAGGAAGATGTTACTGCGGAGGACATCCGTACTGCCCTAGAACTACGACTCGAGCTGCCTGCGTTCGACGAATACTTGCTGGGCTATGCCAACAAGGACTGGATTGTCCCCGATGAGATCCGCGTCAATGTCCTCACCAAGAACGGTCTGAGTTGGCCGTGGGTCATGGAAGGCGGGCGCGGCGTGGCCAGCCTGCGCTAGCTGCAAGCGTTACGGCATGCGCAGAATCCGGCGGTGAACCGTTCCAGCGGGCTCGGCGTGAATAAAGACCTCAGCACCGGGGAATAGATCGTCGATGGCATCCTCGATTCTGTCGGCGATGGTGTGCGAGTGCAGTACTGTCCACTGGCCGGGGACATCCATCGTGAGATACACCAAGCGGTTGCGGCCGGAAGCAACGGTACGGCGCGAGGTAAATTCCACATCATGGCGCTCCTCTAGTTCGTTGAGGAGGGTATCAAGCTGCGCGTGTTCTTCCTTGGGCAAAGACTCCGACAACAGGGAGCTCAACGATTCTTTGAGCAGCTTGTAGCCCGTCCACAAAATATTGAGGCCCACTGCAAACGCGATGACTGGGTCGAGCCACAACCAGTCCGTGCGGCTGACCGCGCCGATGCCGAGGAGGACGCCGACGGATGTCCAGACGTCGGTAAGCAGGTGCTTTCCGTCCGCCTGCAAGGTGGCCGAACGATGCTGCTTTCCCGCGCGCACAAGCAGAAGGCCCACGCCCAGGTTCAGCAAGGAAGCCACGAGCGACAGCAGGAGGCCAAGCCCAGGCTGCTCCAGCGGCTGCGGATCCAGAACTCGTCGAATGGCCGTGTAGATAATCATCGCCGCCGCGACGAAAATCATCACACCCTCGACCAGCGCAGACACATACTCGGCCTTACCGTGACCGAATTGATGGTTCGCATCGGCTGGCTTTGCCGCAATTTTGATGGCCACAAACCCCACAACGGCGGCGACGAGGTTAACTCCGGATTCGAGGGCGTCGGAAAGAAAGCCCACCGATCCCGTCACCGCGGCAGCGATGACCTTGAGCGCGATCGTGGCCACTGCAGTAGCGATAGAGAGCTTCATGAAGCGCTCGAGCAGCAGTTGCTCGGATGGAAGAGACATGGCGTCAGCTTTCAAAGAGAGATTTTCTACAGCCCTTGAGATTACCAAAGGCCAGTGTGCACGCACTGTTCACCAAGTGTTTACCACCTGTGGTCGAAAAGTACATAAAGGGGCGTTAGTTTGTACTTCATGTCCATAGACATAACCCCACCGGTTCTTCTCTTTGATTTCGACGGCACCATCAGCCTCGGCCACGGCCCCGTACTGACCTATGCCCGCCGCATCGCTGAGAAGTCTGGCCATCCATCCATCGTTGACGACGCAGAAGCTCGGCTACGGTCCGGTGACGTCGGTAAAGCGCGCGACGGCTACCACCTGGTGCGCACCCTCGCTGCCGAACTAAACGTGCCGGAAGAGACCTGCCAGGAGGCCTACATGGCGTCTCGGGAGAACCTCGCTGACACCGGCATTAGGGCTCCAGAAGGGCTCTCCGAGTTTCTCGCGTCTTACCCCGGCCGCGCGATCCTGGCCACTAACTCTCCGGAGATTGGTCTCGACGCAGCTCTCCGCACTCTTGATCTCAAGGAGTCGTTTGATTCCATTTTCACCAGGGTAGGTAAGCCGCAGGGCCTGACCCGCCTCCTCTCCACCGCTCTTGCCGAGACAAATCCGACCACCATTGTTTCCTTCGGCGATATCTGGGAGTTTGACCTCGCACCCGTGGCTGCTATGGGCGGGCGCACCGTGCTCGTTGACTCGCCATTCGCCGACTCCCCAGGAGCTAACCCAACTTGGCGCGTACAGCGCGTCACCGACATCCTTCCCGAGCTCACTGCCAGCTTGTAACCACACAGAAAGATTCTCACCATGCGCCGTTTCACTGCCCTCGCCGCCACCGCTTTGACTCTCTCTCTTTCCCTGACCGCCTGCTCGTCCGACTCTGAGAACAATTCAGATTCCGCCAAAGGATCCGACGAAAAGCTCACCCTGGCACTAATTCCGAATGAGAAAGTCAATGACCTCGTCACCACCGCAAAGCCGTTGACCGACTACCTGTCTAAGGAGCTCGGCGTCGAGGTCGAAGGCGTTGTCACTAAGGATTACCAAGCCGCCGTCGAAGCCATTGGCTCCGGCCAAGCAGACATCGCCATCGCCTCCGCCGCCCAGCTGGCCTCTGCCGAAGACATGTACGGTGCTCACGCCGTACTGCAGGACGAACGCTTCGGCGCGGATTCCTACGCCGGCCAGTTCGTCACTAACAACCCGGACAAGTACTGCAAGGACAAGCCGGTTGCCTCAACGTATGCAGCCAACGACACTGACTACCTCTACTGCAACGGCACCGCTACTCCGGAAGAAAACAAAGGCCAAGGCCCGAAGGGCCTTGAAGCACTCAAGAAGATTGATGGAGAGACCACTGTCGCCATGCTCGGCGCTACCTCCCCGGCCGGCTACCAGCTGCCGGTCATGGCCATGGAATCTCAGGGTATCGATGTTGACAGCCTCAAGAAGGTCCCGGTGACCTCCAACGATGCTTCCATCATGGCCGTCTACAACGGTGACGCTGAAGTGGGCTTCAGCTTCTGGGACGCCCGCTCCACTATCGACTCTTCCGAGGCCCCTGATTTGGCTGAGAAACTCGTCGTCTTCGGATACACAGACATGTACCCAAACGGCGGAGTCGTGATTTCTGATGATGTTCCGGAGGAACGCCGCAAGGAAATCACCGACCTCATGGATGGTTTCTCTGAAGTAGACCCAGACACCATGTCCGCCATTTTCGATATCACCGACTGGGTTCCGGCCAAGAAGGAGTCCATCGACATGGCGCGCAAGGTCAACGAACGCTTCGCACAGTAGGTTTGCCGTCCTCGACTTTCCATCTCCCACTCAGAAAGGTTCGCCATGACGGAGGAGAAGGCCTGGGGCATTCGTTTCGAGAATGTCTCAGTGCGCTACCCAAACGGAACGCTGGCGCTTGACGACGTCTCCGTGGACATTGCCCCCGGTGAATTCGTCGCCATCGTCGGCCTGTCTGGTTCCGGAAAATCCACGTTCATCCGCTGCGTCAACGGGCTCGTGCAGCCGACCTCCGGAAAAATCTTTGTCGGCCCACACGAAATTTCCGCAGCGAAGGGTTCCCAGCTGCGTACGCTTCGCGGGCGCATCGGAATGATTTTCCAAGAATTCAACCTGGCAGATCGCGCGAGTGTGTTTTCCAATGTCCTCGTTGGCCGTTTCTCCCACAACCCTGGTTGGCGCACATTGCTCGGTATCTCCACCAAAGAGGACAAGGAGATCATCGCCATGGCCCTCGATTCCGTTGGCATCCTAGACAAGGCATGGAACAAAGCCGGCGCCTTGTCCGGTGGTCAAAAACAACGCGTGGCCATTGCCCGCGCATTGACTCAAAAACCGGCCATCATGCTAGCCGATGAACCGGTAGCCTCCCTCGACCCACCCACCGCGCACTCCGTCATGAAGGACTTGCGCCGCATCAACGCCGAGCGCGACCTCACCACTCTTGTGAACTTGCACCTTGTCGATTTGGCGCAAGACTATGCCACCCGCATCATCGGTATCCGGCATGGAAAAATCGTCTTTGACGGAGCTGCCCAAGGCTCCACCGTCCAAGACTTCGAAGCAATTTATGGCCGCCGCATCCTCGAGGAGGATCAGCTGGGGAGCGCCCAATGACCGCTGTTCTTCCCCCGCGCACACGCAATTGGCCCGGACTAATCGGCGGCCTGACCGCGTTCTTCGCGCTCACCATCGCCACGTGCATTCCTGCTTGGGGCGGCATTGAGATAGACCTAGGTCAGATCGCGCGCAACTGGCGCAATGGCGCAGACCGACTGGCCCAGATGTTTACCCCGGATTGGTCCATCCTTCCGCGCACGTGGGAGCCTCTGCTTGAGACCCTAGCCATGGCCGTGGTGGGTGCAGCCATCTCCGCGGTGATTGCCCTTCCGCTGTCGTTGTGGGCCGCGCGCCCGACCAATCCGTCGACGCCGTGGCGTACACTCGTGCGCGGTATCGTCAACGTTATCCGCGCGGTGCCCGATCTCGTGTACGCCACCATTCTCGTCGCCATGCTCGGTGTGGGCGCCCTCCCCGGCATTATTACGCTGGTGCTTTTCGACGTCGGCATCGTGGTCAAGCTCGTCTCTGAAGCGATCGACTCCGCTGATGACTCTTACATGGAAGCCGGCCGCGCCGCTGGTGGTACGCAGAATCAGATCAATCGCGTGACTGCTCTCCCACAAACCTGGCCCGCCTTTGCCAGCCAGGTCATTTACTCTCTCGAACTCAACGTCCGTATCTCTGCAGTGTTGGGCCTCGTGGGCGCTGGCGGCATCGGTTTGCTCATCGATGAGGTCCGCGGCTTCTACCGCTACGATGCACTTTCCGCCATCGTGCTAGAGCTACTCGTCGTGGTCATCGCCCTTGAAATCGTGTCAGTCAACCTACGAAAGAGGCTGCGATGAGTACTGCGATTCCAACACAGTTGCCATCCGCACTGCCTTCCCGCTCGCCTAGATGGGGCGTTGGGGCCGCCTGGGCCGTAATTCTTGTCATCCTGGCGTTGTCATTCGGTTATATCGACGTCAACCTCTCCGCGCTCAAAGAGCTCCCCGCCAATATCTGGCACTACCTCGTACTCATGTTTTCGAACCCGGACTGGTCCAAGCTTGGTGAAGCGCTCCTCCAGACGTGGCGCTCCGTGGCCATGGCATGGATTGGTGCCCTCCTCGGCGTCGTGCTGTCCACTATCCTCGGCGTACTCGCTGCGAATACTGTCTCCCCCGGTTGGGTATGCCTTCCGCTGCGCGCGGTCTTCGCCATCATCCGCGCGGTACCAGAAATTATCATCGCCATCATCATCCTGACGGTCACTGGCCTCACGCCCTTTACGGGCGCTCTCGCCTTGGCTATCGGAGGCATCGGTACGCATGCAAAGTGGACTTATGAATCGATTGAAACCGCGCCGACCGGTCCGGCTGAGGCCGTCAAAGCCTCTGGCGGTACTCTTGCAGAAATGGTCCGCTGGGGAACATGGCCTATCGTCCAACCTGAACTGGCATCCCTAGCACTCTATCGCTTTGAGATCAACGTGCGTACGTCCGCCGTTCTCGGCCTCATCGGTGTGGGCGGAATCGGCGATATGTTGACCGGCTATACACAATACCGCCAGTGGGACGTCGTGGGCGTCCTGCTCATCGTCGTCGTCATCATCACCATGTCTATCGACGCCATCTCCGGTGCCATCCGCCGCCGAATCGTGGCTGCTAAGTTTACTTAAGCCTTATTTCTACCCCCTATGACTAACACTGCCCCGCCCTCCGCGCACATCACCACACGCATGCCCAGCTTGCAGCCCATCGAGCAGCGCGTTGCCCAGGCCATCCTGAAGGACATGGACTATGTCCTCCACGCCACCGCTGATCAGCTGGCAGCTAAGGTCGGTACCTCCCGCACCTCGGTTATCCGCACGGCGAAGGCACTCGGCTACGACGGCTACCAGCAACTACGTGTGGCTCTCACTCAGGAAATTGCACAGCGCCCTCAGCCGCTTCCCGACTCCGATTCCACTCATGTCGGCCGTATGTCCGCCGAGATTGCCGCCTTCAGCAATTATCTCCACGGGCTTACTGCGCTCCTCGATGAACAAGAGCTTTCGTCCACGGTTGCCGCATTGTCAGGCGCGAAGCGCGTCCTTGTCGTAGGCAACGGTCTTTCCGCGCCTCTGGCGCACACCACGGCACTGCGACTCACCAGCATTGGACGTCCAGCTGAGTTTGTGGGCGAAGCCATGGGCCAGCACATCGCAGCAACACAGCTCGATTCCGAGTGCGTGTGTCTCGTTGTCTCTGGCTCTGGGGCCACCACACTCACGCTCAACGCCGCTACTGCAGCTCACGAGGCGGGAGCGACCATCATTGCGCTGACCTCGTTTACGTCATCACCGCTAGCGGAGCTGGCTGCCTTCACGCTGGTTATCCCCTCCCCCGATGGGACATTCCGAGCCGAGCTTGCCGACGCCTCTCGCGTGGCCTTCCTGCTCGTCCTTGAAGCACTCGTCACGCTGGTGGATTCACACCTCGACGATTCTGATGCGCGGCGTACAGTGCTCTCCGTTCTGCAGTCCGCAATGGAGAGCTAGCACAGGTTGTGATTCGGGATGAACTGACCATCGCTGCGCCCCACCGAAGCTACAGAAGTATTAGGGCGCACCGATAGCGCGGCATGCTAGCCGCCGATCTTGAAGTCGCAGACGTCGCCATCCTGCATGATGTATTCCTTGCCTTCTTGGCGGACCTTGCCGGCATTGCGGGCTTCGGCCATGGAACCGGCGGCATCAAGGTCATCGAAGGACACAATTTCGGCCTTGATGAACTTCTTCTCAAAGTCGGTGTGGATAACACCGGCTGCCTGAGGTGCGGCAGAGCCCTGCTTGATAGTCCATGCGCGGGCTTCCTTCGGGCCGGCGGTCAGGTAGGTCTGCAGGCCGAGGGTAGCGAAACCGGCCTTGGCTAACGTCGCCAAACCAGGCTCCTCTTGGCCTACAGACTCCAGCAGCTCCATCGCCTCGGCCTCGTCGAGCTCAAGAAGCTCGGTCTCAGTCTGAGCGTCGAGGAAGACGCACTCCGCCGGAGCGACAAGCTGGCGGAGTTCTTCCTTCTTGGCATCATCAGTCAATACTTCTTCATCAGAATTGAAGACGTACAGGAAAGGCTTCGCGGTCATAAGGTGCAAGTCGCGCAGCAGAGCCAGGTCAATCTCATTGCTCTTGGAGGCGGCGAAGAGGGTACGGTCATCCTCCAGGATGGCCTGCGCCTTCTTGGTTTCCTCGACAGTCTCCGTCAGTTCCTTATTCTTCTTGGCTTCCTTCTCCAGACGCGGCAAGGCCTTCTCAATAGTCTGGAGGTCTGCAAGGATGAGCTCGGTGTTGATCACGGAGATGTCATGCGCCGGGTTAACCTCACCGTCGACGTGGATGACGTTGTCATCAGCGAAGGCACGCACAACCTGGCAGATGGCATCTGCTTCACGGATGTTGGCCAGGAAGGCATTACCCATACCTTCGCCCTTGGACGCGCCTTCGACGATGCCGGCGATATCCACGAAGGACACGGTGGCAGGGAGGATACGCTCGGAGCTAAAGATCTCCGCAAGGCGGTTCAGGCGGGAATCAGGAAGCTCAACGAGGCCAACATTCGGCTCGATGGTGGCGAACGGGTAGTTCGCAGCCAGAATGTCGGAACGGGTCAGGGCATTAAACAACGTGGACTTGCCCACGTTGGGCAGGCCGACGATTCCTAGTGTAAGACTCACGGGGCCAATCCTAACGCACCCCGGATCTTTTAAGGCAAGATGGTGGGGTGAGTTCCGATCAGTCAACCCCTCAGCACTCCTCCCCCGAGCTCGCCGCTGCGGAGGCAGCGCTCGGCGGGCGCTTCGACGATTCTGTCGACGCCGCCACGCTTGACGACGTCTCCCCACACCCACCCGGCAATCAGGTGGACCGCTCCGTGGTGGTTGGTGAGGTTATCAAGTCCACCTCTCTGTGGGCGCTGCGTCTGTTCATCATCGGACTCTTCCTCTATGCCTCCTTCCGGATGCTGGGTAATTTCTGGCGCGGCATCCTCCCCGTGCTCATCGCGCTGATCATTTGCACCGTGCTGGCTCCCATAGCGAGCGCCATGCGCCGAAAAGGTTTGCCCTCGGCGCTGGCAGCAGCGATCACAATTTTGGTGTCCTTTACCGCCGTTGGATCACTTTTTGTGTTCATCGCGCCTGACTTCGCGCGGCAATCCCAGACGCTGTACCTGCAGACGGTCGAAGGCATTCAACGCCTGCAGCTGTGGGCCCAAGGTCCGCCGCTTAACCTTGACCCGGATGAAATCGGTGTTTATATCGATGAAGTTGCCTTGTGGCTACAGCGCCAGGCAGGTTCCATCGCGGGTTCCGTGTTCACCGGAATCGGTACGGCAACGTCCATCGTGGTGACGTTGTTCATCATCGTGGTGCTTACCTTCTTCTTCCTCAAGGACGGCCACAACTTCCTGCCCTGGTTGCGCGACGCTACCGGCCGCCGTACCGGCTGGCACCTCACAGAACTGCTGACCCGCGTGTGGACGACGCTGGGCGGTTTCGTGCGTGCGCAGGCGGTCGTCTCCGCAGTTGATGCTGTCTTCATCGGTCTCGGCCTCGCACTCATCGGCGTTCCTTTGGCTATGGCCTTGGCGATCATTACGTTTATCGCTGGGTTTATCCCGTTTGTCGGCGCAATCGTGGCGGGTGCGCTCTCCGTGACCATCGCGCTGGTGTCCTTGGGATTCACCAAAGCACTTCTCGTGCTCGGCCTTGTCCTGTTGGTCCAGCAGCTCGAGGGCAATGTGCTTTCCCCTTGGTTGCAGTCGAAGGCCATGAACCTGCACCCGGTTATCGTGCTCATTTCGGTCACAGTGGGCTCTGCTCTCTTCGGACTCGTTGGTGGCTTCCTCGCCGTACCGGCAGCGGCCACCATCGCGGTGGTCTATCGCTACTTCCAAGACATGATGATGCTGCAATCCGGCGAGCGCACTGCGGAGGACCTGCAGTTCTCCACCGTGGCAGGGTTCCTTATCGGGCGCTATACCCAAGAGCAAGGTGACCGCAAGCGGGAAAAATGGCTGTCCATCCCTGACCACGTTGCGCCCGAGGGAGCTGCGGATGACGTCTCAACCGACGGAACTAGCGCACTGGACCGCAAGGTTGATGTCGATGCAGACTTGAGCGATAGAGACAGCGGCGCCCGTGCTGGCATCAAACGCGCTATTGGAGCACTCGAACAGATGTTGCAGTCGAAGGATAAAAACTAGCACTCGATGTCCGGGACGCATGCCATGATGACAGGCATGACGTCCACTCTTCCCGTGCTGCTCCTTTTCCTTGGCCTCATCATCGGTGCTGTTCTGGGCTGGCTGGCCCGCGCCTACTCCGCACAGTCCGCGCAACCATCAGAAGAGCATCGCGCACTGCAGGAATCGCAACGCCGCCAAGCAGAGCTCGCACCATTAGAGAAGGCCATGGACCGACTAGGGCTTCAGCTCCAAGAGATCGAAGAAGACCGCGCTACCTCGCTTGCGGCGCTCAGCAGCCAGGTCCAAGCAGTTACTCGTACCTCTACGCGTTTGTCTGACCGCACCGACAAACTCGTTGGCGCTCTGCGCTCACCTAATGTGCGCGGGCGCTGGGGCGAGGTTCAGCTGGAACGAGTCGTCGAGCTCGGCGGTATGCGCAAGCACGTGGATTTTGATTCCCAGGTCACCGCCTATATCAACGGCACAGCTGTGCGCCCGGACTTGGTCATACACTTGGCCGGTGGCCGCAACATCGTTGTCGATGCCAAAGTTCCCCTTAGCGCCTACCTCGATGCTATGGATAGCGACGATCCCGAGGACCGCGCGGGATTTCTGCGTCGCCATGCCCACCTCATGCGCACTCATGTGCAGGCACTGTCCGGCAAAGACTACATTGACGCCTTCTCTCCTACCCCGCAGTTCGTCGTCCTGTTCGTTCCCGCGGACACATTTGTGGATGCGGCGTTGGCTGTTGATGCCGAACTGCTCGAGTTCGCCTTCGAGCACAACATCGTCATCGCTACTCCCAGCACGCTTTTTGCACTCTTAAGGACCGTGGCGGTGAGCTGGCAGCACGAGGAGATCTCCGACAAAGCCCGTGAAGTCCAACGATTGGGGCGTGAGCTCTATACACGGCTCAATACGCTCAACGAACACTATGACAAGGTGGGGCGCGGTCTGGAGCGTGCCGTCGAAGCCTATAACGCTAGCCTGGCCAGCCTAGATTCCCGCGTCGGTGTCACCGCGCGCCGGCTCAAGGAGATGGACATCCCCGCCCGGGTGGACCGCCTGCCCCGCGAACCGCGAAGCGTCGAGTCATGGCCGCGGCGCGCCCACAATGACTAACGTTTCCGGCTCCGATCCCGGTAAACTCTTTCGGCGTGTCAGTTGCCAAAAATCGTCGCCGCCCACCCCGCCGCGGGATGCCCACCGTTCGAGCTCTTCTTGTAGCGCTCGTCGTGGTGCTCGTGGCCATGGCAGTCTCTGGCGTGCTGGGCCGCGTTGGATTGCCCTTCGCGCTGATTTTTGGCCTTGGTTCGCTCGCCGTCACCTGGCTCGTGGAGACCCGCGGCCTCTACATGACGGTCATAAGCGTGCCGTTGTTCTATGCTCTCGGCACAGTCGGCGCTGGCTTCATCAACTCCACCGCCGCGCTGCCGGAAGGTGCGTCGCCTTTTTCCAAGACGGCGCTACTGACCTCTGCGTTCCCCCTTGTCCAGCACTTCCCTGTCCTCATCGTAACGGTGCTTGCGTGTGCGCTTCTCGCAGTGTTGCGCGCATGGCGCAGCGACAACCACGCCAAGAGCCGCGAGGCCGAGGCCCAACAGAAACGTCGCGCAGACATTGCCGCAGATCAGCGCAATCGCTCCGAACGTCTCTCCGTGGCTGAACTTGTGGCACGTGAAAACACCCGCGTGCGTGAGCGTGACCGCGACGAACGCCGGCGCCTGCAGGCAGAGGAACGCGAAAAGCGCCGTCAAGCTTCCCCCGACATGGATGAGCGCGAGGATTTCCTTCGCGCTGCGGCCGAATCTGCAGAGAACGCGCGCCGCACACAGCGGCGCCCTCAGCAGAATCTCGACGACAACCTCTACGAGGACTAACGCAGAGAATTAGCGCCCAGTACGTGCCGGGCGCAGATCGCGCGGCAGGGAGAAGGTAATGGTCTCCGTCGAGGTCGTTACCTGCTCCACATCGCTGTAGCCACGTTCATCAAGGAACTCGAGGACCTCACGTACGAGAAGCTCAGGTACGGAAGCGCCACAGGTCACGCCCACGGTGTTAACGCCCTCCAGCCAGGCCTCCTCAATCTCGGAGGCAAAATCCACGAGGTAGGACGTTGTCGATCCTGCCTCCAGCGCTACCTCCACGAGGCGCTTGGAATTCGAGGAGTTCTGGGAACCCACGACAATCATGAGGTCGCACTTCGGGGCAATCGCCTTAACCGACTCCTGGCGGTTCTGGGTGGCGTAGCAAATATCGTCTGACGGCGGGTTCTCCAAGTGCGGGAAACGCTCGCGCAGCTTATTGACAATCTCGATGGTCTCGTCCACCGACAAAGTGGTCTGGGAAAGCCAGATCAACTTCTCGTTCTGTAGGAAATCTGGCAGCTTATCGACGCCCTCGATGCCATCCACCAAGTGCGTCACATCCGGCGCCTCACCGGCGGTACCTTCCACCTCTTCATGGCCTTCGTGGCCCACGAGGAGAATGTGGTAGCCATCGCGCTCGAAACGCTGCGCTTCTTTGTGGACCTTGGTCACCAGCGGGCACGTGGCGTCAAGCGTCAGCTGCTTGCGCTCTTGTGCTTCCTTACGCACGCTCGGGGCAATGCCGTGGGCAGAGAAGACCAAGTGTGCACCTTCGGGAGCCTCGGAGGCTTCCTCGACGAAGATGACGCCACGCTTGGCTAGCGATTCCACGACAAAGCGGTTGTGCACGATCTGCTTGCGCACGTAGATGGGTGCGCCGTACTTCTCCAGCGCCTTTTCTACAGTCTCAACTGCACGGTCAACGCCGGCACAGTAGCCGCGTGGAGCCGCCAGGAGCACCTTCTTGGCAGTTTCAGTCATGGCACCAAGAGTATCGAAAAACCGCCGCATACTGTAGTTACCTCCCGAGCATCCCTGCCCGCTGGCAGTGAATGTCCGAGGCACCTCCTAGACTGTACGCAGAACACAGCACAAAGGAAGGACTACGCGTGAACCAACCGGCTAATTCCGCGGAGGCACCGTGGCCCGTTGGCAAGGTCAATGACCAGGTCAAAGGCTGGATTGAGCGTCTCGGTTTTCTCTGGGTCGAAGGGCAGATTACCCAGCTCAACATGAAACCGACGTGGAAGCTGTCCTACATCACGCTGCGCGATGTAGAGCAGGAGAAATCCGTACAGCTCACGTGCAATACCTCGCTTATCCGCAACTCCCCGTCACCGCTCAAGGATGGTGACCGCGTTGTGGTCTACGGCAAACCGGTCTTTTATGCCGGTCGCGGCAGCTTCTCACTATGGGTCACCGAGATTCGCCACGTGGGCATCGGTGACCTCCTGGCTCGCGTGGAGATGCTGCGCCAACGCTTGCGCCAGGAGGGTTTGTGCGATCCTTCCCGCAAGCTGCCGCTGCCCTATTTGCCGAAAAAGATCGGCCTTATTACCGGGCGTGGTTCTCATGCCGAGCGCGATGTTCTCTCCGTGGCGCAGGACCGCTGGCCGGCGGTACAGTTTGAAGTCATCAATACTGCGGTGCAAGGCGCTACGGCCGTGACGCAGGTCGTGGATGCACTGCGGACTCTCGACGCCAACCCGGAGGTCGATGTCATTATCATCGCCCGCGGCGGTGGCTCGGTCGAAGACCTGCTTCCCTTTTCCGAGGAAGCCCTCCAGCGTGCGGTCGCGGAGGCCCGCACTCCCGTGGTGTCAGCTATCGGTCACGAGCCAGACCACCCCGTGCTTGATGATGTCGCCGATCTCCGCGCTGCTACCCCGACTGATGCCGCTAAGCGCGTTGTCCCTTCCGCAGCCGAAGAATACGCGCTCATTGATGAAGCCCGCTCCCGCATGGCGGCCGCACTCCGCGGGTGGGTTGAACGTGAGCGCCGAGGGCTGGAAAACATCCGCTCGCGTCCGGTTCTGGCGGACCCTATGGTGCCGATTAATGCCCGCCGCGAGGAGCTGGAGCGCCATGTGTCGCTCATCCGCCGCGTCGTTACGCATCACTTAGATCGGGAAAGCAACCAGGTCGCTTCGCTGCGCGCTCGAGTCTCTGCTTTGGGTCCCTCGGCCACCCTAGAGCGCGGCTATGCCATCGTGCAGGTCGTCCCGCGCGACGGGAGTGGGCCCGAGGTGGTCACAAGTTATGAGCAATCACCTCCGGGGTCACAGCTGCGCATCCGCGTCGGCGATGGCTCCATCACCGCAGCGGCGATGGCTTCTCAACCAGCAGACTAAGCTCCCTACACGAAGCACAAACGACATAAGCACACAACGCAAGAAGAAACAGATAGGAACAACCATGACTGACACCATTGGCACCGGGCAGCCCGGCCAGGACGCATTCCCGCCAGTTGAGGAACTGAGCTACGAGCAGGCTCGTGATGAGCTTATTGAAACCGTGAAGATTCTAGAGCTGGGACAGATGGGCCTCGATGAGTCCCTGAAATATTGGGAGCGCGGTGAAGCTCTAGCCAAAGCCTGCGAGGCACACCTCGATGGCGCCTCCAAGCGCGTGGAGGAAGCTTTGCGCAAGAACAACGAACAAGACGTAGCAAATGTGGAAGCAGAGGAGGCCTAGATGAAAATCTACGGATACCCGAGTGATCGTGTCGATTTCGTCTCTAAGTCCGGTGGAGCAGGTTCCTTGGCTTTTGGTGACCCCCGCCGCCTCGCCGAGGAGTTTTTCGGCGCCCCGCATACGGATCATGGTGAGGAAATCAGCTACTTTTCGGGCTCGATTGTTCTGCGCTTTGTTCAGGACAAGCTCGCTGAGATTACTCTTTTCCCCGGCAAGTCACAGCACGAAAAGGTCGATGTGTACTTAGGCAAGACGCGCCTGAGTGGTCTCGACGAGGAATCTCTCAACCAGACTGTCGGCGATAATGTCGACGTGGACTGGAACGGTACGCTTCAGCGCGTTAGTTTCCGCTGATGACGCTGCCGTCTTCGGCAATCTTAAGCGGCTCCGCCTCCGCAAAGGCAGTCAACGCCGTCTCGTAATCAGCGTCCGAGGCAGAGCCCGTCAGGACGAGGCGGGCATCGCCCAAATCAGTGATCCATAGAGGGCGAACATCTTTATCATCGCTGCTCAGGATTTCGACGTCTTGGCCAGCTACCTCTCGGTGCTCGGAGTGTCCGCGGTAGTGGGAGTCGTAGGCCGAGGGGACGTCGCCAAGCGCCAGCTGTGTCTGCGCCGACTCAACGTACCCCTCACTCGGGGTCAGCCAGCTCACCACGGAGCCAGTCTCAGCGCCCATCTGCTTGCGGCGCGCTGCATTAGGCTGCCATCCCTCCGGCAACGCCGGTTCACGGATAGCGGCACCGCTTCCGCGTGCTTCCATTTCTAGGAAGGTCGCGGCGTCGACGTCCTGCACCGGCGCCGACTTTTCCGGGTTAATCGAACACAGGCCCGTTGCGCCCACCGCGGCGAACATCATGATGAGAATGACGCCGACGCTCAGGGTGATGTCACGCGCGCCCTCGAAAATTTTTGGTTTCTCTTCAGCAGCCACCCGCTTAGTATCGCACGCCGCCTCCCACGAACGCGACACCGGCCATCCACCTGCAGTTTCAGTCACTATCACCCCCAATCCCACATCTGGGGGAGGCATTCGGGCTTGGATTCACCATAAAAGTGGAAGAATAGAAAATGTATGCCGGGTAATTCCCCCACCCCGGGCTGAGCCACCTGAAAAGAAAGGGACCAATCACACATGTCCGATAACACGTCTTATATCCCCGACCGCAACCTAGCCATGGAGCTGGTGCGCGTCACCGAGGCTGCTGCTTTGGCTTCGGGTCGCTGGGTTGGCCGCGGACAGAAGAATGAAGGCGACGGCGCTGCGGTGGATGCCATGCGCAAGCTCATCAACTCCGTTGAAATGAACGGTGTCGTTGTCATTGGTGAGGGTGAAAAGGACGAAGCCCCGATGCTCTTTAATGGCGAACAGGTCGGCACCGGCCAGGGCGCTGAAATGGATATCGCCGTGGACCCCGTGGACGGCACCCGCCTCATGGCAGAGGGCCGCCCGAACGCTATTTCTGTCATCGCCGCTGCTGAGCGCGGCACCATGTATGACCCGTCCGCTGTTTTCTACATGCAGAAGATTGCCGTGGGCCCGGATGCCGTCGGTTCCATTGACATCAACGAGTCCGTTGCCTGGAACGTGAAGTCCGTGGCCAAGGCCAAGGGCATTAAGGCCTCCGACCTGACTGTTGTGGTGCTCGATCGCCCGCGCCACGAGCAGCTCATCAAGGAGATCCGTGAGGCCGGTGCGAAGGTCCGTCTCATCATGGATGGTGACGTAGCTGGTGCTATCGCTACCTGCCAGGACAGTAACTCTATTGACCTCATGATGGGCATTGGCGGAACCCCGGAGGGCATCATCACCGCCTGCGCCATGAAGTGCATGGGTGGCGAAATCCAGGGCAAGCTGTGGCCGAAGGATGAAGAGGAAGCAGAAAAGGCTCGCCAGGCTGGCCATGACCTCGACCGCGTGCTCACCACCAACGACTTGGTCTCCTCCGAGAACTGCTACTTCGCCGCCACCGGCGTCACCAATGGTGACATGCTGCGTGGCGTGTCCTACCGCAAGAATGGTGCGACTACCCGCTCCCTCGTTATGCGCTCCAAGTCCGGAACCATCCGCTACGTGGACTCCATCCATAAGCTGGCCAAGCTGCAGGAATACTCCGTTGTGGACTACACCAATCCGCACGATGAGGAAGGCTAGTCCACACGCCTCATAAGAGTGCTACGGTAGCGGTCAATGCCGTGCCACGGCACACACTTAATCCCCCAACTCATTTCACTTCACAAGAAAAGGTGACTTCATGACTGAATACCGCATTGAGCACGACACCATGGGCGAGGTCAAGGTTCCGGTTGACGCTCTGTGGCGCGCCCAGACCCAGCGCGCAGTGGAGAACTTCCCAATCTCCGGCCGCGGCCTGGAGTCTGCTCAGATTCGCGCGCTTGGCCTTCTCAAGGCCGCATGCGCTCAGGTGAACAAGGACTCCGGCAAGCTGGATGCGGAGAAGGCCGATGCCATCATCGCTGCTGCGACCGAGATTGCTGAAGGCAAGCACGATGACGCTTTCCCCATCGATGTCTTCCAGACCGGTTCCGGCACCTCCTCCAACATGAACACCAACGAGGTCATCGCCTCCATTGCTCACAACAATGGCGTGGAGATTCACCCGAATGACCACGTGAACATGGGCCAGTCCTCCAATGACACCTTCCCCACTGCTACCCACGTGGCTGCTACCGAAGCTGCTGTCAATGACCTCATTCCGGGTCTTAAGGTCCTCCACGAGTCCCTCGTGGCGAAGGCCAAGCAGTTCGCCGATGTGGTGAAGTCCGGCCGTACCCACCTCATGGACGCTACCCCGGTCACCTTGGGCCAGGAGTTCGGCGGATACGCACGCCAGATTGAACTCGGCATCGAGCGCATCGAAGCTACCCTTCCGCGTTTGGGCGAGCTGGCCATCGGCGGCACCGCAACCGGTACCGGATTGAATACCTCCGCTGACTTCGGCGCCAAGGTCACCGAGGAGCTCGTGAAGCTCACCGGCGTGAAGGAGCTGTCTGAAGCCAAGAACCACTTCGAGGCACAGGCTGCGCGCGATGCCCTCGTTGAGTTCTCCGGTGCAATGCGCACCGTGGCTATCTCCCTCAACAAGATTGCCAACGATATCCGTTTGATGGGCTCCGGCCCGCTGACTGGTTTGGCAGAGATCCACCTCAAGGATCTGCAGCCGGGCTCCTCCATCATGCCGGGCAAGGTCAACCCGGTTCTGTGTGAGGCTGCCACCATGGTGGTCAGCCAGGTAATCGGTAATGACGCAGCTGTTGCTTTCGGTGGCTCCAACGGCCAGTTCGAGCTCAACGTCTACATCCCGATGATGGCCCGCAACGTCCTCGAGTCTTCCCGCCTGCTGGCGAACGTCTCTCGTGTCTTCGCTGAGAAGTGCATCGACGGCATTGAGGCCAACGAGGAGCGCATGAAGAAGTTCGCGGAGTCCTCCACTTCCATCGTGACCCCGCTGAACTCCAAGATTGGCTACGAAAACGCCGCCAAGGCCGCTAAGCACGCACTGCACGAGAAGATCACTGTCCGCGAGGCAGTCATCGACCTCGGCTTCGTGGATGGCGAGAACCTCACTGAGGAAGAGCTCGATGAGCGCCTCAACGTTCTTACCATGACCAACCGCGACCGCGACGACTTCTAAAAGGTCCCGCACCGTTCACGGCGCCGCCCTCCTTTGGGAGGGCGGCTTCGTCGTTTTGCCAACCGCACGCCACCTTGGTGTCCTATGCCATAGATTCATTGCATTTTCTCAAACATCACCGTGATTACACTTGGTGCAAACTTGCACTCGGTGTACTGTTGCACTCTGTGCAAGAAGAAATGTCATTACGCGAGCAGAAGCGTCTCAAGACGCGCCTGCGAATCGAAGACGCCGCCACCCGCTTGGTGGACGAGCGTGGATTCGCCGACGTTACCGTTGAGGAGATCTGTGACGCATCGGGGATTTCTCGGCGCACCTTTTTCAACTATTTCGATTCCAAGGATTCCGCCGTGCTCGGTGCCCCGAGCCACGAATTCACGAAAGAACAGAAGAGCACATTCCTCAACACTCCCACTGACAGCGTCTTCAGGCTGGTAGTTGACCTTGTCAAGGACCACCTCGTTGGCCAACACGTCGATAACGTGATTACGGAACGTCGCCGCCGGATTTCCGGTGATGCTGACGCCGCGGCGGCGTCGCTAAGCCGAAAGCGCGCCAAGTCCAACGAAATCCTAGGACTTATCACAGAGCGTCTACGTAAAGATCCTGACTTGCAACTCATGCCCTCTATCGCTGCTGAGACGGAGGCCATTCTCATTTCCTCCGCAATTAGGGAAGCCTTCTGGTTAGCCACAGCATCGCCGGATTTCAGCTGCGACATCCCCTTTGAGCAACGCTTTGAATCTGCGCTCACACTCATTTACGATTTTTCGAAAGGACTGACATGGTAGATACCGCGGCTCAGCCGGCCTCTCCGGCCGACAATAACAAGCCCGAGCACAACCTTGCCCTCGTTTTCTCTGCCCTCGTGCTCACCATGCTGATGAGCTCCCTGGGCCAGATGATTTTCGCCACTGCCCTTCCCACCATCGTGGGTGAGCTCGGCGGCGTCGACCACATGAGCTGGGTCATCTCCGCTTTCTTGGTCATGATGACGATTGCCATGCCGATTTCCGGCAAGCTCGGCGACATGATGGGCCGCAAGTGGCTCTACATTGGTGGCATTGCTATCTTTGTTATCGGTTCCGCGCTTGGCGGCTTCGCCGACACCATGAATCTGCTCATTATTGGACGTGCGGTACAGGGTTTCGGTGCTGGTTTCATGATGATCTCCTCCCAATCCATCATTGCGGAGGTCACCACTTCCCGTGAGCGCGGCAAGTTCATGGGCATCATGGGTGGCGTCTTCGGCCTGTCCTCCGTCCTTGGCCCAGTCCTGGGCGGTTGGTTTACAGACGGCCCGGGCTGGCGCTGGGGTATGTGGATGAACATCCCGCTGGGTTTGCTCGCCATCACGGTCTGTACCTTGGTTCTCCATTTGCGCGTTGGCGATACCGACCTGCGCAGGTTTGATCTCCTCGGCGCAATCTTCATTGCGATCACCACCGCATCCCTCATCCTCATGACGACGTGGGGCGGAACTCAGTACGAGTGGTCCGATCCGATCATCATCGGTCTTGGTATTACCGTGGTCATCGGCGCCATCATCACCATCTTTGTGGAGTCCAAGGCCAAGGAGCCGCTCATCCCGGTGCAGCTGTTTAAGAACCGCAACATGGTTCTCACCACCGCTGCCGGCATGGTTCTGGGCTTGGCTATGTTCGGTGTGCTGGGCTACATGCCGACCTACCTTCAGATGGTCCACACCCTGACCCCAACGAAGGCGGGTCTCATGATGATCCCGATGATGGTCGGCTTGATCGGCACCTCTACAGCCGTTGGCTTCATTATCGCCCGTACCGGCCACTACAAGCGCTACCCCATCATCGGCCTAGCCATCACCGCCGGTACGTTGTTCTGGATGTCCAAGCTGACTGCAGACACCTCTCTAACCCAGCTCGGCGCGGAGTTCCTTGTCTTCGGCATCGGCCTCGGCTTTGTCATGCAGGTTCTGGTCCTCATCGTCCAGAACTCTTTCCCCGTTGCTCTCGTCGGAACCGCTACCGCGGCAAACAACTTCTTCCGCCAGATCGGTTCCGCCATCGGTGCTTCGCTGGTGGGTTCCCTCTTCATCCACAATATGAAGGATGAGATGGCCGCCAACATGCCTGCCGCCATCAAGTCCATGGGTGAGGCCGGCAAGCCCTTCGCGGAGAAGTTTGCTAGCGCCGAGGGCGGTTCCTCCAACCTGACCCCGGCCCTCGTGGCGCAGATGCCGGATCCCATCAAGGAAGTCATCCTCAACGCTTACAACGACGGCCTGACCCCGGTCATTCTGCTCATGGTTCCGATGGCCATCATCGCTCTCCTGCTCATCCTGCCGGTACGAGAGGAGCACCTCAAGGAGACCATCTCCTAATCACCCGAGGGGTCTAACGCAGGATTCCCAATTGGCGCGCCACCTGTGCAGCCACTCCAATGAGCGCCAGCACGCCGGAGATAATCGCCACGATTGTCCCGGCGTTCATCCCGCCCGAACTCAAGTCTCCACCAACGGATTTCTTCGTCACCTTTACAGTCTTGGTCACGTGGTTATCCGATACCTGTGGCTGCCCATTGACCAGCTCATAGGTAGTGAACGTGACTGTTGCAGTGCCCTCGGACTTGGCCTCGTAGGTACCGTCCTCGTTGACTTCAAGGACCTCAGGATCGCTTGAGCTTGGCGACGCCACCGGTACCCCCAGCTTGGCTCCCCAGAATCCCTCAGTACTCAGCCCCACGCTTCCGGTACTGCCGACACTCGTACCTCCCGAAGAAACCAATTCCGCATTTCGCACTGCACTTTCGGGCACGGCGATGGGGAACGCATGGCGGACGGAGTCTAGGCGCTCTGGTTCCTCAAGCACAGGTTCCTTCACATATAGTCCAGCCACGATTCTTCCGACCTGAGCCTGGGCGAAGTATTTGTTTTCAGGATCAAGGATGTTAAGCAGATGGCCGGTTTCACCACTGCCACTTAACACGTTGTCCCACTCCTCTGCCCAGCTACCAACAGCCCCGGACATATCGGCAGTAACTAAGTTTTCCCCATTCCACTTCGCTTCACGCACCGTCCACGACTCGACACCCATCAGTCGATCATGGTTGAAGTCAAAGTTCTCTTCCGCAGCGCGCTGCAATGCTGCGTGCTCAATTCCGCGATTCCAGCTGATACCGTTCACATAGTCTTCGCGCGTACTAAAACCCTTAAGCTGGGCAGCGTCACGTGTAGCGAAAGTGCGGTACTCCTCATCATGGGAAGTACGAATGGGCAGATTTGCGTCCCACGCTTTGGCGCGAAGCTCTCGAACCTGACGGGTCACCACATCAATTTCAGACTGCATGACTGGCTCAGCGAAGACGTAGGCAAGAGCACCATCAGGATGGTTAACGTCGAGCTCAGCTACAGGAACCGAGCCTGCAGATGGAAAATCCGCAGCCGTTGCGACAGGTGCAGCAAAAGCACCGGTTGCCACGACTGCGGCGGTGGTAAGGGAGAGCACGGACGTGCGTAGAGACATGGTTCACCCACAAAGGCTAGAGGAACAAATACATTCTCTAGCCTAGTGGCACCTATTTCCGCTTGTCCGCGATTTCTGCTTTCTTTTCCTCCGGCTTCGGCAGGAGCAACTCGTAGACATCGGTGTCGCGCCACTGGCCGGCGAGGTCACCATAGGTCATCTTTGCCATGTGGGAGTAGGTTCCCACCTTCACGAAGCCGCGAGACTTGTGAAGCCCTGCAGAGCCCTCGTTCTCAGGGAAAATCCACGAGTGGATAGCCCACTTGTGGAGGTCGCGGCACACCTCGATGAGTTGGTCCAACAAGGCGCCGCCAATGCCTCGGCCTTGGGCTTCCTTGCTCAAGTAGATGGAGTCTTCCACTACACCGTGGAACACGGTGCGGGTAGACGCTTGCGCGGCGCAGACCCAGCCGAGCACCTTCGAGTCATCCTCCGCCTCAACGGCAACGAAGACAGAAGCCATAATTTTGACGTTCTTAAACTCCTCGAAGGTCAACGAGCGGGTCTCATAGGTGGCGTGACCCGTGTTGAGGCCCTGCTCGTAGATCTCACGCATCTGTGGGTAGTCCGCTGCAGTGAACGGACGGATGCGGAAATCCTTCTTTTTGTCTTTCGCGTTTTCGCTCATGGGCACCATTATTACTGGGCTTACTACATTTCTGCCAAGCTACACGCAGCGGTGATCGCCACCTGCGAACGCGCTAATTCTCACCCTCGAGCAGATCGGTGACGAGCTCCGCAATGGCGGAACGCTCCGAACGCTGCAGGGTGACGTGCGCAAACAGTTCGTGCCCCTTCAGTTTCTCGATAACTGCCTGAACACCATCATGGCGGCCCACGCGCAGGTTATCGCGCTGGGCGACGTCATGCGTCAGCACAACGCGCGAGCCACGGCCGAGTCGGGAAAGCACCGTGAGAAGAACGTTGCGTTCAAGGGACTGGGCCTCATCGACGATGACGAAAGAATCGTGAAGGCTGCGACCACGGATGTGGGTCAGCGGAAGCACTTCAAGAAGCCCGCGGTCCTGAACCTCATCCATAACGTTTTCGGATACGAGGCCTTCAAGGGTGTCGTACACCGCCTGCGCCCACGGGTTCATCTTCTCGCTCTCTGAGCCCGGAAGGTAACCCAGCGACTGGCCGCCCACCGCATACATCGGGCGGAAGACCACGATGCGACGGTGCTCGCCGCGCTCCAGTACTGCCTCAAGACCTGCACACAGCGCCAACGCCGACTTACCGGTACCAGCGCGACCACCGATGGACATGATGCCTACCGAAGGGTCAAGCAGCAGGTCCAGTGCGACTCGCTGCTCGGCGGAACGGCCCTGCAGGCCGAATACATTGGCATCGCCACGCACGAGACGCACGGCACCTTCAGCGGTCATTCGGCCGAGCGCGGACTGTGCACCTGCTTGCAGCGTGACGCCGCAATGCACCGGCAGGTCCTCGACGCGAGTTCCGGCGGTGGTCACTGATCCGTCGATAAGCACCTCGCCCTCGCTGTACAACTCATCGATGACGTCTGCTGTGGTGTGGACCGTAGCCATGCCGGTGTAGCCGGTCAGCACGACGTCTTGGGCATGGTATTCATCTGCTTGCAGGCCCACGGCACCGGCCTTCACACGCAGCGGCACGTCCTTGGTGACGAGGACAGTATCCTTGCCCTCGTGCTGCAGATTGAGCGCGCAGGCGAGGATACGGTGATCCCCTTCTGGGCCACGGAATGCGGCTGGGAGCAGGGACTGGTCTTGGTGGTTAAGCTCCACGCGCAGCGTGCCGCCTTCCGCGCTTACTGGAACCGGCTGGTCCAGTGCATCGTACGTGGCGCGAAGGTCCTCCAAAAAGCGAAGAGCTTGGCGGGCGAACCAGCCAAGCTCCGGGTGATGACGTTTTCCTTCCAACTCTGAAATGACGACGATGGGCAGAACCACATCGTGCTCGGCGAACTTACGCAGCGCCCAGGGATCGGAGAGGAGGACAGAGGTATCAATGACGTACGTCTTAGTGGCCACGGTGGCCTCATTCGACTGCTCAGTGAGGACGGAAGGATTGGTCATAGCGTCAGGGTTCTCCCTTGTGGTGCCGACCCAACTCATCGACCTGGGACGGCGTGGTGAAGCGGGTGTGTTGTGAACTATCCGGAGGTCCTATGGAAACCTCCGAACACTGCCCAAACTAGAGGCCGAAGGTTGAAATTACATGGGTGCAAGATGAACAGTATTAAAACGACAATCCCCGGCGTCACACCATTCCCACGAGTCAACGTGGGGGTGGCATGAACGCCGGGGAAAGATACTAAGACTAGTTCTTAGCCACGAAGTTCTTAGTTGATGGTGGCCTCGTACTTGCCGGAGTCACCCTTCATCCAAGAAATGGTGCCGTTGGTGAACTCCTGAATCCAACCGTTGCCCTCAGCCTTCTCCGGTGCGGTTGGCAGGCCGATCTCGCTGTCCAGGCCGCCCTCTTTAGTCCAGGTCTCAGCGATCTTGCCGATGACCGGCTGGGAGCCAGCATCCTCACTGAAGGCAAGCAGCTTGTCCTTGGCGAAGGTAGCGATGCTGCCGTCACCGGAAGTCTCGACGGACTGCGGGTCGCCCCACTCAGCTGCCTTCTCCTTAATAGCCTTGGCAAAGTCGGACGGAACCTCAACCTCACCGTTAGCGGTCTCGATGGACTCCTTGCCGCCCTCCGAGTCAGAAGACTCGGAAGAATCAGCAGAGTCAGAAGCATCAGCGGAGTCGGAAGAATCTGCAGAGTCAGAAGCATCAGCGGAGTCAGAAGCGTCAGCGTCGGCGTCCTTATCCTTGGAGCCCTTTACGGAATCCTTAGCGTCGTTGGCAGCGGAGCCGGCAGCATCGGTGGCGTCGGAAGCTGCGGACTGGGCAGCGTCGCCAGCCTCCTTAGCAGCATCCTCAGCGTCGGAGCAGGCTACAACGCCCAAGGACAGGGTGGCGGCAGCGATACCAGCAGCGAAACGACGGGTCATCTTCTTCATTGTTTATTCCTTTCTCATAAACTTTTGTTGAGAACGGACTCCACCGTAGGTTCGTAAAAATTTTTTAGCCACCACTTATCGTGTGATTTGACAACAAAATTGAAGGATCAACGCCGTTTCCGCTGCTGAGACCCCCTATATCTTTTCGGTAACGGTTTTGTTTTCGAGGCTCCTTGGGACTGCCTGCGTGCTTGCTTGGCCTTTGCTTTGTCCCGTGCACTGCGCTTTTCAACGTTGTTGCGTGAGGTATTCCTCGTCCTTCCCTTAGCCACACCCACGAAGTCTTGAATCTCATCACTGTCGTCATCCTTGCGCCATACGAGGGCGATCTCCGTCAGCGGAACGGAAGGATCAGTAAAGCCGAGAGCTACTACTTGCTTCTTACTCAAAACTTTAAGTAGCGGACGTGGCGCCACCACGATTCCCACGTTGGCGGCGACGACTTGGAGTGCGGTGCGGACCGAGGGGACGTCGACAAGCGCGTCGGTCCCAATCCGGTAATTCACAATCTCCTCAGCGACGTCCTCAGGGGAAAGGTCCTCCCCTACCTCGGCATAGACGGAATCCTTGGGCACCGCGATGCCCGGCGCTTCCTCGTAAAGGCGAACAATATGGAAACTGTCATCGATGCGCGGATCGGGCAGGCGCGTCAGCGCCACGTCTGCTTCACCGGCCAGGAGTGTGGACATCGCATCATCAGAGTCGAGCGTGACAAGGGACTCTGCAGAATGCATATCACGGTAGCGGCGGAACCATTTGCCAGGTTCGGTACCAGTGGAAAAGACGAGGCGGAGCATGCATCTCATCCTACGGTGCTGCTACCGTGGTGAGCGTGACTGATACCCCACATACCAATGCGACCGAGCCTTCCGGCACCGCCATGCGCGCACAGACTGCCGCCAAGAAGCTGGGCATTTACCTGCCCGCCACCCCGGAAGACTTTCAGGCTAATGCCGTGACCCACGCAGAGCTGCGTGAGCTTCAAGAGAACCCGCCAGAGTGGCTCTCCGCGCTACGCCGCGAGGGCCCCCATCCCCGAGCAGTCGTGGCTCAGAAGCTAGGCATCTCCGTGACCGCGCTGAAGAAGAACGATATGGACCGCCCGCTCACCACCGCTGAAATCAAAGAACTCCTCAGCGCCATGCCCGAGTGGCTAGAAGCCGCTCGTAAGGCACACGCTGAGGAGCGCTCGGAATAGACTAGCGAGGCTTAAACCAGCTTCCATTCCTCAAGGCCGTTATACAGCGGGAAGTCCGCGGCGACCTTTTCAACGCGGGCGCGCAGCGAAGCGACGTCCGCGTTCTTACCGCTAGCCAGTGCCGTACCGATTACATCGGCAACCTCAGTGAAAGCTGCAGTATCCAGGCCACGGGTTGCCAGGGCCGGGGTACCGATGCGCAGGCCGGAGGTAACCATCGGCGGGCGCGGGTCATTCGGCACAGCGTTGCGGTTGACGGTGATGCCTACCTCGTGGAGGAGGTCCTCTGCCTGCTGGCCATCAAGCTCAGAGTCACGCAGGTCCGCGAGTACCAAGTGCACGTCGGTGCCACCGGTAAGCACGTCGACACCAGCCTTGGAGCAGTCCTCGGCGGTAAGACGCTCAGCAAGAATTCGAGCACCTTCGAGGGTGCGCTCCTGACGCTCCTTGAACTCCTCAGTAGCTGCAATCTTGAGTGCAATGGCCTTCGCTGCAATCACGTGCATGAGCGGACCGCCCTGCTGACCCGGGAAGACGTTGGAGTTGATCTTCTTGGCAAAATCCTGCTTGGCCAAGATGAGGCCGGAGCGCGGACCGCCGAGGGTCTTGTGCACGGTGGAGGACACAATGTCAGAGTGCGGAACCGGGGAGGGGTGCAGGCCGGCCGCCACGAGGCCAGCGAAGTGGGCCATATCCGTCCACAGGTAGGCGCCGACCTCATCAGCGATGGAACGGAAAGCCTCAAAATCAATGGTGCGGGGGTAAGCAGACCAACCAGCGATGATGACCTGTGGCTTCTCAGCCAAGGCCTGCTCACGGACCTTGTCCATATCCAAGCGCATGGTCTCCGAGTCCACCTCATAGGCAGCGACCTCGTACAGCTTGCCGGAGAAGTTGAGCTTCATACCGTGGGTAAGGTGGCCGCCATGAGCGAGGGACAGGCCCATGATCTTGTCACCCGGGTTAATCAGGGAACCCAGAACTGCGGCGTTAGCCTGAGCGCCGGAGTGTGGCTGAACGTTGGCAAACTCGGCGCCGAAGAGGGACTTGGCGCGGTCGCGAGCCAGATCCTCAACGATGTCCACGTGCTCACAGCCACCATAGTAACGACGTCCCGGGTAGCCCTCTGCGTACTTATTGGTAAGGACAGAGCCTTGGGCCTGCAGGACCGCACGCGGAACAAAGTTCTCGGAAGCGATCATCTCCAGGGTGTCGCGCTGGCGAGCAATCTCACCATTGATGGCGTCGAAGACCTCTGGGTCGAGCTCGCGCATCTCTTGGTAGCGCACGTCAGCAGAATTCGAAGTGGTCATAGAAACGTAGAGTCCCTTCTCAAAGATGGTCCTGTGGAAAGTCGCCGAAGCTAGTTCTACATCCTAACGCCCACCTCCCCCGCGCGGGGGATTTTTCTTTCCTACCGATTGCACGCACTGGTTGGGCCAATGGAACAATGGTCGGCATGGCGCGAATGACCGACGGGAGCCCGTACCTCGACTTTGACCGTGATACCTGGCGCGCCCTGCGTAAATCCATGCCGCAGGTGCTGACGGAAACAGAAGTTGAGAAACTCCGCGGCATTGGTGACCGCATCGACCTCACGGAGGTCGCCGAGGTGTACCTGCCGTTGTCGCGTCTTATCCACATGCAGGTCAAAGCCCGCCAAGAACTCACTGCCTCCACCGAAGCCTTTTTGGGCAATCCTCCTACCCACGTGCCTTTCGTCATTGCGGTAGCCGGTTCGGTGGCCGTCGGAAAATCCACAACGGCACGTCTGCTCCAAGTGCTACTGCAGCGCTGGGATTCCCACCCCAAGGTGGACCTTGTCACCACCGATGGCTTCCTCTACCCCACCGCTTACCTCAAAGAGCACGGCCTCATGCAGCGCAAAGGCTACCCGGAGTCCTATGACCGCCGCGCACTGATGCGCTTTGTCACCGATGTGAAGTCCGGAAAGCCACTGGTGAAGGCGCCGTTGTACTCACACGTGTCCTATGACATCGTTCCGGGTGAGTACCAAGAAGTGCACCAGCCCGACATCCTCATCTTGGAGGGCCTCAACGTTCTTCAGACCGGACCCACGCTCATGGTTTCTGATCTCTTCGACTTTTCCGTCTACGTGGACGCCCGCGTGGACGATATTGAGCGCTGGTATATCGAACGGTTCCTCAAGCTTCGCCACACGGCTTTCCGCGAGCCGGGTGCGCACTTCGCGTCCTACGCCGATATGACCGATGAGGAAGCGTATGAGCAAGCCCGAGAGATCTGGCAGTCCATCAACCTGCCCAATCTCATTGAAAACATCCTGCCAACACGAGTGCGCGCCTCTCTAGTGCTGCGCAAGGGTTCTCACCATTTGGTGGACCGCGTGCGGATGCGCAAACTCTAGTTTCGGCAGCTAGCGTCCAAAACGGCGCGAGCGCTGCGAGTAGTCGCGCAGTGCACGCAGAAAATCCACGCGGCGGAAAGCCGGCCAGTAGGTGTCCGTAAACCAGATCTCAGAATAGGCAGCCTGCCACAACAAGAAGCCCGATAGGCGCTGCTCGCCCGACGTGCGAATAACCAGGTCTGGGTCCGGAAGGCCCTTGGTATACAGGTTGCTGGTGATGGCCTCTGCGGTCACATTGTCCGCAATCTCCTCAGCGCTCAAGCCCTTCTGGGCTTCGCTGCGGATGAGGCTCTGGACAGCGTCGACAATCTCCTGACGTCCACCGTAACCTACCGCAATATTGACGATGACACCTTTGTGGTCTTCGGTGGCCTCAGCCGCACAGCGCATCTTCTCGGTGACCTTGTCGGGGAGCAAATCCAGATGCCCCACCAAGCGAATCTGGCAATCCAGATCACCTTGTGACAGATGTGTCACCACATCAGAGATGATGTCGAAAAGCAGCTGCACTTCCTTCTGGCTACGCTTCAGGTTCTCCGTGGACAGCAAGTAGATGGTCACGACTTCAATGTCGGTTCCATCGCACCACGAGATCATTTCGCTGATTTTTCGCGCGCCTTGGCGGTGGCCGTGGCTAATATCCGTGAACCCGGCCTCCCGCGCCCACCGGCGGTTGCCGTCCGCCATGATGGCCACGTGGCGCGGCTGCGGCTTGCCCTTAATCTCACGCGTCAGGCGTGCTTCATACAGGGGGTAAAGCACTTGGCTGAGTAATCTCACGGTCTCGCCTTCCGCGTTAGAAGATGGACTTCTTACTGGTATCGAGGATGCCCGCTTCCTTCATAGCAGCATCGACAGCCTCATCGTCGAAAGGATCAATACCGTGGTCCTCCGCAAACATCGTGCGGCGGCGGAAACGGGAGTACCGGCGGTGGAAGTTCCAACCGGCAAACAGCACAGCGACGCCCATCAGCGCAAGGATCAACAGGCCAATGGGAGAGGCCTTACCAAACTCCGGTCCCACTGGCCCGCTCTGCGCCCCTTGGGCTAGAAGGGCGACGTCGTGTGCCGCGAAGTACAAAGCGTTCATGCTTCTAAGACTCCCCTACTTCCGGGATTCCTGCAAATAAATCATTCTCGGGCAGCTCCGTGGATACACGCGTCTTAGCCAACTCAAATTCTTCCGTAGGCCAATGCTGTTGTTGGACCCGAACGGGCGTCGCCAAAAATGCTCCTGCGGGATCAATCTGAGTGGCATGCGCGCGAAGAGCATCCTCACGGTTTTGGAAGTAGTCCGCGCACTCCACCTGGGTGGTCACACGCGCCATGATGTCACCAAACGTGGTGTCCCAGCGTGCCAACATGGGCTCGTAGGGGCTCACCTTGCCTTCTTCCAACAGCAAGTCGTGGAAGATCTTCATGCGCTGGTACACGAACCCGTGACTGTAATACAGCTTCTGAGGCTCCCAGGCCTGACCAAGCTCAGGGTGATACGACTCATCGCCGGCCTTGTCCCACGCAATCATGGAGGAGCGGTACACCATGAGGTGGTCTGGGTGGGGGTAGCCGCCATTTTCGTCATAGGTGATAATGACCTGCGGTTTGAACTCGCGAATAATCTTCACCAGCTCTTGCGCTACATCATCGTCTTCCATGAGGGCGAAGCAACCTTCAGGGAGCAGGTCCTTAATATTGGGCGCTAGCGGATTACCCGGCAAACCGGAGTCAATATGGCCTAGCCACCTGTGTTGGACACCCAATGCTGCTGCAGCCTCGGCCATCTCCTCGCGGCGGATGCTGCCCATGTTTTCCAGAACCCCGGGGCGATCCATGGCTGGGTTAATGATGTCCCCTCGCTCACCACCCGTACAGGTCACTACGAGGACCTCTGCGCCTTCGGCGGCGTACTTGGCGGTGGTGGCAGCACCTTTCGAGGATTCATCGTCTGGGTGCGCGTGGATAGCTAACAGGCGCTTGTTAGTCACTAGGTGATACATCTCCCTTTACCGTCGTCTTAAACAATGGCCCAGTCTAGTGGATAGTTTGTTCTGGTCGAAGGTTGGCTAGAATCAGATTCATGTCTTCCGCTGGTTCCGCTCGTCCTGTCTCCCGTTCCCAGTCCCGTTATGGCTCTTCCACTAAGAGCAAGGGTTCATGGACGAACCGCGCCATCGTCCTTGTCTTTGTAGCTGTTTTCATCGCCATGGTTTTCTTCGGCGTGCAATATTTCCGTACTCAGCAAAAGGTCAATGCGAACATTTCCTATGTCTCGCACGAGATTCTTTCTGATGACACTGCTCGAATCTGGGTCGACATTACCCGCAACCGCGTGGAAGAACCCGCGTACTGCATTGTTCAGGCCTTCGATTACTCCAAGGCCGAGGTAGGTCGCCGCGAGATCGCCGTCCCCGCCGGCGGCGATGAAGCCCAACGCGTGGCTATCGACGTTCCCACGAACCACCGCGCAGTAGCCGGCGGCGCCTATGGCTGCTCCGGCAACATCCCCTCTTATTTGAACGTCGACATCATGGATTCTGTCGATTTCAAGGGTGAGGCAACAGATAGCTAAAAGCCCAGCTATGCTAGTATGTTGAGCGTTCTGAATGGGCCGCGCCACCTGCGCTTTTACGCCCATTCTTTTGAGAAATTATCCGTAAACGGAAGGTTGCACCATGGCTGAGCAGCAGAAGCAGTACATCACCCCGGAAACCAAGGCTAAGCTCGAGGCCGAACTGCAGGCCCTCATTGACCACCGCCCGGTCGTCGCTGCCGAAATTAACGAGCGCCGCGAGGAGGGTGACCTCAAGGAGAACGCCGGTTACGATGCCGCGCGTGAGATGCAGGACCAGGAAGAGGCCCGCATCAAGCAGATTTCTGAGGTTTTGGCTAACTCCACCACCGAGCGCACCGCTGTTCAGGAGGGCGTTGCTCACATCGGTTCCGTTGTTCACGTTTATTACAACGGCGACGAGGAGGACCGCGAAACCTTCCTTATCGGTACCCGCGCTGCCGCTTCCGATAACAAGGATCTTGAAACCTACTCCGAGCAGTCCCCGCTGGGTGCTGCTCTGCTGGGCGCCGCCGAGGGCGAGACCCGCGAGTACACCGCTCCGAATGGCAAGACGTTGTCGGTCACCGTGGTCTCTGCAGCACCGTATGATTCCGCAAAGGCTGCCACGCCGCGCCAGTCCTAACTTATACTGCTCTACATCACCGTTTTTCTGAGAAAGAGTTCTAACCCATGAAGAAGTTCACTCGTTTCGCCGCTGCCGGTCTGGCCGTCACCGCTGGTCTTACTCTCGCCGCTTGCCACCCGCCGAGCCAGCAGGATTCCGATGAAAAAGTCGAGACGGCTGCCACCTTCGAGGGCGAGGCTCCGGGCGCCGGTGCTTCCGAGGAAGCCGCTACCGAAACCGTGACTGAGGTTGCCACCGAAGTTGCCCCGGCAACCGCCTCCGAGGTCGTGGCCAACTAGATCAACGACGAAGCGGCACCACGATTGTTGTGGTGCCGCTTTTCGCGTTTTAGTCGTCGAATCTTAGTCCGCGTCTCGGGCCCACTCCCCAATCACGCCCGGAAGCACGGCCGGTGATTCTCCCAGCAGGTCACGTTTGTTCGGATCCCGTTCAACCTGCGTGGTCACGGATTTGATCCGCTTCTCATTCTCTCCTCCACGGGCCGCACCGCCCATCATGGGCATCATGCGGATACCAGCAGCGCCCTTCGCCACGTGTGCCCCGGACTTGGCCACTACGCCGGCGCCACTGTTTCCAGCGCCTCCAACCGCACCCCCAATAGGGCCAGTGACGGATCCACCAGCTCCGCCTGCGCTTGCCGACGGCCTCCCATCCTTCGCCCCACCAGTCGCCGCTGCTCCCGGCAGTCCGCCGATAACGGGATGTGTTCCGGTTTGTGGCGCGGTGCCAGATGCTCCCAATCCCCCGAGACCTGCTGCCGATGTCGCTGGATTCTCAGGAATACGACCAAGCCCTCTGCCCAAACCACTGTTCATACCGCCGTTCATGCCGCTCGGCATTCCGCCTGCCAGCGAACCTGCCGTACCGCCACGGCCTCCCGGCAGCCCCATGGCTCCCATACCGGATGCTCCCACAGCGGTGCCGCTTCCCAAGCCGGCCGCCGACAGGGTTTGTCCGACTCCCGATGAAACGCCGCCCAATGGATTCACGGAACTAACACCAGCGGTGGCTGCTGAGGTGTTCATTTGGGAGGCGTCGATAGGCTCAAGCGCCTCACCAAACCCCAGCTCGCTCAAGATACTGCGCCCTCGGTTGCGCAAATCTGACTGGAACTGTGCAGCCTCTGCCGCGTCCATTCCCAGTTCCGACAGCCCCTTCATCTGCCCATTCGCAGCGTCAAAAGAACCTGGACCAACCTCGCCGTTCTCAATAGCCTCTGCTATCTGCTTGGGCCAGGTAACACCGTCGGTGTTGTACTGCGTTCCATCCCCAGCCACTGCTCCGAATTCCGTGCTTACATCTCCACCACCAGACGGCGGGGCTGCATCCATCAGTGCGTGTTGGTACGGCATCGCCATGACAACGCCTTCTTGCAGCAGCCCCTGCATATAAAGCAACGCTGCCTCTTCCGCCGCTGCGCGCGTAGCA
The DNA here is from genome assembly GCF_030232655.1 of Corynebacterium sp. MSK218. Lineage (NCBI taxonomy): Bacteria > Bacillati > Actinomycetota > Actinomycetes > Mycobacteriales > Corynebacteriaceae > Corynebacterium > Corynebacterium sp. MSK218. The sequence goes on from NZ_JASPGN010000010.1 coordinate 38,659, forward strand.
GGCTCCGGGATAGCCATCACCTCGAAGGCAAGCGCAACTGCCTCTGCCTGGGTACTCATGATGCGGGCCTGCAAGCCGAAGAGCTTCTGCTGCATCACCGCGGAATTCGCAATGAAGTGCGTACCAGCTTGGGCAACCTCGCGGATCTTTGCTGCCGCTCTCGTCGTTGGCTCAGAGTCATTCTCCGATTCCAACGATGCTGCCGAGGCATGCAGCCCCTCAACGATGTCCCCAACTTCCGTGCTCAACGACCTCCAGCGCGCTTGCGCTTCCGAAACATCCCAAAACTTTGTGGTGAACAAATCAGAGGCCAGCCCCATAATCGAAGGACCCGGATCCACAACCGGCATCGTGAACCCAAACGGGCTGTACCCCGGGTCCGGCTGATCCACGATAGGCATTGCTTCCGCTCCACCGCCGCCTCCAGCATCCGCGACGTCGAGCCCACGGCTATTCAGTTCATCCTGCGACTCGAAGCCAGCTAGCTCGGTTTGCAGTGTGTCCCCTAGCCATGCGACCTGACTCCTAAATCCGTCAAGCGAGTTTCGAGCCGAACCCGGATCCGTCGCCAACACACGCTGGTGGATCGCACCGACTTCACTTAGGCCTGTAACTGTAGAAAATCCACCGTCAAGTGGGCTATGGATTCCCATTGACGCCTTTTCAGCTCTACGGCCCAACCTTGTGATATCGCTAGATCTCTGATCTACATTTTCCTGATCTATAAACATTTTCGTACTCCCTTTTAAATCAATCTCGATAAGAAATCAGCCGACGATTGACACTTATCGCGCATCGAAACTGCAGCAGTAGACTCAGTCCAGGAGACAGAAATTAGCCCTCGAACTGTTTGGACATAAGAACTGCATGTAACTCCCCGAATAAACGTGTCCTCAACGGTGTAAATTTCCCCCGGTATCCCCTCAAGTCCCGAGTATTTATAAGGATATAATTCTTGGATTTGTTCAAGACTGTAATCTTCGGATTCAAGAACCAAAAAGGCCCGAGAGCCCCCATTATTCGATGACGCCGAGAACTGACAAGATCTATACCCGCTTTCACGTAAAGGCGCCGAAGTCATCTCAACCCCTAATTCTGCAAATACCTCACTGGGAATCTCCGTACATGGGTCAAACACTTTAAAACCGGACGCACTCCGATCAAAGTCCCCAAGTGGTGGCAACACCCCACCACCCGATTGCCCCACCCCACTTGCAGTCTCATTCCCCCTCTCCCCCGTGGCGGTGACATCAGCGACCCCCGAGACCGCTGAGTCACCGCCATCCTTAACATCAGAGAAATCGTGAGAACCCCCGGTACCAACGCCATGAGAACGAACACCCAGACCCTGCAGTGATGCACAGCTCGATAGCACCCCCATACAAGCCGCCACCAGCACAAGGCCCCCGATTCGCTTCATGGTTTCCCTTCTCAACCAATCTCTCTGACTTTTCGAAGCCACCTTCCGGAGCGGACTCCGTGAGCGGCTTCGGAAACAAGAATGCACGAAAAACCACGGTCTGTCTCGGCAGAATCTATGAACTACTTAAGAATTTGCTCAATCGACGAGAATTATCAATAAATACTATTAGAAATTTAACCAATAGGTGCTGGCTAGACACTGTGACACAGACAACCATCCGGCCGGAAGAATTAGATGGATCTAATTTGCAAAAATCTAAACGGGTACCCCCGAATTACAATAGTGAAAGTAGATGAGCTGGGCTTTTTCGGTCGATGCATTGAGCGAGTATTTTTCTTAAATCGATGTTTTCCGCAAGCAACGCCAAGCACTGTCAGCCACGAGGTAAAAGTATGCTTATGTACGGAACATTATCGAAACTGTTCACTAAAAGGCAGAAGCTCAAATCCTCACGCATCAGCTAAATCGACCATGAATCATCAAAGAAAATCGGATACTGCACCATTGCGGGACGCGACCCCAATCGTCGTCATTTTCGACGAAAAAGAGGGCCACGGCCACTACCACTTGGACGGCAGGCGAATGTCACCCGGAGAATCCTTCATTGGGGGTAGCGCGAAACCCTAACCACAAGACCAACCCCGACGTCGTATTAAACGACGATCAGCTCGCTTGTCTCAAATCGTTTTGGCGAAGCATGGGTTCGTCGTTTCTGACGATGATAGGAAAAATCACCGATTTCCAAGTCTCACTTTTTCGCCGGGTTCCCACCCGCTTCATCGTCGTCGTTTAGTTCGACGAGCAAGCCAGCCGCATCGCCGGCCCAACCTTCTAGAAGGGAATATCGCCACCGCGGGTGTTGTCGCGGTCTGCCGGGTCGGTCATATCAAAGACTTCGACGATTTCACCGCTATCTAACTCGACCTTCAATGCTTTGGCGTCTTCATGCATTTTGGCTCGGTGTGCCATAACATCCTCGGCAACAGTGCGCGCCCACCTGCGCATCGACGGTGCAAGCGGGCCTGTAGCTTGCGTTGTCACCCAACTGCCATCAGCCAATAGCCACACCACATCACCGGTAACCGGGTCCAGAATATAAAAGGCCCTGCCCTCGGTCTTCATATTGTGATGACGCTGGCACAAACACACCAGATTATCCGGATGCGTTGGCCCACCCTCGGCATAATTAATCCGATGATCCAACTGACACATCCACGCCGGCACATCACAACCCCCAGCCCGACACGTCCCATCACGGCCCTCAACATACTTACGCACAAAATCAGACGGACGATAAGAATCAGAAGCTTTAGGCACCCGGCTTAAATCCCGCTCAACCACCGTGGCCGCTGGAATATCCCCACCACGCCACCCATGGCCCTGAACAAACACCGGTACCCCCTCCACATCAGACGCCTTATAAGTATGCACCACCACTTTTCCTACCTCCGGCTCCAGGCTGCCCGACAGCAACAGCACCATGGCATCCGCCATGGAGACCTCATGCTTTCTGGCGGTTTCTTTAATAATCTCGTGGATGACCACACCCACAGTGGAATCAACCTCTAACTCAAGAAAAGCCCGCTGGCCTTTAGTCAATATGGAATACCGATTCTTCTTACGCGTATCGCGAAACGCTACTGAATCATCCAGTACTTTGGCGATGTCACGCACCCGGCGCCGAATCTGGCTCGCTGTCGGAAACACCTGATTAGGCCGCTTCGGTACAAACCACTGGGAAAGATTCTCATCAATTTCTGCCACGACCTTCCTCGTGGGGCTGCCTAGCTTGGACATCACCTCATCAATCGCTACCAGCGACGCCATATCCAACAAGGCTTTAGAATCTTGCAACTGCTTAACCTTCGGTAACTCCTCAAGCCGAAGAACCCCCATCACATTCTTCGCCACCTGCCTAGCAGTCTTAGCAGTCCTGACCGAAAGCTTCATCACCTCACTATCAGAATCAGCCTCCAAAGCCGGAAGATTATGTAACCAGAACTCATACTCCGCACGCCGCAGAAACATCCCCGCAACACATACCGGATCATCAGGATTCGAATGAGAAAAATACGGCAACGGAACAGAAGAAGAAGTTGTGGTTGCCACCATAAGTGACACCCCCTTAAATACTAGACAATACGAACACCCTTTCTAGCCACCACACTACCCAACCAGCCCAACACCACACCAGACCCCACAACACACCATCACAACTAGACCAAAACAACACACCCATTCGAACATACTCTTGCCAACACCACATATAGACGGCGGATTATCAAACACCCCACACCACACTGTGACAAACACCACAAAGTAAACCGGCGGCCAACACCAGTTAAGGTGTCGGCCGCCGGCTAAATAAGGCGACGGTGAGAACTAGTCCCTGAAGTAGCTCAGCAGACGCAGAATCTCGGTGTAGAGCCAGACCAGGGTCACGGCCAGGCCAAGGGCGATACCCCAGGCGTACTGGGCCGGAGCCCCCTGGCGGATAAGGCGGTCAGCCTGGTCAAAGTCCGTCATGAAGGACAGAGACGCCAGGACGATGCAAACCAAAGAGAAGATAATGGCAATCGCGCCACCGTCACGCAGCGGGTTGAAGTCGAAGAAGATAGCGCCCAGGAAATTAACCAATGCCAAGACGGCAACACCAGTAATGAGGCCGAACATAATCTTGTTGAACTTCGGGGTTACCTTCACTGCACCGGTCTTGTAGACCATGAGCATGCCGATGAAGACGCCGACCGTACCCATAATGGCCTGGCCAATGCCAACGCCGATCTCACCTAGGTCGGCGAGTGCCGCACCACCCGTTTTGTCAAGAGAACCACCGGCAACGATGTACGAAAAGCCGCCAACGAAAAGACCTTCAAATGCGGCGTAGATAAGAGTCACGGCGGCAGAACCGAACTTCTTGCCAAACGTCGAAACCAACACTGTGATAAACCCACCAATGGCACCAAGCAAAGTCAGGCCCATCGTCACAACGGGGCTGATCAGCGCGCCAATGCAGAAGTTAAGAACAGCCAGCGCGATGATGACAGCGAGGGTGATACCGGTCTTGGTCACCACGTCATCAACGGTCAACGGGCGGTCGGCGCTACGGGTGGCCTCGTTAAACGGGCTATCGCTCTGGCCAAACGGATTGCTCTGAGTCTGGTTCTGGTTTTGGCTGGATGAGAGGGAACTCATGACGGGGTTGCTAGAACGCACGTGAATCCCGATTCCTTTCACAGTATTTCTCAATAAAGACGGCCCCATAAGGGCCGCCGTGTTCATGTTCTCACTAGTTCCAACGCACTCGATTGCTAGGAAGTTCCCAAAAATCCCAAACTTTGCAAAATATTCTTAAAGAGAGGCGTCGCGAAGCACTGCGCTTGTCGACGCCTCCCCTACCGCACATCGGCCACATACCTGGTCGCCTGCACTGATAGCGACGTATAGCTCAGCACTATTAAATGGACACTTTTGGACACTTTTGCGCCAGATTGCCCACTCTCACCAGCGTTTCCGCTGGTCATGGTGCCCCCAGTGGTGCCCCCAGTGGTGCCCCCAGTGGGACTCGAACCCACACTGAATCGATTTTAAGTCGACTGCCTCTGCCGATTGGGCTATGGGGGCCTAACCGTGCCCATTTATTTTAGGGCACGGGTCCTCGCACACTAGATATTGGGTCAGGCTGTAGCGAGGCCAGCAATAATTCCGTCGAGAATATCCTTCTCACTGATAAAGAAGGAACGGGCGCTGCTGTTGCGCTCAATCATGGTCATGATGCCTTCCACAGCGACACATCCACCTCCGATGACATCAGCGCGGCCTGGGTGAATGACCGGATTGAGGGCGCGTACATCCGAAGCCAGACCTATCATTTGGCGAGTCAGTACGCGCAGGGCGTCGAAACGCAGCTCGGAACCGTGGATGGAGTCGGCATCATAGCGCTCCATGCCCTGCGCAAGAGCAGACAGCGTAGTGAACGTTCCGGCGCAGCCGACGAAGGTGACGGCCTTGTCGATGGGCACTATTTTCTCCACGTCAGCCATGCGCTCAGCAACATAGTCGGTGGCAATTTCGATTTCTGCTTCTGTAGGCGGATCGCTGCGCATCATGCGCTCGGTGAGACGCACACAGCCCATCTGGGCGGAGTGAGAGCCGAGGATTTCACCGTCGATAGTGCCGACGACAAACTCGGTAGAGCCGCCGCCCAAATCGATGACGCAATAAGGACCCTTCTCCGAGCTGAGGTCCGCCACAGCGCCGGTAAAGGACAACAGGGCTTCCTCCTCACCGGAGATAATTTCCGCGCGAGCGCCTGGCTGAATCTGACCGAGAAGCTCCGCCGTCATGTCGAAAAAATCGCGGTGGTTCTTGGCGTCACGCGTGGCTGAGGTAGCCACCATGCGCACGCGCTCAACCTTTTCGAACTTCATCTGCTTGACGTACTCCTCCAAGGCGGCGCGGGTACGCGCAAGGGCCTCCGGAGCGAACTCGCCGGTAGCGTCGACGCCTTGACCAAGGCGAACAATTTCCATCGTGCGGGAAATGTCCCGAATTTTTCCATCGTCTTGAATCTCACTGATGAGCAGACGGATGGAATTGGTTCCGCAGTCGACAGCAGCGACGCGAGTCATAGGTCAAGCCTTTCTGTTAACCGGCGTTAGAAAAATCAAACTGGGCCATGTCAATGCCCAGGTCCCCCACGGTAGGCCACTCTTCTGGGATGGCGCTGCCACGAAGTTTACCGTGTTCGGCTGCCATTGCGACGGCTTCCGTACCGAAGCGTACGCGGTCCGGGCCTTCAGCCAAGGCATACGCAATAAGCACGTGGAGGCACTTGACACGCTCTGGCATACCACCACCGGAGAACTGTGTGCCGAGATCCTCCATCTCGTTACGGGTGGCTAGGTAGTGCTCGTGTGCCGCACGGTAGTCCTTTTGTAGGACCTCATCTTCTGCGAGGCGCTGCTCCATCCACTTCATAACGTGTGCAACTTCAAGGCGCGAAGCTTCGGCGGTCAGGCGTGGGTCGGTGAGGTAGTAGAGAGTGGGGAACGGGGTGCCGTCGGGAAGCTTTGGCGCAGTTTTAATCACTGCGGGCGCTCCGTCGGGGGTGCGGTAGGCAATGTCTACGACGCCGCGCGGGGTGCGGCCAAGTTGTTCGCGGACAACGTCAAGATCAGCATCGGTCACGGTCATGGCAACCATTGTGACATGGCCACTGGGATGAGTCCTATTCAGCGGGTCGATCAGCTACTGCTGGGTCCGTCTCCGCCTCTTCAGATACGGAGTCCCACAGCACGGTGTACCACTCGCGCTCATCGATGTCCTCGCGGTGCTCTGAGGTCACGGTGTCACCAGAATCCATGCGAGGATCCATGATTCGGAAGGCGGTTTCGCCTTCGTCCATAACGCCGAAGCGGCGACGGGCCTCTTGTTTGATGTACTCATCTGAACGGTACTTATCGATTTCCGCGAGGAGCTTGTCCTTGCGCTCTTGCTTGGCAGCGATGGAGCTTTCCAGGCGGGCGATTTCGGACTGGCCGTGATAATAGTTGCGCAATGGCACGGCGATGGTGAGCAAGACGACGAGCACCACCGCAATGATGACGCCTACCCCGAGAATATCGAGGCCCTGTGGCTTCTTCGGGCGCTTCGTGGTTTTGTGGGCGTCGCGGGCACGCGTGTGGACCGGAACGGTGTTCCGGCGCTTCGTGCGAGTAGGGGTAGTGCGTGCCATCGGAGAGTTAGTCTAGCCCCCAACCGTCAGGGTTCGGGACGGCGCGCGTGGAAGTCACAAAAATAACAGGTGTCACGCCAAAGGCGCCACAGTTTCCTGTGACGCCTTTAAACGTGGCCCACAATCACGGGGCACAATGAAGCTTCGGGGAGATGATTAACCCTGGAAGCGCGGGAATGCAGAGCGGCCAGCGTAGACGGCGGCACTGCCCAGTTCCTGCTCGATGCGCAGAAGCTGGTTGTACTTAGCAACGCGCTCGGAACGAGCCGGAGCACCAGTCTTGATCTGGCCACAGTTCAGGGCAACTGCAAGGTCAGCAATGGTGGTGTCCTCGGTCTCGCCGGAACGGTGGGACATCATGGTGCGGTAGCCATTGCGGTGAGCAAGCTCAACGGCATCAAAGGTCTCGGTGAGGGTACCGATCTGGTTAACCTTCACGAGCAGGGCGTTAGCAGCCTTCTTGTCGATGCCCTCCTGGAGACGTGCCGGGTTGGTGACGAAGAAGTCATCACCAACGATCTGGACCTTGTCACCGATGGTCTCGGTGAGCTTGGTGTAGCCCTCCCAGTCATCCTCCTGCAGCGGGTCCTCAATGGAGACGATCGGGTAGTTGGCAATGAGGTCCTCGTAAACCTTTGCCATCTCCTCAGCGGTGTGCTCGCCGCCTTCGAAGTGGTACTTGCCATCCTTGTAAAACTCGGAGGAAGCCACGTCCAGTGCAAGGGCAACGTCCTTGCCCGGCTCAAAGCCAGCCTTCTTGATGGCCTCAATGATGAGGTCGAGTGCAGCCTTGGTGGACTCAGCCTCCGGAGCGAAACCGCCTTCGTCACCCAAGCCGGTGGACAGGCCCTTGGACTTGATAACGGACTTCAGTGCGTGGTACACCTCAGCACCCATGCGCAGGGCCTCGCTGAAGGTCTCTGCACCGATCGGGGCAATCATGAACTCCTGAACGTCAACGCCGGAGTCAGCGTGTGCACCACCGTTGACAATGTTCATCATCGGAACAGGCAGGACGTGAGCGTTCGGTCCACCAATGTAGCGGTAGAGCGGCAGGCCGGCGGACTCAGCGGCAGCCTTGGCTACAGCGATGGAAACGCCGAGGATGGCGTTAGCGCCGAGGCGGGACTTGTTCTCCGTACCGTCAAGCTTGATGAGCGCTTCGTCGATGAGACGCTGATCATCAGCCTCGAAGCCAGCGATCTCGTCGGTGATTTCTTCGTTGACGTTTTCAACTGCCTTGAGCACACCCTTGCCCAAGTAGCGCTCGCCGCCGTCACGCAGCTCGTGTGCCTCGTGAACACCGGTGGAAGCGCCAGACGGAACGCCGGCGACGCCGCGCGCACCGTCATCGAGGAAAACCTCAGCCTCAACAGTCGGGTTACCGCGGGAATCAAGAATTTCGCGTGCCATTACGTGGATGATGTCAGCCATGCTGCTTTCACTCCTATAGAACCAAATTGAGTGTGGTTTTGTGCTTCGGGAGGGCTCCCAAATCACCTGCTGCCCATTGTTCCAGAAAAGTTCGGAACTTGTCGGGCATAACCGGACAACGTGACAAAGATCTAGGAGGTTGCCGGCTGCTCGATCGCGTAAGAATTGGCAGCACCCGCCACTTTACGCAAATAATCCTCGGATTGGTTGTAGTTGAGAATCGCCGAGCGCCACCCTTCCGGCGTAGACAGGTCCCGATCGCCAAAGCACAACAGGGCGGCGGCACCGAGTGCAGCGTCATCAATCTGATTGGGGTCCGCCACACCATCGCCGTTTGCATCGCGCCCCAAATGATCCCACGAGGAAGCAATGAACTGCATGGGACCTACTGCGCGATCAAACTCAGCGTCACCATCAATCGCTCCGCCATCACTGTCTGGCACCAGCGTTGTGTTATTCGACCCGTCTAGAGGAATACCCACGATGGGTGGGTCAGGGTAGCCATTCTCATTCAAAGAAGATCGGTGGAACATTTTTCCGTTATACGTACCGTGGCGGGTTTCTACCCATCCAATGCCGGCAAGAGTATTCCAGCGCAGGTTGCAGTTGGGCCAGGCCGTCTTCGCAATTAGTTCAGCGTTGCCATAGGCGCGCAAGGCCTGTTCGGGAATGCTCGTGGAGTCCTTTAACTGATCCGACCACCACGTCAATTTATCGGAGGTACGCCCAGGGGCCTCGACATCAATCGCGGGCACCTCTGCCCCACCAACTGGCGGTAGGTCTTGGGGAACAGGCTCGAGCTGACGGAACGGCGAAGGTTTGCCCAAAAAGGACAAACTCCAGCCCACGAGGGAAATAATGAGGATAATGGCCAAGACAATACCGAGGCCGCAGCCCCCGATTCTCCTCAGCCCCTTGGTCATAGGCAGGGATACTACAGCCCACCTTTAGGGTCAGCCCGGACCGACACAGAATGGTAAAAATTATGTCATAGTGTTCCCATGCGTAACATTGTGCGCTACACTACGCCATTGAACGGCTCGCCGAGCCGGGAAAAGTGCTGTTCTCTACTCATAATTCAAGGAGATCCATGTCCATCCGCCGTATTGCCGCCACCGCTGCCACTGTTGTCACCCTCGGTGCTGCTGTTCCTGCCACCGCATCCGCTGCTTCCTTCGAGGAGCTCGGTGGTTTTCTGTCCCAGGGCATCCAGACCGCTGACTGCGACACCCTGCGCAACACCCTGAACCTCATCGATCAGACCACCGAGGGCGACCTGCTCACCGAAAACACCACCCGCAACCAGCTGTCCAAGAACCTCACTGCCCTCGGTGGTTCTGAGGACCTCGGCCCGCTGGCGCTCGTCGCTGTGAAGTACGCCGGCCAGACCGCTGACCGCGCCCTCGAGTGCAAGATCGTCAAGGAAGACACCATCGCCACCGGCGGTACCGGCCTGTCCTCCAAGATTGCGGACTACGCCCCGCTGCTGTCCTCCGTTCTGAAGCAGAGCTAAAAGCTCACCTAACGGTTCTCACGGGCTTTCCCCTCAGCCCACAAGCGCTCCTGCTCCTCTACCCCGACGACGTCCTCTGTGCCGTCAAAAAGGTAGGGCGCGCGGGAGCGCATTTTTGTCACAAAGGACCCTGCGACATCATCCAAAGTGAAAGCACCTCGTCGAGCGGCAATCTCTGCGTGAAAAAGAACTTGGAGAAAAACGTCTCCTAACTCTTTAAGAAGCTCAGCGTCAGACGCGCCATTCTTCACCGCGTCAGCAAACTCCGCAGACTCTTCGGCAAGGTAGGGCAACAACGTCGCGTGCGTTTGATCGCGTTCCCACTCACCGATACTGCGAGCCTTCGACATGACCTCCCGCGCCTGCCACAGGGGGTCGTCGAGAGAAGGGGCAAGGATGAGGTCATGGGAGGCGTCGAGAAGCGCCTGCACCTGAGGGTCGGACGCATTCGTGCTTACCAGCACACCTTGACCTTTAGGATCCTCACCGCACAGTAGCTCGTCGAAGTTCCAGCGCACTTTTACCGGCACTTCATCGGTAAAAACCGCAGGTCCGAACAGCTTTCCATAGGCTTCCATGGGGATCATCGTGGGCCAGCGCGGATCGAGCAACAGCACAGTCATAAGCACCGAGTATAGGGCTCTGCCCTAGCCAGCGATTACAACAGTTACGCACAAGTCCGCCATAAGGGGTACTTTTGACCAATGACCTCTTCATCACTCACCGAATCGCCGCGCACGCACTCCGTGACGCTGTGGACGCTCGTTGCGCTCATCATCGGTTCCACGGTGGGCGCCGGCATCTTCTCTCTGCCGCAAAACATCGCCTCCGTGGCTGGCCCCGGCGCCATGCTGCTGGGTTGGCTCATTGCGGGCGTCGGCATGCTTTCTGTTGCTTTCGTTTTTCAGATTCTTGCCCACCGCAAGCCACACCTCGACTCTGGCGTGTACTCCTATGTCCGCGCCGGCTTGGGCGACTTCATTGGCTTTACGTCCGGCTGGGGCTACTGGCTAGGCTCCGTCATGGCGCAGGTGGGCTACGCCACCTTGTTCTTCAATACCATTGGCCACTACGTGCCCTCCTTTGATGCGGACCACCAGTGGGTCTCCGCCATTGCGGTGTCGCTGTTGTCGTGGGGCATCTTCGCCGTGCTGGCCCGCGGCATTAAACAAGCAGCCATCATGAACATGGTGACCTCCGTGGCCAAGATCGTGCCTATCCTGGCTTTCATCGTGCTCATCGCTTTCCTCGGCTTTAGCTGGGACAAGTTCACCCTGGATTTCTGGGGCGAGCGTTCCGATAAATCCCTTTTTGAGCAGGTCCAGGGCATCATGCTCTTTACCGTGTGGGTCTTTATCGGGGTGGAGGGCGCTTCGGTGTACTCCAAGCAAGCCCGTACCCGTAAGGATGTCGGCCGCGCGACAGTCATTGGCTTTGTCAGCGTTCTGGCACTTCTGGTGTCCGTCTCCACCTTGAGTTTCGGCGTGCTTACTCAGGAAGAGCTGGCGGCACTGCCGGATAACTCCATGGCATCCGTCCTCACCGCCGCGGTAGGACCATGGGGCGGGGCGCTCATCTCCCTGGGCCTGTGCCTATCTGTGTTGGGTGCGTATGTGTCCTGGCAGATGCTGTGCGCGGAGCCGATTGTCCTCATGGCTGTCGATGGCCTTATCCCTCGCAAGATCGGCACCGTCAACGTCGCGGGCGCACCGTGGGTAGCGCAGCTCATTTCTACCCTAGCGATTCAGCTCTTCGTCATCGTGTTCTTCCTCAACGAGACCTCCTATAACGCCATGGTGCAGTTGGCCACCATCATGTACCTGCTGCCCTACATTTTCTCCTCGCTGTACTTGCTTCTCCTTACCGTGCGCGGCAAGGGGCTTACCCACCCGCATGCAGGTGTGAAGTTTGATCTTTCCGGCCCGGAGGTAGGACGCCGCGACAATCGACGCCACTTCTTCATCGGCCTCGCCGCCTTCATCTATTCCGTATGGCTCATTTACGCCGCTGATCCGGTCTACGTACTCCTCGGCGCGCTTGCCGTAGTTCCGAGCATGATCCCGTACGTGGCTACTCGCCTGTATAAGAAGGAGCGCGTGTTCAATACCTTCGAGTGGTGTGTGGTGGCGATCGTGATTATTGGCGCCATTGCTGCTGTATGGGGATTGAGCACCGGCAAGCTCGTTCTCTAAAGCACCGGGGGCTGTTGGCGGTGAGATTTCACCGCATAAACAATGCAGCTCACTAGCCACAGCACGTGGCCAACAGCACTGATGCCGAGGAACAGCATGCCGGTAATCGTGGCTGCGTCCTCGTTGCCGAACCACCATGCGGGGACACCGGCAGGGCCAGTATCGCCAAAGTCCGGAAGATTGGCGCCGCCGATGATAAATCCGATGAAGACCATAGCCAGCCCCGCCCATGCCCACACCAGGTTGCTGTCATAGTCCCTGAGAATAAACAGCGGGATAAAACCCAGGAGCATCCATACTCCTAGGGGCACCACCCCACCCAACATGAGCATGACGGCGTACCAGCCTGCATTCCCGCTCACAAACTTCAGCGCCAACACCGCAGGAATGCTCACCAGCGCCGCGACAATCCACACCACCAACAGAGCTATTCGTGAGTTAGAGCGCGGCTTCACACTAGGGCTGTTGGTGGCATCCATTACTTTTCTCCTACGCTAATGACGCTCTTCTTCGTCTTGGCACCGCTGACGTCGACTCGCTCGAGTTCAAACATCGATGCTAGGAAATCTGCCATCCACTGGAGAAGTTCAACGTCACGCAGCTTGGGGTCTGTGACGTTGCGTCCAGCCTTGGGGAAGTTGAGCTGGATAGCCTTGGCGGCCGCACGGTAGTTGGAGCCTGGGAAGAGGCGCTTGAGGCGCACTTGCTTGGAATCCGCGAGCTCCACCGGGTGGACCTTGATGCGGGTTCCCTGCACCGTAATGTCGGCGACACCAGCCCGGCGCGCCTGGTGGCGCAAGCGAGCCACAGCCAGAAGGCGTTGCACCGGCTCCGGGACGGGACCGTAGCGGTCCTCCATCTCCTCCACGGTGTTCTGGAGGTCCGCATTGTCTTTGGAGGCCGCCAACTTGCGGTAGACCTCAAGGCGCAGGCGTTCGGAGTTGATGTAGGACTCTGGAATGTGGGCGTCGACAGGCAAGTCGATACGGATTTCCTTCGGTCCTTCGTCCGTGACGATCGGGGCTTCTCCCCTAGCAAGCGCCTTGAAGGTCTCCACAGCCTCGCCCACAAGGCGGACGTAGAGATCAAAGCCCACGCCAGCGATGTGGCCGGATTGCTCAGCGCCGAGCACGTTGCCGGCCCCTCGCATCTCCAGGTCCTTCATGGCCACGGCCATACCTGCGCCCAGGTCGTTGTTCTGGGCAATGGTGGCTAGGCGGTCGTAGGAGGTTTCAGTGAGCGTAGCGCCCTTCGGGTAGAGGAAGTAGGCGTAGCCTCGCTCGCGAGAGCGGCCCACGCGCCCACGCAGCTGGTGCAGCTGGGATAGGCCCATGTGGTGGGCGTTTTCCACGATGAGGGTATTCGCATTGGCGATGTCCAGGCCTGTTTCCACGATGGTGGTACAGACCAGCACGTCGAACTCGCGGTCCCAGAAGCCCTGGACGGTCTGCTCGAGAACCTCTTCGTTCATCTGCCCGTGGGCCACCACGATGCGGGCTTCTGGCACGAGATCACGCAGTTCACGGGCCTTCTTCTCAATGTCGGCAACCTTGTTATGGATGAAGAAGACCTGACCGTCACGCAGTAACTCGCGGCGGATTGCAGCAGCGACCTGCTTATCTTCGTAGGCACCCACATAGGTCAAGACTGGATGACGGTCCTCCGGCGGAGTCAAGATGGTGGACATCTCGCGGATGCCCGCCATGGACATTTCCAAGGTGCGGGGAATCGGAGTTGCAGACATGGTGAGTACGTCCACACTCGCCTTGAGCGCCTTGATGTGTTCCTTGTGCTCCACGCCGAAGCGCTGCTCCTCATCCACCACGATGAGGCCCAGGTTCTTCCACTGCACGCCTGTCTGCAGCAGGCGGTGGGTACCGATGACAATGTCCACAGAACCATCCGCCAAGCCGGCCAGGATCTCCTTGGACTCCTTGGTGGAGGTAAAGCGCGAGAGCACCTCGATGTCTACGGGGAATCCTTGCATGCGCTCACGGAATGTATCGGCGTGCTGCTGGGCCAGCAGCGTGGTGGGCACGAGGACTGCAACCTGCTTGCCGTCTTGGACCGCCTTGAAGGCAGCGCGCACCGCCACCTCAGTCTTGCCATAGCCCACGTCACCGACGACGACGCGATCCATCGGCACGGAGGATTCCATGTCTTCCTTGACGGCATCGATAGCCAGCATCTGGTCTTCGGTTTCGACGAAGGGGAAGTTATCCTCCATCTCCGCCTGCCACGGCGTATCGGGCCCAAATTGATGACCGGGTGCGGCTTGGCGCTTGGCGTAGAGTTCTACCAGCTCGCCAGCGATCTCGCGTACGGCAGCGCGCGCCTTCTTCTTCGTGTTCTTCCAATCCGAGCCACCCATCTTGGACAGCGTTGGTGCCTCACCACCGGTGTACTTGCTCAGCAGGTCCAGCGAATCCATGGGAACCCAGAGCTGGTCGGCGGGCTGACCGCGCTTGGACGCGGCGTATTCGAGGACGATGTACTCGCGGCGCGAGGTCTCGTCACCGGTCTGGATGGTGCGCTCGGCCATCTTGAGGAATTTGCCGATGCCATGTGTTTCATGCACCACATAGTCGCCCTGCTTAAGTGCCAGCGGATCGACGCGGTTGCGGCGCTTTGCTGGGCGACGTTTAGCGCCCGCAATATCGCCCACGCGGTTACCCGTCAGGTCCGTTTCTGTCACCACAACAAGCGGAAGCGCTTCAGCGTCCTTAAGCTTGCGTACCTTGGGGAAGACCAGACCAGCATGGCTCAGCGCTTGATAGAGCGTGACTTCACCGGGGCTTGGCTCCCATCCAGGCGTAGCCACCTTGGTGGGAATCCCCTTCTCCGCGAAACGCTCCACCATGCGCTTGATAGCGCCCTGGGCAGGAGCGATGAAAGCTGCCCGCCCACCCGCGGTGGTGTGAGCCAGCAGCTGCGCCATCATGGCGTCAATCTGCTCAATATCGCCACGCGGTGTGGGGCCAGGCTCGTAGTCGAGCGGCAGGGTCTCCGATTCCGCAGCGGCAAACATACCTGGGGGCGCAAAAGTCCACAGGGGAGCCTCAATCTGCGCGCACGTCGCTTCCAAAGATTCATAGGAGCGGTAACTAGAGGCTTCCGTATCGAGCCCTTCCGCCGCAAGCGGGCCATCTGCGCCCATGGCGGCGGCTTCCCAGCCAGCAGCCAAGAACTCGGCGTCAGTGGATTCCAAGTCTGCGATACGGGTGCGGATCTTCTCCGGTGCCACGAGGAGCACGTGCGTTCCGGTGGGGAGGAGTTCGGGGAGGGTGACAAAGGGGGCATCGGCAAGCACGGCGAGCAGCGCCTCCATACCTTCGGCCGGGATGTGTTCACCGACCTTTGTAAGCAGCTCAGCCAGTGCCGCATTGCCGCCAAACTTCTGTGCTAGGTCACGAGCCCGTGCGGCCACCTCGTTGGTGATGGGAAGCTCGCGCGCAGGGTAGATGGCGACCTCCCCGACCTCAATCTCCTGAATAGCTCGCTGGTCCGCTACGGAGAATTGGCGAATATCCGTAATCTCATCGCCCCAAAACTCCACACGCACCGGGTAATCGGACGTCGTGGGAAAAATATCGAGGATGCCGCCGCGCGTCGCGTACTCTCCGCGCTTCGCCACCATATCGACGTGTTTATACGCGCGAAACTCCAATTCAGAGACGATATGAGAAAACTCGTGTTCCTCCTCTTCCTTGAGGAAAATCGGCGCACGGCCCTCCACTTTGCTGAGGATGGGCTGGCAGTATCCGCGCGCTGAGGTCACCACGATCTGGGCCTTGCCCGCACCAACTAGGTCGAGAACTTGGGCGCGCTTGCCGACGATATCCGGGGCCGGCGAGAGCCGCTCATGAGGCAGCGTTTCCCATGCGGGGAAATACGCAACCTTATCTCCCAACAACGCGGTGAGCTCCGCACTGAGATCCTCGGCCTCGCGGCCCGACGCTGCCACAACGAGAACCGGCGCATGGTGCGCCAGGGTGCCAATAGCCCAGGGGCGGGCCTGGTCGATGCCCGTTATATGCAGTGATTGCGTACCTACCTGGGAGGCAAGGCCTTTCAGTTTGGGATCGGAGGCAGCTACCTTGAGCAGCCCTCCCAACATCGGAGTTGCCACCTACTCATCTCCCTTCAACTTCGGTGCAGCTTCCATTCCGGCCAGGCCATTCCAGCACAAGTTCACGATGTGCGCGGCAACCGTCTCGCGGGAAGGCTCGCGCTCATCCAGCCACCATTGGGCCGTGGTAGCCACCATGCCCACCAACGCCTGGCCGTAGAGCACAGCAAGCTCAGGGTCGAGCCCACGGTGTTCAAAGGCCTCTCCCAAAATGTGGGCAATCTGGTTCACCGCGGTATTGAGCAGCGTGGAGAAACTACGCTCATCGCCCGGCTTGGAATCACGCACCAGGATGAGGAAGCCATCAGTCTCCTCTTCCACATAGGTCAACAGCGCCACCACGCCGCGCTCAATACGCTCGCGCCAAGAGCCCTCCTGCAAGGACTCAGTGACCACCTTTTCCAAGGCCACCAGTTCACGGTCAATGACCACTGCGTAGAGGCCCTCCTTGCCACCGAAGTGCTCGTACACCACCGGCTTGGACACACCTGCGCGCGCGGCGATCTCCTCTACGCTGGCGCCATCGAAGCCAAGCTCCGCGAAGGCCGCCCGGCCAATGGAAATCAACTGTTCACGGCGCTCACGGCCGGTCATCCTTTGTCGAACCATGCCCCTACTCTATCTCCCCCGCCGGACATGACCCGCACTCCCGGCTAAAGCTGGCACGTGTTTAGGACTCTCGACCCCCGTCAGGTAACATGTCCTCCAGCGCTCATAACGTGTGCGCTGTTTCCCCATGGTGTAATCGGCAACACTACGGTTTTTGGTACCGTCATTCTAGGTTCGAGTCCTGGTGGGGAAGCTTTTTGTGTTTTTTACTTCCACGGCGAAAGCCCTTCAGCTCCGCCTTCTTCGCAATCGACGCCACCTGTGCGGCGGTGTAGTTGAGAGGAGCTATCCCGGCTCGCGGAAGTACCCATCCACGCCAGTAGGCCAGGATGGCCAAGCCGCATCCAACAATGGGCGAAATAATCATGCCGAGGGCGAACTTGTCGAAGTGCGCGAAGGACGCCATCACGATTCCGGTAAGCACTGCCGGCACCGCATAGAGCGGGCTTCCGCCAAAGACTGAAGGAATCATTCCGGAGGCCACATCGCGCACCATGCCACCGCCTACTGCGGTCAGGACACCTAAGAAAACGCAGGCGATAAACGGCATTCCATATGCCAGTGCCTTCACACAGCCAGTGGTGCACCACACGCCCAAAATGACAGCATCCGCGTGCTCAAGAAAGATCTCCCATGCCTTGCCCTTCAAGTCAATCAAGAACGCACTGAGAGCGCCTACGCACGCGAGCGTGAGATACAGCGGGTCGGAGATCGCTGCTGCTGGGCCACTAGAAATCAGCATGTCACGGATCATGCCGCCCGCCAGCGCCGAAAAGAGCGCGAGGAAAACAAAGCCAATGATGTCGAATTCCCTGCGGCGCGCAATCGTGCCGCCAATGATGCCGTTGAGTACAACTCCGATGAGGTCAAAGACTTGGTACAGGGATTGAATGAGCGGGTCGATGTCCTGAATCACATTTACTGACCCTAGCGCACGGATAAGGCTCCGAGGCCTCTATTGGGAGTCGCAAATCTGAGGAAAGCAACGACCCCAAGCGCTAAGCTTGGGGCCGCGGGGGATAATGCGCCAACCTACGTTGACGCTCTCACTAGGGAGGGTAGCACACAGGGATAGAACCCTTGGACGCCCTGGAAATGCAATCGCGCAAGAGGTCGGCTTCAACCGCTAATGCACTGCTTTGCGACGACCAGTAGATCTGCACTTTTGTAGAAGCCGGGCCCAACCATTGCTGTGATACACACTGATGCTCTGATAGTGGAAACACAGTGCTGTGGGTTTACACTGTTACGAATTCGTTCACTCTTCTCTCTTAAGGTCAATCATGCTCCCTAACGATGCGCAGCAACAGCCTCAACAAACACCAGGTTCGAACCCGTTCTCTAACGCAGCACAGCCAGTTGATTCTAAGACGTCAGATCGGCCCAAGCCTCCAAAAGCAGCGTGGTGGATGGTTGCCGTTGCCGCTTTAGTCGGCGGAGCGGTGGGTGCAGGTGCCACCTTCGCCTTCATCGGCTCTGAACCGGAGCAACTTTCCGCAACTCCTTCAGAACCAGAATCCTCACAATCAGGCGAGGTGAGCAATGCCGAAAGCCCAAACACACAAGATGGCAGCACCGAGGGCCAAACCCTCGACGATCTCCCCAAGCTTGGCGAACCGGCCGTGAGCGGAAACGAGAAGGTCATCATCGATTCCGTAACCCTCGCTCCCTCAGTGGAACTTAGACGCGAAGACTTCGTCCCCGGCGCACCGGATACGCTCATTGAAGGCCCTAGGAACGAGGGCGCGCAATTCGTCATCGTTTCCGGAACAGTCTCTAATGAAGGGAAAACTCCGTTTACCGCAGACTTCAGCTTATTCGCCTGGATTGCTGACCAAGAAGGACGGATGTACACCCCTCTCGATGACCACTGGCGGGTTCAAGCCAATCGGGATGTGCAGGGTAACTCCATCGGCCCAGGGTTCTCCACGCCATACACCTGGGTATTTGAGGTTCCTGGCGATTTCACCCCCGTAGCTTTCGCATACGATGACTGCAGTGACCACACAATTGGAAACAGGATTGTTTCCATCGACGTGCGCAACTAGCACACATGGCGACGAAACCGGCCTCAGCTAACAAGCACATCCTCAAGCTGCTGAAACCCTGATTTGCCTCGTGCCTAGGCCGTCGCTTCCGGCGACGCATACGGACTACGCGAAGAGTCCACGACTTGGCTGGCGTGCCCAGCATGGCCGGAAGCGTCCTTGTCAAAGACGAGGGCGCCCGGTTTCACGCGCACGTCGGGTTTCTCGCCTTTGTCCACAATGACGTACTGCCCCATCATGCCTTGGTCCTCATGCAGCAGCATGTGGCAGTGGTACATGTACGGAATGGTCTTGTCCGGGAAGTGGCCAAACTCCACCAGCAGTCGAGCGGTAGCCTTCGGCGGGAGGTTGACAATGTCCTTCCATCCGGAGTTAAAGACGTTCATCTTCTCATCGCCGTCCCAGTCCACGACCTTGAAGCGGGCGTTGTGGATGTGGAAGTTGTGCGGCCAGTCGGAGTTCTCGTTGGTGACGGTCCACAGCTCCAGTGCGTCCTCGTCGATGACGGTATCAACGCGAGCCATGTCCATCTGTTCACCATTGATCATGAAGGTGTTGAGGATGAACTCGCGCTCAGTAAGGCCAACAGTGGACGGGGTCTCCCCCGCTGCGGGATCGAGCGTTGCCGGCAGCGCCGCGGGTTCCGGAGCGGACTCTTCGGGGCCAACAATGGTGAGTAAATCAAAGGAATCCCGGAAGCCGAAGTCAGCGGCGCTATCGTCAGTAGGCACACCGAAGTTGTCCTTGCGGGGAACCGAGCGCAGCTTAATATCCTTGCCGGGCTCCAGGTCCACGATGACCTCGGCACGCTCGCCGGGACCGAGGAGGAGGGAGTCGACTTCCACGGGGGCGTCGAGAAGCCCGGCGTCCGTCGCAATCACGTGGAAGGGCTTCTCCCCTACCTCAAGTGTGTAAAAGCGCATGGAGGCACCGTTGAGCAGGCGCAGACGTACCCGGCGCGTCGTGGCCTCAAAGCGGGCATTGGTGATGCCGTTGACCACCGGCGTGGTGCCCAAAAGACCCAGGGTGTTGTCGCTTTTCTCATCGAACTGATCATCCTCTGTGAACTTAGCGTCCATGATGACCACGGGGATATCGTCCACGCCATAGTCGTGCGGCAGGTCGAGGCTGTCGGAGACGTCATCGTCGATGATGAACATCCCTGCCAAGCCGCGGTAGGCATGCGTCGCCGTGGCCATGTGTGGGTGCGGGTGGTACCACACTGTGGCGGCAGGCTGGATGATGTCCCACTCGGGCTTCCAGGTTTCACCGACCTGAATCGGCGAATGCGGGCCGCCATCGGAGAAGGCCGGAAGCTGCATGCCATGCCAGTGCACCGTGGTCATTTCAATGAGGTCATTGGTGATTTCGGCACGGATTGTATCCCCACGGCGGGCACGCAGCGTCGGCCCCAGGAAGGGCCCGTTGAAGCCCCACGTCCGTGTGCGGTCTTTGCCGGGGAGGACCTCCGAGTGGCCGTCCTGGGCCGTGAGCTTAAAGACTCGGGTGTCACCGTCCATCGTGCCCTCTTCCACAGGTGGGATGGGAAGGGCGCGAGGCTCACCGTCGTAGCCGAGGGGCTCGGGTTGGTCAGGGGATGTCGAGCAGGCACTGAGCCCAGCCACGGAGGCCCCGGCAACGGTGAGTACGGTGCCCTGAACGAAAACTCTGCGAGACACAGAGCGAGACGCGGTGACTGACATGCATCCCAGGATAGGTGGTCAGACACACCTTAGCCCTTGCATTGGCCTAGCCGGGCTTAAGATCACAGTCATGTCTCTCTCCGCGAAAGAATCCGCCAATGCCCGGAAGTTTGTGTGGTCTAACGGCCTCCAGGGCGTGGGCGATCAGCTCTTGTCTGGCAAGACGGTCCTGCCCTGGCTCTTTAGCGCTGCTGGTGTACCCGGTTTCTTTACCGGCCTCCTCGTGCCGTTGCGGGAGTCCGGCTCGATGCTTCCGCAGGCAGCGCTTACTCCGTGGGTCACCTCGCATCCAGCGCGCAAGCGCCTATGGCTGCTGGGCTCGGTGGGCCAGGGCGTGTGCGCGGCGATCATTGCGGCAGCCGCAGTGCTTCTCGACGGCCCCCTTCTCGGCCTCGTCGTCTGCCTCGCCCTGGCTGTGCTCGCGCTTCTGCGCGCACTGTGTTCTCTCACCGGCAAAGACGTGCAAGGACGCACAATCTCGAAGGGAAGCCGCGGTCTGGTCACCGGCCGCGCAACACAGTTAGGTGGTGCGGTCACGCTCGTTACAGGTGGCATCCTGGCCTTCCTTGGCGAGCTACCGCGCTGGGGGCTTGCGGTTCTCTTGGCTATCGGAGCGGCCACGTGGTTCCTCGCTGCAGTGGTGTTTCGCACCATTGATGAACCCGTGCCGGACAACACCGGCCAGCAGGGCATGAACACCAGCTGGTGGAAAGACACGTGGCAGCTTTATACCCAGGACGCCCGCTTCCGCAGCTTCGTCAACGTCCGTGCGCTGCTCTTGGTTTCAGCGCTGTCGACGTCCTTTATTGTTGTGATCTCCCAAAGCGTCGGCTCCCAAGCACTGAGCGGACTCGGTGGCTTCGTCCTCGCCTCCGGTTTGGCCAGCCTGGTGGGTGGACGCGTATCTGGTGTTCTGTCGGATAAGTCTTCCCGCCTAGTCATGTCTTGGGCTGCGGGATGTGCTGCGGTCATCTTGCTGGCGATTGTGGCCTGCGCGGCGTGGGCGCCGGCGTCGATAAGCGCCTGGGCTCTGCCCATCGGATTCTTCCTGGTGAACCTGGCACACGCCGGCATTCGTGTGGCCCGCAAGACGTATGTTGTGGACATGGCTGGCGAGGACAAGCGCACCCGCTACGTCGGCGCTGCGAACACCATGATGGGCGTCATCCTCCTCATCGTCGGTGGCATCTCAGCCGTCATTGCGGTGGCCGGACCGTCCGCGGCTATCCTCTTCCTCGCTATCGTTGGTCTGCTCGGTGCGTGGCGAGCGCGCGCACTTCCGGAGGTTTCTGACGGAAAGTAGCACGGGCGCGTTATGATGAATCGCAGTAAGTCCTGACACCCCAAACACAGGAGACGCACACACTCGTGGCTGAAACAACCGACTGCGCCGCCATCGTTCTAGCGGCTGGCGCGGGCACCCGCATGAAATCCTCAACCCAGAAGACTTTGCATGAGATTGGCGGGCGGTCACTGCTCGGCCATGCACTCCATGCTGCAGCCGGGGTACACCCGGAGCACCTTGTGGTCGTCGTAGGCCACCAGCGAGACCAGGTCTCCCCCGCCGTCGAGTCCATTGCGGAGGAGCTTGACTGTGAGGTATCCCAGGCCGTCCAGGAAGAACAAAATGGTACCGGCCATGCTGTGCAGTGTGGTCTGAGTGCCCTGCCGGATTTCACCGGCACCGTTATCGTCACCAACGGTGATGTTCCGCTCCTGTGCCCGGAAACTCTTCGCGAGCTGCATGAGAGCCACACCAGCCAAGGCAATGCCGTGACTGTACTGTCCATGACCCTGGAGGATCCGACCGGATACGGCCGTGTCCTGCGCGCTGAGGATGACTCCGTGACCGCCATCGTGGAACAGAAGGATGCCTCCGAGGAGCAGCGCGCGGTGCGCGAGGTGAACTCTGGAGTGTTCGCGTTTGATGGCGCCGTGCTTCGCGACGCCCTCACCAAGCTCAACTCCGACAACGCCCAGGGCGAGCTCTACATCACCGACGTGCTGGAGATTGCCCGCGAGTCCGGCCACCGCGTTGGTGCTCACGTGGCCGCTGATCCCGATGAGCTTTCTGGTGTCAACGACCGTGTGCAGCTGGCTGCAGCTGGCCGCCTGCTCAACCGCCGCATGGTGGAAAAGGCCATGCGTGGCGGCGCCACCATCGTTGACCCGGAAACCACCTGGATTGGGGTAAACGTCACCATTGGCCAGGATGTCACCATCCACCCCAACACCCAGCTGTGGGGCGCGACCACCATCGCCGATGGCGCCGAAGTGGGCCCCGATACCACCCTGACGAACATGCAGGTTGGTGCCGGCGCAAGCGTCGTGCGCACGCACGGCTTTGACTCCGTTATTGGCACGGACGCCACGGTCGGTCCCTTCACCTACATCCGCCCCGGTGTCATCGTGGGCCAGGAGGGCAAGCTGGGCGGCTTCGTAGAGGCCAAGAAGGCACAGATCGGCCGTGGCACCAAGGTCCCGCACCTGACCTACATCGGTGATGCCACCGTCGGTGACTACTCCAACATCGGCGCCTCCTCTGTCTTCGTGAACTATGACGGCGTCAATAAGCACCACACCACCATTGGCAGCCACGTACGGACGGGCTCCGACACCATGTTTATCGCTCCGGTCACCGTGGGTGACGGAGCCTACTCTGGGGCGGGTACAGTGATTAAGGACGACGTTCCCCCAGGAGCACTCGCCGTCTCCGGCGGCAAGCAGCGCAACATCGAGGGCTGGGTTCAGAAGAAGCGCCCGGGCACGCCAGCAGCTGAGGCCGCGGCACAGGCTCAGGACGCTCCGGCTGATGACCAGACCACTAACTAACAACACGTAAAGGGATATTTTCTGATGACTGGCAAGGTTACCGGCAGCAGCAAGAACATGAAGCTCTTCACCGGGCGTGCACACCCGGCGTTGGCAGAAGCTGTGGCCAAGGAGCTCAAGACTGAACTGGTTCCGACCACCGCCCGCGACTTCGCCAACGGCGAAATCTTCATCCGCTTCGAGGAGTCCGTACGTGGTGCCGACTGTTTCGTGATGCAGTCCCACTCCCAGCCGCTCAACAAGTGGCTTGTGGAGCAGCTCATCATGATTGATGCGCTCAAGCGCGGTTCCGCCAAGCGCATCACCGCTATCCTGCCGTTCTACCCTTATGCCCGCCAGGACAAGAAGCACCTTGGCCGCGAGCCCATTTCCGCACGCCTCGTTGCTGACTTGCTCGCTGCTGCTGGTGCTGACCGCATCGTGTCCGTGGACCTGCACACTGACCAGATTCAGGGTTTCTTCGACGGCCCAGTTGATCACATGCACGCCATGCCGATCTTGACGGACCACATCAAGAAGAACTACTCGCTGGATAACCTCGCGGTGGTTTCCCCCGATGCCGGCCGCGTCAAGGTGGCAGAGAAGTGGGCACACGAGCTGGGTGATGCCCCGTTGTCCTTTGTCCACAAGACCCGTTCCACCACTGAGGCCAACAAGACCGTCTCCAACCGCGTCGTGGGTGACGTGGAGGGCAAGGACTGCGTGCTTCTCGACGACATGATTGACACCGGCGGCACCATCGCCGGCGCGGTTCGCGTCCTCAAGGAGGCTGGCGCTAAGTCCGTCATCATTGCCTGCACCCACGGTGTCTTCTCCGATCCGGCCCGCGAGCGTCTCTCGCAGTGCGGCGCTGAGGAAGTCATCACCACTGATACCCTGCCGCAGTCCACCGAGGGCTGGGACAACCTCACTGTGCTGTCCATCGCCCCGCTGCTGGCGCGCACCATTCATGAGATCTTCGAGAACGGTTCTGTGACCACGCTCTTCGAAACCCACTAAATTTGGTTTGGCGACAGCGCTGCTGTTAAAATCTTGTGCGTCTCGGCGAGGGAGAAATCCGTTATCGACGCGATAGCACAAGTTAAGCAGTGAATCTAGAATTAAGCCTGCGATGACTCGTCCAAGACGTCCATCGGCAGGCTTTTGTCGTATCTACACGGTCCTACATGAGCCCTTGCCGCACAACGATACTTTAAGGAGATTTACTTATGGCTTCTGAGCGCCCCGTACTCAAAGGTGAAGTCCGCTCTGAGTTTGGCAAGGGCTTTGCTCGCCGTCTGCGCGCTGCAGGCAAGATCCCGGGTGTTGTCTACGGCCACGCCGTCGACGTTCTGCACTTCGCCGTTGACCGCCTGGAAATGACCGCACTGGTCCGTAACCACGGCGTCAACGCCGTGTTCGAGCTGGAGCTCGAGGGCGAGCAGCACCTGGTCATGGTCAAGCACATCGACCAGAACGTCCTGACCTTCGACATCGACCACATCGACCTGCTCTCCATTAAGCGTGGCGAGAAGGTTGAGGTTGAGGTTCCGCTCACCATCGAGGGCGAGCCGGCACCGGGCCTCATGTTCATCCAGGATGCAGACGTCCTCCTCGTCGAGTCCGACGTACTCAACATTCCGGAAGAGATCGTCGTGTCCATCGAGGGTCTCGAGGATGGCACCGTGGTTACCGCTGGCGAAATCACCCTGCCGGAGGGCACCACCCTCGCGGCCGAGGAAGACACCGTCATCGTCTCCATCTCCGAGCCGGAGGTTGATGAGGACCTCGAGGCTGCCGCTGAGGCTGCTGAAGACGGCGGCGCTGAGGCTGGCGCCGACTCCGCAGAAGACGCTGAGGCTTCCGAGGAGAAGGGCGACGAGGAGTAATTCCTCTTCGCTCCTTCCGCTTAACGCACCGCGCCTGCTTGCCCTGCTTTTTGGGTGGCGGGCGCGGTTCGCCGTTTTCTCCCACCCGCTGTTTAGAATGGTCAGCGTGACTCATTCTTCTTTCCTCGTCGTGGGGCTGGGCAACCCCGGCCCAAAGTACGCCGGTACCCGCCACAACATCGGCTTTGACGTGGCTGATGAACTAGCCCACGAGCTCTTCGCTTCCTTTTCCGTTCACAAGAAGACGAACACAGATATCGCCGAAGCACGGCGTGGGGACACCAAGGTAATCGTCGCGAAGCCACGCAGCTTCATGAATCTCTCCGGTGGGCCCATCAAGGCCCTCGCACAATACTTCAACATCTCCCCCGCGCACATCATTGTGGTCCACGATGAACTTGAGCTGGACTTTGGCCAGATCACGTTGCGCCTCGGCGGCGGCGACCACGGCCACAATGGTCTGCGTTCGACGACGAAATCGTTGGGCACGAAGGACTACCAGCGTCTCTCCGTGGGTATTGGGCGCCCGCCTGGACGCATGGATCCTGCCGCCTTCGTGCTCAAGCCGTGGAGCAAGCAGGAGGCTCAGGAGGTTCCCATCATGTGCGCCGACGCGGTGGATGAGATTCTCCGCGCGTTAGACTAGCGGCTATGAAGCTCGCTACTCTCCGCACCAGTTTTGGCACCTGTGCCATCCGCATCGACGGCCCGAATGTGGGCACGGAGTTGGACTATGAGGACGTCGGCAAGCTGCTCGCTAGCCCGGACTGGCGCAAGGCGGCACAGCTATCAGGAGAACCCGTCGTTTTTGACGCCGCCGACCTTGCTCCCGTCATTCCGAACCCGGGAAAGATAATCTGTGTGGGCGTGAATTACGCCAAGCATGCGCGGGAAATGGGCCGCGAGCTTCCTACCCAGCCCACGTTGTTCATCAAGTTTCCGGAAGCCCTCACTGGCCCCTACGACGACGTGTATGTGCCCGACTTTGCTACGAAGAAGCTGGATTACGAAGGCGAACTCGCCGTGGTGATAGGGACTCGCGCACACCGCGTGTCGGTAGCGGAGGCTCTGAACCACGTGGCGGGCTATGCCATCATGAACGACTACACGTTGCGCGACTATCAGCGCGCGACCTCGCAATTTCACGCCGGCAAGTCCTTCTATCGCACCGCCGGATTCGGGCCGTGGCTCACCACTGCCGATGAATGGGCACCGGGGCGTGGCGCGCGGCTCACCACGACAGTTGACGGCGAGGTACGCCAAGACGACAACACCGATGACCTCATCTTCTCCGTAGCCGAGCTCATCGCCTTCTGTTCATCCTTGTACCCGCTCAACCCCGGTGATGTCATTGCCACCGGCACTCCGGAAGGCGTGGGGTTTGCGCGCGGTGCGGACGCGATGCTTGGCGACGGTTCCGTCACCCGTATCAGCATCGAGGGGCTCGGCTCGATTGAAAACACCACGCGTTTTGGTGAACCGCCCGCCAACGGCTGCGGTGAAGGATGCACCTGCACTTCGGGCTAGACCTTTTATTAATTCTGCGCGCGACTCGAGGCATCGATACTGTAGAGAACCACATTTCCCCAACCTTAAAGGATGAGCCTTTTATGACTCTTCTCTCCCGTGTCATCGCCGCCAGCATTGCTTTATCTACGTCTGCAGCACTGGCCGCCTGTTCTTCAGACAAGGAGGCAGACCCAGCCCCCGCAACGACTCCTCCCCCGATGGAGACCGTCACTGAAACGCCGGCAACGACGGTGGTCGAGCAGGACGACGATGACCGTGATGACCACGACGACGACCGTGATGACCAGCAGGCAGAAGCCGCTGACTCACTCACCAGTGACGATGCCTTGGCCGCCGCTTATGCCCATGCCGGTGTGGACGCCAGCACCGTCACGGACAAGGAAGTTGAACTCGATGACGGTGACGATGGCAAGGGCCCGCACTGGGAAATTGAGTTCACATCCAACGGCCAGGAGTATGAGTACGATGTCGACGCTGCCACTGGCGCGGTGCTCGAGCATGAGGTCGACTAAACTCCCCGCGTTTAGGCATTTTCCCAGCTAAAGGGTATATTTGGGGGTATGAGTTCAACAAAGAAGTCTCCCTCCAAACCCCCGAAGCTCGACAAACAAGCTTATGAGGACGAGCTAAAGCGCCTCCAGGCTGAGCTCGTCGAAATGCAGCAATGGGTGGTTGAGACCGGCGCCCGCGTGGTCATCATCATGGAAGGCCGCGACGCCGCCGGTAAGGGCTCCGCTATCAAGCGGATTACGCAGTACCTCAACCCGCGTACCTGCCGCATCGAAGCGCTGCCCAAGCCTACCGACCGCGAAGCCGGCCAGTGGTACTTCCAGCGCTACATTGAAAAGCTGCCCACCGCCGGTGAGATCGTCATCTTTGACCGTTCCTGGTACAACCGTGCCGGTGTGGAACGCGTCATGGGTTTTTGCACCCAGCAGGAGTACGTCCGCTTCCTCCACCAGGCCCCGCAGCTTGAGCACATGCTCATCGAGGATGGCATCATCCTGCTGAAGTACTGGTTCTCGGTGTCCGATGAAGAGCAGATCGCTCGTTTCAAGTCTCGCCGCAATGACCCGCTGCGCCGCTGGAAGCTCTCCCCCATGGACTTGCAGTCTATCACTCGGTGGGAGGACTACTCCCGGGCCAAAGATGAGATGTTCGTCCACACGGATACCCCATCCGCACCGTGGTACACCGTGGAGTCTGAGGACAAAAAGCGCTCACGTATCAACGTCATCAACCACATCCTCAAGACGGTTCCCTACCAGCACGTGGAGCAGGACGTACCTGAGATCCCGAACCGCCCCGAGCTCGAAGCTGAATACGTCCGTCCGCCGCGCAACGACTTTGCCTACGTTCCGGATGTCGCGGCTGACTTGGAGCGTGCCAAGGTCAACGGCGACGGCAAGAAGCAGGGCAAGAAAAAGAAGTCCAAGAAGGACAAAAAGAAGAAGTAGTACTTTCTGTATGTACTACCATGGCCGTCTATGAGCTTTTCCCGCACCGCGCGCGCCTTCCTGTCCTCGGTGCGTTTGGGTGACGCGCTGCTCGCAGGAGTCGCGGGGCTCGTAGCGGCCTTTTATTGTGCCTTGGCGTTTTCCTCTGCCGGAACGGTGGAAATTCTCCAGGCTCTCTTGTCGCTGCTGTTCATACCGCTTTTCTTAGTGTGGCGCTCGAGGCCAATCGTGAGCGCAACAGGCTTCTTAGTTCTTCTCCTGGCCTGGGCTGTCATATGGATGAGCCAGCTTCCTACTAATAGCGGCTTGACGCCTTGGGCATTAACCGCCCCGATGGCCGTGTACACCACCTCACGGTACATAAACCACAGGCTACTTCCTCGGGCGGTCCTCCTCATCACTGCGCTCGGTACCTTCATCTCCCCCTTCATGTGGCGGATCGATGCTGAGTCCTATCTTCTGCGCTATGAGGTTGACACACCCTTCCTTGCCATGGTTGTGGCTCACTGGACGGTACTAGGAAGCACATATTTCATTGCTGCCCGCTATTTCGACCGTGATCGCCAACGAGAAGTACTGGCCCGCGAGCGCTTCCACCAGGCACAAGAAGAAGAACGCCTCCTCATTGCGCGGGAGTTACACGATGTCCTCGCCCATTCCCTCACATTGATTAAGGTTCAGGCTAATGCAGGCATCGTTGCAGCGACTGCGGACTCCGGCGCGGCTGAAGAAGCACTTCTTTCTATCCGCGATAATGCGGATACCGCCCTGGGCGAGGTTCGCGGAATCGTCGCTGCCTTGCGCTCACCCGGTTCCACGGCTCTTGAGCCTGCTCAACAGCTTGAGCACATCGAAGGGATCCTCGAAGGCTTCCGCGCTGCAGGGCTAAAGGTGGACGCCAACCTCCCGCCTGAATACGCCGTTCCATCGTTGGTGCAGATGGCTTTGGTACGCATTATCACGGAAGGATTGACGAATGCTCTGCGCCATCAGGGCGTCGGCACGCGCGTCTTCGTTGAGCTTGTACTTGATGACGCCGCCACGCTCACCCTCACCTCCACCAATCCTCATCCCACACCAAGCAACGTCGCGGGCAGCGGCGTGGGCTTAGTCGGAGTGGCGGAACGAGCCCGTTCGCTCGGCGGTCGCCTCGACTATTCCGGCGCTGCTCATTCCTTTTCCTTGCACGCACAGATACCGATGAAGGAGACCAAGGATGCGACCCAGCAGCTCTAGAATCCGCGTCTTATTGGCCGATGATCAAGCAATGCTGCTCTCAGCACTGTCTACCATCCTCACTGCGCAAGAAGACATCGAGGTCGCGGCAACCGCTGCCACGGGGGCGGACGCCGTGACAGCAGCGCTGAGCCACCACATTGTTGTGGCGATCCTCGACATTCGCATGCCCGGTATGGACGGCATTGCAGCGGCTCAGGCCATACTCGAGCGAAAGCCCGAGTGCCGCATCATCATGCTCACCACATTCAATGATGAAGAGCTCGTGGCGCGATCCATCTCCGCTGGCGCCCACGGTTTCCTGCTGAAGGATGCCGACCCAGAGGTTCTTGTGACCGCCGTACGCAACGTGGCGCAAGGAGAATCGGTACTGGCCGCCGAGGTAACCGGCCCAGTGCTAGAGGCTTATCGCTCAGCGCTGACACGCGATACCCTCAGCGCCCAGGAACGCCAAGGACTCAGCCTCGTAACGCGCCGCGAGATGGAAGTGCTTTCACTCATCGCGCGTGGTGCTACAAATGCGGAGATAGCCGCCGACATGGTCATCGCAGAAACCACGGTGAAAACTCACGTCTCCGCGCTCATGTCTAAACTCGCCGCACGTGACCGAGTGGCCCTCGTTCTCTTAGCGCAGCGTGCTGGGGTTGCCTAAGCTCCTACCACGGTAGGAGGTCTGCTCTCTGAAGACCATCATGCAGGCGGATTCCTTTATGATGCGCCCCGGCGATACTGCATTCTATGAATTGCGATATCTCTTTTGAGCACATCTCGAAATCTTTCGGTCGGCAACGAGTCCTCGATGATGTTTCCTTCCACATCTCCCCTGGCCGCGTGCATGCGCTCCTCGGGCGCAACGGGGCAGGAAAATCGACAATCTTCTCCATCCTCTTAGGCCTCCTGCCTCCTGACTCGGGCTCCATCAGCGTGGCGGGCCAACCTTGGAACCGCAATGTGCTTCGCCGCATTGGTGCCTCAGTGAACGGGCCAGCCTTTTATGGTCATCTGTCTGCCGCGGCGAATCTTCGCGTTCACGCTCGACTTCTGGGGCTTCCCGACTCTGAGATTGACCGGGTTCTCTCCATCGCTGGGCTCAGCGGCGTTGGCTCCAAGAAGGCGAAATCCTTTTCCACTGGTATGAAGGCCCGCCTAGCGTTAGCGCAAGCTCTCCTCGGCGATCCAGAGGTTCTTGTCCTTGATGAGCCTCAGAATGGCCTCGATCCCCAAGGCATCATGGAGTTGCGGGAGCTACTACAGCAACTGGCCGCGGCTGGGCACACCGTTATCGTAAGCTCCCACCAGCTTGGTGAAGTTTTGCATCTTGCACATGACATCACGGTCTTGGCCGAGGGCAGGATTCGATATTCCGGTTCCCTGCACGAGCTAGCACCCCGTGGCCAGTTGGAAGAGGAATTCTTCCGGCTTACCTCACCGGGCCATGCCTCCCAAGCACCTACCTCTCTGGAAGGGGAATCACGTGCCTAAGCACACCACAGCACCTCGCCCGAGTTACCTTTCGGCAGAACTACTACGCAGCCGCGGAAGTGCCCTACAGTGGTTGCCTTTGCTGGCGCTACCGCTGGTCATCATGACAATCATTTTCTCCTTAATGGCCTCAGCACGCACTGATGCCACGGGCGTCTTGGCTTGGCAATCCTTGTTTGTTACCGGCATGTATTCCCCTCTTACTGGGCTGTTCGCTGCCATTCCAGAACGCCGCGAGACCATCACTCGCAGCGGCGGAACGCAATGGAGAAACCTCAACCCGCGTCTCGAGAATGCTGCCCGCTTTATCGTTGTCATTGTCAGCCTTGCGGTCTTCCATATTCTGAACTTTGGTGTTTCTTGGTTCGTTGTCGCTGCCCAGGGGCGGGAGAATCATGAACTTATCCTCGTAGCTGGGCTCTACTCCTTCCTTGGCGCGCTTGGCATTGCTGGGCTTTCCGCAGCCTGTGCCCGTCGACTGGGCTTCGCATTAGCACTCGTGGCAGCGGTCCTGTGGCAAATAGTCAGCGTCCTTCCGAGCACTGTCGAAACAGGCAGGTGGTGGGCCTTTCCACCAGCATGGCCGCAACGGCTTCTTTTGCCCGCACTGCGTATTCATCAGAACTCGGTGCCTCTTGAGCCACACGACCCACTACTGACCAGCAGTCCGTTTCCAGCTCTCGTTTTGTGTGTCATCCTTGCCCTGCTTGGGTCATTAGCTGCGGTCTTCACGCCGCGTCGATACCGGCCAGTGTTCCCGCTGCGTTTCACCGTCGCACGGTCTACGGCGACGCGGACTAATGCCACCGTGGAAGAAGCCCAATCATGGAAACCAACGGAACATTCCCGTGCCGCAGCGCAGTCCTCGCCGTGGTCCACATTGTTGGGGCTGCACCACGCGGCTTTTAGCCCAGCGGTGTTATCTTGCCTGTTGCTCAGCGTTTCCACGCTCGGTTTTGTAGCTCTGCATCCCGCTAACTACGTCGAAGGTTTCTTTCACTTCTTTCTGCTTCCGGTCGGCGCAGGTATCTTGCCGGTCCTCGTTTGGCCCCGTGTAGCTGATTCATGGCCGTTGGTCCATATGGAAACACGGTTCGGCACATCCGGGATTCTCCTCTGGTTCCTGTGTGTCATCCTGGCGGTATGCGCTGCCGCTTACCTGGCCAGTGCGCTCGCAGGTGGCAATGTCGCTGCCCAGCTTTCGGCATTCCCCCTTGCAGTTGGGGTGGGCTTTGTCATCGCGGCTGTGTCACTCGTTTTGGTTATTCGCTTCGGCACCGTGAGCGCTATCGCCCTCACCATCGTAGGCACGATCGTCTCCGTCACCTTGGGCGGCGATATCTTGGCAGAAACCAGCCTCTGGCTCCTTGCCTTCCCTGCTTGGCCCTTAGTTGCGCACTCGCCTCTGCGCTACGCCATCGCCATGGCGCTGACCGCGGTGCTCTGTGTGGTTGCCGCGTTGCTCGCACGGCGTCTGCTCCACACGCGTGCGCTGTCTCCCCGCTAAAACTGACGAATCTGACAAAAGCAGTCTAGATTTTTCGATCTTGGCCCGTACTTTTGGCAGATCGGGCAGTTGCGCGTTTGAAGCATCCTGGCAAAGCTAGGTCGCAGACCGAGCAGGACCCTAAAACAGCGAAACACCGCCCGCGCTGCATGGCGTGGGCGGTGTTCGTATTTCTAGCGTTTAGAGCTCAGAAACGTCAACGCGCTTCGGGTACACCACCGGGCGAGCGCCGGCGATGTCCTCTACGATGCGGATGACCTGGTTGGAGTAGCCGAACTCGTTGTCGTACCAGACGTAGAGCACGAGGTGCTTGCCGGAGGCGATGGTCGCCAGACCATCCACGACACCAGCGTGGGTAGAGCCGACGAAGTCGGAGGACACAACCTCAGGGGAAGCAATGTAGGAAATCTGCTGGCGCAAGTCAGAGTGCAGAGAAACGTTGCGCAGGAAGTCGTTGACCTCGTCGCGGTCTACTTCCTTCTCCAGCTCCAGGTTGAGCACAGCCATGGACACGTCCGGGGTAGGCACGCGGATGGCGTTGCCGGTGAGCTTGCCCTCGAACTCCGGCAGAGCCTTGGACACTGCCTTGGCCGCACCAGTCTCGGTGAGGACCATGTTCAGGCCGGCTGCGCGGCCGCGGCGATCACCCTTGTGGAAGTTGTCGATGAGGTTCTGGTCATTGGTAAAGGAGTGCGCGGTTTCCACGTGGCCGTGAACGACACCGTAGCGATCGTTGATGACCTTGAGAACCGGGGTAATGCCGTTGGTGGTGCAGGATGCGGCGGAGAGAATCTGGTCAGACTCCTCGATGTCACCCTGGTTGATGCCGTACACGATGTTCTTGAGGTCACCCTTGCCCGGGGCAGTCAGCAGCACGCGGGCCACACCCTTGGACTGCAGGTGCTGGGACAGACCGTCACGGTCGCGCCAGACGCCGGTGTTGTCGACGACGATAGCGTTGTCGATGCCGTACTGGGTGTAATCGATCTCCGCCGGGTTGTTGGCGTAGATCATCTGAATCTTGGTGCCGTTGGCCCAGATGACCTCATTCTCCTCATCCACGGCGATAGTGCCGTTGAAGGCACCGTGGACAGAATCGCGACGCAAGAGAGAGGCGCGCTTGAAGATGTCCATGTCACCCTTCTTGCGCACCACGATGGCACGCAGGCGCACGCCGCCGTAGGCAGCTTCGCGAGCGATGAGGATGCGGGCCAGCAGGCGGCCAATGCGACCAAAGCCGTAGAGCACAACGTCAGTGGATTCCTTGTCCACACCAGCACCGACGAGGTCTACCAGAGTCTCCTCGAGGTAGTTACGCAGATTATCGGAGCCAGACTCCTCAAAGCCCATGACCAGACGGCCCAGGTCAATGGAGGCGGTGCCCAGGTTCATCGTGCACAGTTCCTTGAGGATGGGCAGAGTCTCAGCGGTGGAGAGTTCACGCTCAGCAATGCGGCGGGCGTAACGGTGAGCCTTGATGATGTCAATATCGGTCATGCCGATAAGCATGCGGCCGTAAATGGAGGTCACGACGTTGTTGTTGCGGTGCAGCTGGTGGATGAGCGGGATCATCTCCTGGGCCAGCTCCAGACGTTCGTTCCAGTCCTCGTGCCCAATGTGCGCGTTTGCAGTCACGTGCTATGTATCCTTTACTTCTCAAAGAGGGGTGTATTTCTCTGTCCAACCGTAAATATTAACTGTTAAAGATGTCCGTTTGGGCATAGTTGCGTGAGGATCTGTGCCACACTACCCCCGCTCAATTTCTCCACGTCGGTGCCGACGAGACAGTACCCAACCTCCGCGTCATGGCGGGCGCGACGCGGTTTCAACAGCTCGTTGAGATACGGATACACCAAGGGCAGGTCGGGGTGGGTCCGGGTGTACTCCGTTTCGAGTCCCCGGGCATAGCGCCCGGAGAAGGCTCTCGTGGATACGGTAGGCCCACCGCGCCGAAGCAATGCGCGGTTGTGCTCGCTCGTACCTGCTTCCTCGCTCAGCAGGAAAGCCGAGCCACAGCTGACTGCAACCACGCCGGGCCAAGAAAGGGCTTCAGCAACATCCTCAGCGGTGCGCACTCCTCCGGCAGCAATAAGCGGAAGGTCGGTGACGTGGTGGATGGCACCGACAAGTTCCGCCAGCGGGCGCTGATCTGGTTGAGCAGCCGGGTCCCACACACCACGGTGCCCACCTGCTTCCGGGCCCTGCACGCACAGCACATCGACGCCCCGGCTGGCGGCAACAAGTGCTTCCTCCGGAGTGGTCACCGTGGTCCACGCTTCCGCGCCGACTGCGTGGATGCGCTGAACTTCCTCGTCGCTAAAAACACCGAACATGGACCACAGCACCGCTGCCCCACCGTCCAGCGCGGCGGTGAGTTTCTCGTGCCAGCCGAAGGTCAGGGGGACGTCGCCAAGCACAGCGTTCTCTTCCGCCGCGAGAGATTCCGCCGCAGCCCGTTCGGTGGCGGTGAGCTCACGCTGTGGGGTAAAGAGGTTGACACCAAAGCACGTGCCAGCGCAGGCATCAATAGCCTCCTGCGCAGCTTCAACGGACGCACTGCCCAGCCCTAATGCACTGAAAGAACCGGCGGCTGCGGCCGCGCGGACCAGAGCCGGCGTGGTGGGCCCACCGGCCATCGGGGCAGGTAGAACCGGGCAAGTGATAGTCTCAAGAAGCTTACTCATGGCCCCAGAATATAGAACTTCCCAGAAGGGAGTAGTTGTGTCCTCCATCCGTGACTTCTTTGCCCGACTTTTCGGCAGCAGCGATGCCCCGTCACCGCAACCGGCTGTTGGGCTGGACCCCGCTGCGCTCAGCGCTGAATGGCTCATCGTGGGCTTGGGCAATCCCGGTGCAAAGTATGCGGCAACGCGTCACAATGTGGGCTACATGGCCGTTGATGATCTCCTTGCTGAGGGAGGCGATGTCCTTGAGCCGGTCACGGGACACAAGCTCAGCGCCGCGCCCGTTGACGTGGACGGCACGCAGGTTCTGGCCGTGCGCTCGCACACGTACATGAATCTTTCCGGGGACCCGATTGCACCCCTGGCTGCACACCTCGGAGTGCCGGCAGAGCGCATTATTGTCATCCACGATGAGCTCGATTTGCCCGCCGGCAGCGTGCGTATCAAGAAGGGCGGCAATGAGAATGGACACAACGGTTTGAAGTCGCTGACTGAGCGCCTAGGAACCCGTGATTATCTGCGTGTGCGCGTAGGCATTGGCCGCCCGCCTAAAGGTGGCTCGATTCCGGATTGGGTACTCGCGCCTGTCGACGCCTCCCCGGCCTTCGATAGCTCTATCGCCACCGCTGCGGAAGCCGCGCGCCTCATCGTGGCCGAAGGAATGCCCAAGGCACAGAACGAGATCCATTCGCGCGGGAAGTAAACCCGCGCGCCCGCGTGGATCGCCCTACACTAGCGGAGTATGAGCCACGCCTTGTCATCGAACCAGGATCCACGGACCATCGTCATTACCGGTGCCTCAGACGGAGTGGGGGCCTCCACCGCCCGCATTCTGCACAAGCGCCGCCCACAAGACACGCTCGTACTCGTTGGCCGCAACCCGCAGAAGACTCAGGCAGTAGCTAAAGAAATCGATGCTCACTACCACGTGGCGGACTTCGAATCTTTGGGTCAGGTGCGTCGCCTGGCGGAAGAACTACGCCAGTACGAACACATCCATGCCTTGGGCAACAACGCCGGCGGAATTTTTGATGGCCCCTTTGCCACTGCTGATGGCTTTGAGCGCACCTGGCAGGTCAACGTGGTGGCCCCGTTCCTGCTGACGTCTTTGTTACGCGATATCTTGCGGGATAGCGATGCGACGGTGGTGCAGACTTCCTCTGTAGCAAACATGCTCATGTCTTCCTTTGATCCTGGTGACCCGAACACTTTTGAGAAGTTCACCGCGGAGCGCGCCTATGGCAATGCCAAGCTCGGCGATATTTTGCTTACCCGCTACTTCGACTCCCATGGTCTGACCGCCGTGGCTTTCCACCCAGGCGTGCTCAAGACGAATTTTGCGAAGACCTCGACGAGCACAACAAACGCGCTATATTCCAGCGTCCTGGGCAAGCGCTTTGGCACTGCGGATCAGGGTGGCGAGAACCTCGCTTTCTTCCTCACCGGCACCCCGGGCATCCATTTCGAGTCCGGTGAGTACTACAACAACAAGCGCAAGCCAGGACTGCGGCGCCCGATTGCAAAGAAGCTCTCGGTGGCGCGGCGCATCTTTGATGATTTAGGCCGCCAGCTCGATGTGGAGTGGTAGCACCCAGCGGCTAAACTAACCCGCATGAGTATTGCCTCCGAAGCTTCCCGCCGCCGCACATTCGCCGTCATCGCCCACCCGGATGCTGGTAAGTCCACGCTGACGGAGGCGCTGGCGCTGCATGCCCACGTCATTAATGAGGCCGGCGCGGTGCACGGCAAAGGCAACCGCAAGTCCACGGTGTCTGACTGGATGGAGATGGAGAAGGACCGCGGTATTTCCGTCGCATCTTCGGCCCTGCAGTTTGAGTACGCCCCGGAGGGCCATGAAGGCGAGCCCTACATGATCAACCTCGTCGATACCCCGGGCCACGCGGACTTCTCAGAGGATACGTACCGCGTGCTCACGGCAGTGGATGCTGCTGTGATGCTTAT
The DNA here is from genome assembly GCF_030232655.1 of Corynebacterium sp. MSK218. Lineage (NCBI taxonomy): Bacteria > Bacillati > Actinomycetota > Actinomycetes > Mycobacteriales > Corynebacteriaceae > Corynebacterium > Corynebacterium sp. MSK218. The sequence continues at coordinate 76,005 of NZ_JASPGN010000010.1, forward strand.
CGACGCCGCCAAGGGCCTCGAGCCGCAGACCCTCAAGCTTTTCCGCGTGTGTAAGGCCCGTGGCCTGCCGATTGTTACGGTGATCAACAAGTGGGACCGCGTCGGCCGCGAACCGCTGGAGCTTGTCGACGAAATCGTCAACGAAATCCAGCTGCAGCCCACCCCGCTGTACTGGCCGGTCGGCATTGCCGGTGACTTCCGCGGTCTAGCCCACATTAATGATGATGGTGAGGCCGACGAGTACATCCACTTCCTGCGCACCGCAGGTGGCTCCACCATTGCTCCGGAAGAACATTACGCTCCTGACGCTGCCGCGGAGAAGGAAGAAGACGCCTGGGAAACGGCCGTTGAGGAAGCCGAATTGCTGGCTGCCGACGGCGCCCTGCACGACCAAGAGCTCTTTGAGCAGTGCGTGACTTCCCCGCTCATTTTCGCCTCCGCCATGCTGAACTTCGGCGTGCACCAAATCCTCGATACGCTGTGCGCCATTGCCCCGGCTCCGCGCTCGCGCGAGTCGGATCCTCAGGCTATTGAAGCTGCCGGCTCCGGTGGTGCAGCTGCCATCGATGAGGTCCGTGAGGTCACTGATGAATTCTCCGGCGTCATCTTCAAGGTGCAGGCAGGTATGGACCGCAAGCACCGCGATAACCTGGCTTTCATGCGCGTCGTCTCCGGTGAGTTTGAGCGCGGCATGCAGGTCAACCATGCACAGTCTGGGCGCAGCTTCTCTACGAAATACGCCTTGACGGTCTTTGGCCGTACCCGCGATACCGTGGACTCCGCCTTCCCGGGTGACATCGTGGGCTTGGTCAACGCCGGTTCCTTGGCACCGGGTGACACCATTTATACGGGCAAGAAGGTCCAATTCAAGCCCATGCCGCAGTTCGCCCCTGAATCATTCCAGATTCTGCGTGCAAAGTCTTTGGGTGATTACAAAGCCTTCCGCAAGGGACTGGACCAGCTTGCGGCCGAGGGCGTTGTCCAAATCTTGCGCAACGATACCCGCGGTGATGCCGCCCCCGTCATGGCTGCCGTGGGCCCCATGCAGTTCGAAGTCATGCAGGCCCGCATGGAGGTCGAGTACAACGTGGAGACCGTCACCGAGCCCATCCCCTACTCCGTGGCGCGCCGCACCGACGCTGAGTCCGCACCAGAGCTGGGCCGCCAGCGCGGCGTAGAAATCTTCACCCGCACCGACGGCGAGCTCATCGCCCTCTTTGGCGATAAGTGGAAGCTGGCCTTCATTGAGAAGGAGCACCCAGAGCTCACCATCGAAACGCTCGTGGCGGACTAGGCAGCCAGGGCCCTGGCGGCTAGCGGCCGCTTTTACACGGTCAGCATGATGGGGATGACCGCAATCTTGACTATCTGCGCCACCACGATGGTGGCTGCGTAGCCGGTCATGATGCGGGAGTCAGAGCTCATTCCCGTGGCGTAGTTGACCACGGCTGGCTGGCCGAACATGCCCGAGATACCACCGGCGGTGCGGGTCTCCGACTGGCCAAGGAACCGGTTCGCCACGGCGAAACTCGCGATGGCAACCAGGGTGATGATGGCGGCCAGCAGCATGCACTTCACACCCATCCACGAGAAGGCGGTGGAGAGGAAAGCATCACTGGAGGCAAGGCCCACAGAGGCCAGGAAGATAACGAGGCCCCACTGCTGGAAGGCAGTGTTGATGGAGGCCGGAACCTTCCACGGCACGCGACGGGTGCGGTGCAGTGCACCAAGAATGAGACCGGTAATGAGTGGGCCGAGTGCAAAGCCCAGTTCAAAGGACGCACCGCCCGGCATCGGAACAACGACGAGTGCCAAGAGATAGCCCAAGAACAGGCCACCGCCCACGGCGATCCAGTTCAGCTCCGAATAGCCCTGAACCGAGTTTCCAAAATAGTTACGGATATCGCCCAGATGGTCCTGGTCAACAATGATGTCGACACGGTCGCCGGAATCGAGGTGCGTATCAAAGCTGGCGAGGAACTCCTCATCACCGCGGTGAATGCGGATAATGCGGCCACCATAGCGTTTAAATAGGTCAAGTTCCTCGATGGTGCGTCCAGCAATGTCTGAGTTCGACACCACGACGTTCTCAATGACAAGACGCTTATCGATGAAGGGAACCTGCGGCTGACGCTTACCCAGGGCGGCCGTAAGCTCATGTTTCTTCGCCTTCGTCACGAGGACGCGAAGGATATCGCCCTTGCGGATTTCCGGATGGTCACCGGCCACAGTCCTCGTATTGCCGCGGCGAATCGTGGCGATGACGAAATGGTCCTCAAAGCGCTCGAGGAGCTCGTCGTAGGTGATGTCCTTCGTCACGCGAATAGTGCGGGAACGGAAGATTTCCTCGGCAGAAGTGTCCTTGTCCTTTGACCCAGGCCAAGACTGTTTCAGCAGTACCGCCACAAGCAGAATGGCGACGGCAACGCCGACCGGATATCCCAGGGAATAACCCACGGCCGGCAGCTCTTCACCTGTCTGCTGCTGGGCAACGGCCAGTGACGCAGTCGAGGTCGTCGCACCCGAGAACACACCAACAGAGGCCAAAGGTGACAATCCAAGCCAACCGCCTGCGAGCAGCGCCACGGCAGCGGCCGCAATCACCGCGATGGCCGCAGTAATCATGTGCTTGAGCTGTTCAGAAAATCCCTTGAAGAATCGCTCACCGGCAGACAAGCCCTGCATGTAAATGAAGAGACCAAGGCCCATCTCCTGCAAGCTACTGAGGATTGTGCCATCGAGCTCAATGAAGGCGCCGAAGGCCAAACCGACGAACAAGGTACCCGCCGCGCCAAAGCGCAGCGGGCCGAAGGGAATCATGCCAAACAGTGTGCCGAGCAGTGCAATGAAGAAGATGCTCAGCCAAATATTTCCATCAAAAAGTGCCAACACGGTCTGTCATTCTAGGAAACTGCACAGAAAACGCCATGTGAAAGGCGTTTTCCGCAGTCATCCTTAATCGCATCCATGCAGCGCACAGCCTTATCCATAATGTTGCTACGACTACAACAGAGGCACGTCTCACACTCGTGGGCTCCCAGTGATCAACGCCGGCAGGTGCTACCAGTCGGCTAAGCGGTAAGAAATTCCCTCCATGCCGGCCACTCCGCATAGGTCTGTGCGCGGCCCGCCTCAAAATTGGCGCGCAGCTTGGCCACGTCGTGTTCAGTAGACGTCACCTGCATGTCCTCAGGGAAGAAAAGCTGGGCGCGCCCCTCCTTTTCCAATTCAAGGAGACGGTCTTTGGAGTGGTTGTACTTCGGTGGGCGGGCAATCATGGCTTCAGCCACGGCTGGGTACTTGCGGAAGACGCGGCGCAGCGCCGTGGGGCGGCTGACTTTGGGGCGTACATAGCCGCGTGGCTTGGAGCCGAGAAAAAGGAACTTCTCAAACCCAGCTTTTTCTGCTTGTTCAATGAGGATTCCGCCGGATTCGCCCATGGCTCCATCCACATAAGGTGCGCCGTCAATGACACGCATGGGCATGATGAGTGGCAGCGTCGAGGACGCTCGCACGCGCACCATGAGGTCATCCAGGCTCGCAATATCCTCACGCCCCCAGTAGACACTTTCCCCTGTGTCGGCCCGGGCAGCCGAGATACACATCTGTGCTGGATTAGCTTCAAAGGCTTCCCAATCGAAGGGCATATCTTTGTCGGCTGATTTCTCATAGATGTATTCAGCGTTGAAATAGCCATTGCCGCGCAGTAGAGAACCCAAGCCACCAAAGCTGGGGTTCTTGGCAAAGTCGACGAAAGATTCTTCGGAGCGAATCACGTCGCGCGAGAGGAAATTAACGGTGTGTGACGAGCCTGCGGAAACACCACCGACCCAGCCAAATTCCACCTCCTCCTGAAGTAGTTTGACGATGCATGCCGCGGTATAGGAATTGCGCATGCCGCCGCCTTCAATGACGAGTGCTGTATCTTTCGCGTCAATCACAGTGCCCGATGGTACCCGCAGGCTAGGATCGCGCCATGGGTCTCTTTTCTGCACTGAAGAATCTTGTCGGCTCCCCCGGCGCGCGTTTAGCCTCCCCCGATCCGCATGCCGTTGAGGTCGAGCTGGATCGCCTTGCCGTGCACACGGCAGACGGACTCATCATCGTGGAGACGTCCCCTTCCGGCGCTAAGGTTCTGGCGGAAGTGGCCCGTTCTGGTGAAGCTGCACAGCTACGCGGCCTCCGGACTGGCGCACACACCACGGTGTACCTGTCCCCCACGACTGCACAGGAACGCGCAGTGCACGATCCGAAGAAGGGCTGGGTTATCCCGCTCTCGCCTGAAGAACTCGCTCTTCTTAAGAACCTCAGCCCGGAGCCTGGAGATTATGAAATCTCAACGGCCCTGGCCATAGCGATTGAAGGAGTCTAAAACCATGCTTATCCTCCCCTTCCAAGGCAAGACCCCGCGTATTCACCGCAGCGCCTGGATTGCGCCGAATGCCACCATCATCGGTGATGTGACCATCGGCCCGGATTCCTCCGTGTTCTATGGCTGTGTGCTTCGCGGTGATGTGGGCACTATCCGCCTCGGTGCGCGCGTTAATATCCAGGACAATTGCGTTATCCACGTGGAGTCAACAAACCCGTGCATATTGAACGACGACGTCACGGTTGGACACATGGCTATGCTGCACGGAACGCAGGTAGGTGCCGGCACGCTAGTGGGTATGAAGGCATCACTGTTGTCCGGTTCCACCGTGGGCCCAGGCTCTCTCATCGCCGCCGGCGCGGTGGTGCTGGAGGGCCAGAATATTCCCGCCGGCACCCTAGCTGCTGGGGTACCCGCCAAGGTGCGCCGTGAGTTGAGCTCGGAGGAATCCGACGCCTTCATCCCGCACGCCGGGCGCTACGTCGACATTGCTAAGAATCAGGCGCTGCTTGGCGAAGCCCTCCCCCTCGACGAAGTCCTCTACGACTAGCGCCAAGACTGTTTCCAACTGCCGTTGTTGCCAAAACTCTTGAGCCTGCCGCGGGATCTGACCAAATCTTTGGCAACTAGGGCAGTTCCACTCCGCAAGCTAAGGCCGCGAGCTAACCCCCTAATCGAACGTTCTCAAGGCTAAAGTGCTAGAGCAGCGCGACGATACCCATAATGACGAGGAAGGCCGCCACGCCATAGCCGCTCCACAACGCAACGGCGGCGGAGTTCTGACGTGCCCACGCGAAAGCCCGGCCAGCCCAGGAATGAGGTTTAGCACGCACGAGCGCAATGAAAAGCCCGCACACGGTAGGAAGGGAGAGCGCGAAGCTGGCGTAGAAGAAGAGACCGCCGTATTTGACGGTGTTGCTAAAGTCCCCAGCCGCCAGGTGCATCAGACCATAGAAGAAGGGCACGGAGGTCAGCGACTGGATGACTCCCATGAAGTAGCCCACCGCAACGGTCTTCGGCGAGGGCGTGCGCAGTGGACCGAGAAGCTTGTGCACCATGTCATTGGGCTCGCCTTTCGAGCGCCACGCCAGGACACCGAGGCCCACACCAATGACGATAAGGCCCCAGCCAATCGCCGGTGACTCCAAAGCGGCGGCCACTTTGTCCTGAATGCCCACGAAAATAAACATGACCACGGCGGCAGCGGTGAGCACGCCACACCAATCGCCCACGATGACTAGTGCTGCAATCTTTCGGTAGCTGCCACGCGGAAGCATGATGCCAATGGCCACGAGGATGCCGATGAGCAGAGCATTGACGGAATCGGCGAAGGCATTGAGCACGGCTTCAAGCATGCGGGCTAGTTTACTAGCGTCTTCTCAATGCAACTTCATCGTGCTGCCTTAGGAAACATTCACTCACTGTTTACCCAGCACGCCCTTCGTGTAAGCACTGTCAACGGTAAGGTAGATAAAAGTGTGTGCCGCCGCGCCGGAACTTTCCGTCGACGGCGGCACCATAGGTAATACCCCCGATCATGATGTGGAGAGAAAACATGAAGGTAGCGATTCTCGGCGGCGATGGTTTCTGCGGCTGGCCAGCCTCTCTCTATCTCTCCGACCAGGGCCACGAGGTCATCATCGTGGACAACCTCTCTCGCCGCGCTATCGATAAGGAACTCGGCGCAGAATCGCTCACCCCTATCGTCTCCATCGAAGAGCGCTTAGCTGCGTGGACTGAGGTCTCTGGCAAGACCATTGGCTTCCGCAACCTCGACGTGGCTCAGGACTACGACGGCCTGCTGGAGTTTCTTCAGACCGAGCGCCCAGATGCTGTTGTCCACTTCGCCGAGCAGCGCGCTGCTCCTTACTCCATGAAAAATTCGCGCAACAAGCGCTACACGGTGGATAACAACATCAACGCTACCCATAACCTGCTCGCCGCCATCGTGGAATCTGAACAGGATATCCACGTCGCGCACCTAGGCACCATGGGCGTATACGGCTACGGCACCGCTGGCATGAAGATTCCAGAGGGCTACTTGGACGTGCAGGTGGATGCGGGCGAGGGGGGCGTCGTCAAGCAGCAAATCCTCTACCCCTCCAACCCCGGCTCGGTCTACCACATGACGAAGGTACTGGACCAACACCTCTTTGCCTACTATGCCAAGAATGATGAGCTGCGTATTACCGACCTCCACCAGGGCATCATCTGGGGCACGCACACCGAGCAGACCCAGAAGGATGAGCGCCTCATCAACCGCTTTGACTACGACGGTGACTACGGCACAGTTCTTAACCGCTTCCTCATCCAGGCAGGAATTGGTTACCCGCTGACCGTGCACGGAACTGGTGGCCAGACCCGCGCCTTTATCCATATCCGCGACATGGTGCGCTGTATTGATCTGGCACTGAATAATCCGCCCGCTCGTGGCGAGCGCGTCAAGATCATCAACCAGATGACCGAAACGCACCGCGTGCGCGACTTGGCCGAACTGCTGGCGAAGATCTCCGGTGCCGAGGTGGCCTACGTGCCGAACCCGCGCAAGGAATCCGCGGAAAATGAACTTCACGTCACCAATGACACCTTCCTCGAGCTCGGCCTAGAGCCGACCACCTTGTCAGAAGGCCTGCTCCATGAGGTTGAAGAGGTGGCCCGCAAGTACGCCGAGCGCGTGGACCGCGACAAAATTCCAGCGCAATCCCTGTGGACTAAGCAGCAGCACGCGGGTGTTCCCGACTCCGTGGCAAACAACGCTGCCGACACCGCACAGGCATAAGCGTCTCTTCCATGCGCATCGCGATTGTTACTGAGGTTTTCCTGCCCAAAATCGACGGCGTGGTCACCCGCATTACCCGCACGCTAGATCAGCTAGCGGCGATGGGCCACGAGGTCCGCATCTTCGCCACGGGCAAGGCGCCAGCCACGTATGCAGGTTTCGAGGTCACCCGCATTCCAAGCCTTTCGCTCTGGGTCTACCCGGAAATCAAATTCGGCTTGCCCTCGTGGAAGTTCTTTAAAGAGATTCGGAATTTTGACCCCGATGTCATCCATGCGGTCAACCCGATTTGGACCGCAGCACTCGGCGTCTTTGCCGCGCAGCGTGACGCTGTTCCGCTTGTGGCCAGCTTCCACACCAATGTGCCCGAGTACGTCGATGCTTTGGGCATTGGCTGGACTCGCCCGCTGACAGAGGCCGCGCTGAAGTACCTACACAACCAGGCAGCAGTCAACCTGTGCACGTCCGGTCCCATGGTGGACAAGGCTGGTGAGATGGGCATTCGCAACGTCAAGCTGTGGCCCAAGGCCGTGGACACGGACACCTATCAGCCCTCCCGCGCCACCGAGTCGATGCGCGAGCGCCTCACCGGAGGCAACCCCGATGCGCCACTGCTTACCTACATCGGCCGAGTCTCCAAAGAAAAGGACTTGGAGCGCCTCGACCACGTCATGCAATTGGTACGCGCTGAGCTTGGCGCCGCCCGCCTCGCCATTGTCGGTGACGGCCCCTTCCTGGACGAGCTCAAGGAAGGCTTCGATCCCTCCTACACCGTCTTTACCGGTTATCTCTCTGGTGACGAGCTTGCCGCCGCCTTTGCCGTCGGTGATGTCTTCCTGTTCCCTTCTGCCACGGAAACCCTGGGACTTGTGGCGCTGGAGTCTTTCGCTTCGGGGGTTCCTGTCATCGGAACCCGCGCCGGCGGAATCCCCTTCGTCATTGAAGAAGGAGTCACAGGTCATCTCATTGCCCCTGATGCCGACGACGCTGCGTGGGCCGACGCCGCAGTGAATCTACTCCGTGATCCTTCCCGGCGATCCGAGATGGGCATAGCCGCCCGACGCGAAGCGGAGAAATATTCCTGGGTAGAATCCACCCAAGCCCTTCTTACGGCCTATGAGGAAGCCATTGAACACCCCTACCGCAGGGACTAAACCGAACTAGTCAAGGAGCACGCATGGATTCAGTGAGAAACCTGTACTCCGCCGGCGCGTTTATTCAGGCCGGCATCGACGCCGCCTTTGCCCGTCGCCTCGGCCCCATCACGGACGTGGAGGTCAACTTCGTCCCCGTCGAGTCCGACCAGCCTGAGCATGACCAGCGCGCTACGGTGCGTTTCACCACCAGCAGCGGCGTTCATGACTTTGACGGTCTGCGCTTGGCGTCCATCCAGGATGGCCAGTTCCACTGGACCACAGGTTTGGCGCAGCAGGCAGATCTGCCTGAGTTCCACGGCCCCCAGCCGGATACGGCTCTGCTCAAGGGCCTGGCGCGCCGTCTTGTTGGTGATCGCCCCGTCGTCCGCGTTCCACAGGGCGATGCTGAGGCACTCGTAGCGGTGGACTTCACGGAGATTGACCCGAACCCCATCAGCGCCGTGTTCGCTGGTCTGGAAAAGAGCGGGGATATCGAAGGCGGCGTGGACGAGCGTATCGCCACCACTGAGCTCGCTTCCTATATGAATGTGCCCGGCAATAACCCGGAAGCACTTGCCCAGTTTGAGGGCTCCCGCATCGTTGCCCTTCGCCAGCTCAATGGCCAGGCGGGACTGCGGGCACGGGATATTCTTGCGGATGCTCACTTCCTTGCCACCGAGCACAACTTTTTCCTCGATGCCCGCTTCCCCAACCTGAGGGCCGAGCTCGATCCCGGGACCTCCCGCACGCTGGTGAGCACAGCACACGGTTCATTGACTGTTCCAGCACACCTGATTGCCACCCTGGATGAAGCTGCGGGTACTTTTACGTGGGCATGGGCGGACGAGCTCGCCTCCTCCATGTCTGCGCAGGCAGCAGGCAACCTGCGGCGCTTCGCTTATGACCGCGCCGTGCCGGAGCTCCTTCGGGCATGTGTCCCTATTGCGGATGCCCGTCAGGCACGATTGCCGCAACTAGCTATGCCCATCCTGGGCCTATGGACCCTGTTGCCGGTACACCTTCCGGACGGCCGACTGGGCCTCGCGCTTTCCGACGCCCCCGCCTTCCGCCTTCCTGCGCCATTCCCGGCCGCCACGCAGGCCACGCTCAACGTGGCGGTTCCCCCGGGCGTTGACGAGCAGCGCGCCCGCGCCGCGTACCAGCGCCAGCGCGGTTTCTAGTTTTCTTCCTTAAGCGTTGAGGACCGCGCGGAACTCCTCCGGATCAACCTCCTGGGTCGTGGCGGGGTCGAACTTCGCGTCCTGGGTCTTATCCACGAGGACTGCGCGCACTCCCTCGGAGAAATCCGGGCGACGGTACATGTGCATGCCGAGCTTGAGCTCCAGGAGGAGCGCCTCGCGGATATCATCGACCTTGGCCTCAGCCTCAAAGAGCTCATTGGCCGCGATAATCGCTGCGGGGCAGGCACCCGCCATGAGGCGCTTCACTTCCCCAGCGATCTGCGGGCGCGTCTCCAGCTCGGCGGAAATCTCTTCCCATGTCGGGAGTGCAAAGGTCTCTTCCAAGTCTTTGGCTACCTGCTCCAGCGGCGCCGGCTCCTGCGGCGCCGGCAAGGCGAGATCCGCAAGGGCGGCGTCAATACCGCGATCGATGGCAGCCTCAATCAGCTCAGCGGCGTCCTTGACCACGTGGGTCGCCACGCCGGTCCACAGCATATCTGCGGCATACATGCGGTAGCCCGAAATGCCCCAGAACTTAGCCAATCCAGGCGATGCTACGCCACGGGTGCCGACCATGCGCTGTGCGGCGTAGGCCACTCCCACATCCGTGACGTAGCCGATGTTCATCTCCGGCATCGAAGCAAAGGCACGTTCTGTCACAACGCGGTGCGAGCCATGGAGGGAAATACCAAGGCCACCGCCCATAACGACACCATCAATTACGGCAATATAGGGCTTCGGGAACTCAGCGATATCACCGTTGGTGAGGTACTCGGAGGCAAAGAAGGCATCGACATCTTCGAGCTTGCCCTCCGCTATTCCTTCGCGAGCATGGCGGACGTCACCGCCAGCACAAAATGCTTTCTCACTGGCAGAGTGAATGAGAACCTGTTCGATGTTGTCGTCCTCTGCCCATTCTTCGAGGGAGCGGCGAATGATGTCAATCATGTCCGGATTCAGCGAGTTCAGTGCCTTAGGGCGATTGAGCTCGAGGACTCCGGTATGGTTGCGGACGGAAACGAGTACTGGATCAGTCGTAGTCATACGCACCAGTGTTCCATATCACAGGTTTTTCGGCCACCAATTTTCAAGACCGCCGAAACCTCAGACGAGACCATAGAAACGGTGTAACTTTTCGTGCTCCCACAGCTTGTTGCCCTCGACATGGATGGCACGCTCCTTGATGCCCACGGCCAGCTTCCCGCTGATTTCCCGGAGCTCCAGAAACTAGCGGCTGAGCGCCACTGCGAGCTGGTACCGGCGTCAGGCCGTCAGCTGGCCACGCTCAAGGACATGTTCCCTCACATCGACACCTTCATCGCGGAAAATGGCTCGGTGGTTATGCGCGGCGGTGAAATCATCGCCACCTTCCCCATTGCGGAGGAAACTGTACGCGCTGCCCGCACTGCGGCTGATTCCATCACCGAACCGCACACCACGGTGCTATGCACGCCAGAGACTGCTTTTGTGGCCGAAGATGTATCTGACGCAGCACGAGTTGAGTTGACTAAGTACTACAAAGCTGTCACGTGGGTGCCGGAGCTTTCCTCCGTCCCTGATTCCGACATCATCAAGATCGCTATCTTTTGCGAGTCAGGCTCGGAAGCCCATGTCTACGAGCCGATTCGTCAGGCCGTCCCGGACGATAACGTCGCAGTCTCCGGCAAGGTATGGCTCGATGTCATGGCTCGCGGGGTGGATAAAGGTGCCGCGTTGACCAAGCTCGCAGAGTTATCAGAGGTGCCCATTACCGCCACCGCGGCCTTCGGTGACTACCTCAACGACCTGGAGATGCTGCAGGCAGCGGGCACAGCTGTGGCCATGGAGAATGCTCATCCTCAGCTCAAGGAAGTCGCAGACATCATCGCACCTGCCAACACAGACAACGGAGTCAGCGTGGTGTTGCGCAAGCTACTGAGCTCCTAACACGCTCCCAGGAAACCTGCCTGGCTCACGCATTCCCTCGGAGTAGGATTACTCGGGTTCCCTAGCCCTCTGACCCCCTACGAGCGGAGTGTTGTCGTGAAGAATTTTCTGCGGTCGATCTTGTCAGGCTCGACGAAGCGCGAGAAGTCTTCCTCAAGTCCCTCACAGCCCACAGCTCCTTCCCCTGCCTCCCCTGCGCCAGCCGCGCCGACACCAGTGTCTGTGCCAAAGGCAAAGCCGACGCCGAAGGCAAAGCACACGTCAGAGCCTGCACCGGCGCCGAAACGCAGGCGCCCACAGCGCGGCGAGAATTCCTCGCTCGAACTGAACGCAGCATCCCTCCCGAAGGCCTCCGCCGTGCGAAAGGCACAGCTCACTAAGGCCCGCGAGGAGGCTGAAGACAGTAAACCGCGCCGACGACGCCCCATCCCACGGGCGGTCACACCACAGCGTTCTGTCACTCCCCAGCGCCCAGCCAAAGCCAACCCCACTGCTCAAGCTCAGCCCGCTGCAGCGAAAGACAAAGACACAGCAACGCCTGCATCAGCTGCGAAGGAAGCGACAAAACTCCCCGAACCGAAACCGGCTGAGGAAGCTCCCGACGCGGAGATTTCACGTGCTCTAGCGCGACGCTCGCAGCCCGTCGGGACGCCTACCGAAAGGCAACTCAAGCCCACCAAACCTACTCGCGAGCAGCGCCGCGCTACTGCCCGTGTGGACGCTGCCGAAGGTAGCACTGACGTGCTGGCGGTGCCAAAGGAATCCGCTACCGTTAAACAGCAGCGCCGTGCCCGTTTACGCCAAGTTCCGGGACTTGATGGCCTGCGTGGCCTCGCAGTTGTCGCCGTGGTTATCTACCACTTTTTCGGTGATCTACTGCCAGGCGGTTACCTGGGTGTGGACATGTTCTTCGTCCTCTCTGGATTCCTCATCACGTCCCTACTGATTCGCGAGTTCAACATCACTGGGCGTATCAACCTCAGAGACTTTTGGATCAGGCGCTTTCGGCGAATACTTCCTGCTGCACTCGTCGTGCTATGTCTGTGCACTGCAATTGTTGCGGCCATTGGGGGCGACCTAGCTGTAGGCATCCGCGAGCAATTCCTGGGCACCTTGTTCTTCGTCAATAACTGGACCCAGATCGCCACTAGTCAAACCTACTTCGCACCCAATGAAGTGCAGGTCTTTGCTCATTATTGGTCACTCGCTGTGGAGGAGCAGTTCTACCTCATCTGGCCGCTACTCATGGCAGCAGTCTTTGCTGTTTCGCGCCGCAAGCCTAAGCGTTTGCCCATCGCAGTGGCACTTGTGCTTGCGACGGCGTCTGCCCTCGCCATGGCTTTTCTCTTCGCACCGGGCGCGGATCCCACCCGCGTGTATTACGGGACTGATACCCACGCTTTCGGTCTACTTATCGGCGCGCTCTTGTCCTTCATGCTCACCTCGACGTCGAAGGAGGCGGGGGCGGACTCGTGGGCGTCGACAAGCAAAGGCGTCCTTGCCGGTTCCGTTGGTGTCCTTGCTTTGCTCGCCTACCTTGCACAGCTGGTGTGGATGGGCGCGGACCGTGAGTTCACCTATCGCGGCGGCCTCGTCCTCACCAGCGTGCTGGGTGCAGCGATGATCTGGTCCGTTGTGCGCGAAACCGGTCCCTTGACGTGGCTGTTCCGTACACGTGTCATGCGGTGGCTAGGACAACGTTCCTTCTCGCTGTACTTGTGGCACTGGCCCATCATCATGATCCTTATAGCCGTGTCCGACGCTCCAGCATGGGCACTGGGCATTCTTGCTCTGCCACTGTCCTTCGTTCTAGCAGAGGTGACGTACCAGTTTGTGGAGAACCCCTTCCGCCGCGGGGGCTACATCAAGACATGGCACGATTACTGGGCTTCCCGTCCCTCCCTGCATGAGATGAAGGTCGGATTCGGCAAAGCCATGTGGCCGGTTGTGCCAGCACTCGTCGTGCTTTCTGCCATTGGTGTGGCCTATGGTGTGGCGACTTCTGAGGACAAGACGGAGCTCGAGCGCGAACTCGAGCGCATGGCGCAGGCCAATGAGCAGGCGGCAGCGTCAGCGCCGGCAAAGCCTACTGAACAGCCGAAGGAAAAGCGCTCCTTGCCCCCCGGGGCAGAGATTACTGCGTTGGGTGATTCCGTCATGCTTGCTTCATCCGATGCCCTCACGGAGCGTTTTCCAGGCATCCTTATTGATGCTGCGGTCTCCCGCCAATACTCTGAAGCCATTGATTCGCTGCGTGCCCTGAAGGATTCTGGGCAACTGCGCTCAACGATCTTCTTGGGGCTGGGAACCAATGGCTCTGCAGATGCTGGACGCCTGGATGAGTTGCTCGACCTTGTGGGACCTGAGCGCACCGTGGTCTTCGCTGTGCCCTATGGCGACCGTGATTGGATGGGCCAGGCACGCGCGGAGATCGTGCAGGCAGCATCGCAGCGCGAAAACGTGTACCTAGCGGATTGGTGCGGCACCGCCCAGGAGAACCCCGCGCTGATGTACGACGACGGCGTGCATCCGTTGGCCGAAGGCGCGAACCTTTACGCCGAAGATTTTGAACAGGCCCTTGAGCAGTATGCCAATGGCGACAAGTCTCTCGCGACAACATGCGAAGCTTGATCCGACCCCAACGGAGTTAAGCCTGCCTACCTGTTCCTCCCCTTGAAATGCCGAAAAGCGCCGCTTTCGAGCGGCGCTTTTCGGCGCTAGGCCTCAGTGAGACTGAGACGTCGTCCTAGTCGACGGAGAACTCAGCCATCTTGTCCCACTTAGTTTTTCCACTGATGTGAGTATTGATGATGTCCGGGGTCTCCACCAGGTACTTCGGGAGCTCCTCGCAGGAACGCTTGAAGTGCTCGGTGTTGACGTGGTCGACGTCGGTGCCGTCCTTGTAGGACTCGAGCAGGAAGAAGCGCTGCTTGTCTTCCGGATCGCGGAACCACTTGAAGTCAATGCAGCCGGGCTCAGCCTGGCAGGCCTTGGTGTACCAGTCGATCTCGTCGAGGAAGGTCTCGGCGTACTCGGGCTTGACGTGGAACTGTACGTTGATCAGAATCATGGGCCCCACTGTAACCGTCTCCATGAAAACGTGCAGAAGGCCCTGCCTATGGCAGTTCATTCACGCCATAGTGAAGCAGGGCCCGTTAATGAGGCTGGTGGTGGATTACTTGTTAAAGAAGTACTCCGCCACGTAGACGTACTTTCCGTCAAAGGCTTGGGCAACGCCGAAGCCGGTGCCATCGGCCTTGGTAACCGGGACATCGCGGTTGAGCCACTTCACGCGGTCCTTAGCCTCAGACTCGGTGAGCTTGTAAATGTTGCCGCTGCCTTCCTCCAAGTGGGTGAGGCCGTCACCAGCGTTGTCGTGGAAGGTGACCTTGCCAGCAGCTGCTTGGTCAGCCCATTCCTGGGCGATCTTCTTCGCGTTGTCATCGGCATGGTGGCCCTGCTTCAGCAGGTGGGAGTGGGTAGCGCCGACGAGCTCGTTTGCTACGGCCGGGGTCGGCGTCTTCACGAATGGTGGCAGCTTCACGTTGTACTGCTCAGCCAAGTCATAAGCCTGGGCAGGCAGCTCGATCTGGAGGGAGTTAATCTGCTCAGTAGCCTGAGAGGACAGCTGATTAATATCCTGCGCCTGCGCAGCGGATGCGCCGGAAACAGCCAGCGCCGCGGTCAGTACAGCGGTGGTGGACAGGCGGGAAACACGACGGAATGCATTCATGCCCTCTACCGTGCCATACAATCGCTTCGTCTGTGAACTAACCTCGCAGACTCACAGGAAATTCGATATGGCATTGTTATGCTCCAAGGCGTTGTTTTCTACGACGCTTCTTGAAACGCGTGCGAAAGGTTGATCACTAGTGCTGGATGTCCTTACGGGCTTTGCGATTATCTTCGTGGTTATCGCTGTGGGCTTCGTACTGGCACACAAAGGTGTCATCGGCAAAGGTGAAGCCCGTTTACAGTTCAACCGGGTCGCCTTCTGGGCGGCAACACCCGCACTGATTTTCTCCAGCGTGGCGCAGTCCGATACCTCAGCATTTGCCTCCCCCGTTGTGGTAGTTATCGCTGTGGCGTCGGTGGCAACAATGGGTGTATACGGCCTGCTGAGTATGTTCTTCTTCCGCCGCAGCGGCGCGGAAACCATGGCGGGTGCGGCGGCCTCGAGCTACTACAATTCCGTCAACATTGGTCTGCCCATCGCCACCTACGTCATCGGTGATGCCACTTTCGTCGTGCCTGCCTTGGTGCTGCAGATGGCGGTGCTTTCACCTTTTATTATCGCTGGGCTTAATGCACAAGGAACGAATCTGCGCTCAGTCATGAGTTCGGTGATGTCAGGTGTTACCGCACCCGTAGTCATCGCTGCGGTCTTGGGATTCACTGTCTCGGCTTTCGGGTGGACCGTGCCCGACGTCATCATGGCACCGTTGGAAATCCTGGGTGGCGCCTCTATCCCCATGATTCTCATGAGCTTCGGTGCCTCCCTCAAGGGTGATTCGCTGCTGGACAACGACCGTCTGCCCACCATTGTGGCAACGGCGCTCAAGCTCATTGGTATGCCAGCCATCGCTCTCGTCGCAGGTTTAGCGTTTGGGCTCAGCGGTAATGAGCTCTACGCGGCGTTGATTTTGGCAGCGCTTCCCACCGCGCAGAATGTCTACAACTACGCGGCCACCTACCAGGTGGGAGAAACCGTAGCGCGCGATACGGTGTTCCTCACCACGTTCCTCTCTCTGCCTGCCATGCTGGGCATCGCCGCGTTTTTCGGCTAAGGCCCGCTTTTCCGCTTCTTTCTCTATCCCTCGAGCTGCTCCCCTAGCTCGAGCCATTCCATTTCCAGTTCTTCACGCTCGGCGGCGACAACCTTAAGCTCAGAATCCAGTCGGGAGAGCTCTGCGGAGTCACCGTCGCCGGAGGCCATCTTCTCGGCCGCAACGGCCATCTTCTCGTTGAGCTGTGAAGTCTTCTCATCGAGCTTGGCTATTTTGCGCTCCAGCGCGTTCATCTTCTTAGTCAGCTCGCGCTCTTCTTGGGAGCTCAAGCGCTTCGTCGGTGCGGCGTTTTCCGCCGTGGTCGCATCACCCGTGATGCTATCTTCGCCAGAGCCCGTCGAAGTAGTCTTCTCGCCGAGGTCAATAACACCACGGGAAGCAGCCGCCTCCATCTGCTGGCGGCGGCGCAGGTACTCCTCGATTCCGCCCGGCAGGTTGGTGAGCTTGCCATCCCCAAACAAGGCATAAGTATTATCCGCAATGCGCTCAATGAGGTAGCGGTCGTGCGAAATGACCACCATAGTGCCCGGCCAGGAATCCAGAAGCGACTCCAGTTCCTGGAGGGTGTCGATATCGAGGTCGTTTGTGGGCTCGTCGAGAAGCAGCACGTTTGGTTCTGCCATGAGTACACGAGTCAGTTGCAGTCGGCGGCGCTCACCACCAGAGAGATCGCCTACCGGAGTGCGCTGGCGCTTGGCCGAAAAGCCTAGACGCTCGGCCAACTGGGAGGCAGACAGCTCCTTCTTGCCCAACTGGACATAGGTTGCGACGTCCTCGACGGCGTCGAGAAGCCTGCGCTCCGGATCCAAATCATCAAGTTCCTGGCGCAGCCACCCCAGGCGCACGGTCTTTCCCTCAATGCGTTTGCCGGCTGCCAGTTCCACCTCGCCGGCAAGGGCGCGCAGGAGCGTGGTCTTTCCAGAACCGTTGACGCCGACGAGGCCGATGCGCTCGCCTGGAGCCAGCCTCCACGTGAGGTGATCCACCAGCGTGCGGCCATCCGGCGTGGCGATCTGTGCATCCTCGAGCTCAATAACGACGCGACCCTGGCGCTGCTTGGAGAAGGCCATGAGCTCAACCTTGTCGCGCGGTGCTGGGACGTCCGCAATAATCGCCTCGGCAGCCTCGATACGGTAGCGCGGCTTAGACGTGCGCGCCGGTGCACCGCGGCGCAACCACGCCAGTTCCTTGCGGGCCAAGTTCTGGCGGCGCTGCTCGATAGCATCGGCCTGACGGGCACGCTCAGCGCGGGCAAAGGTCCAGTCGTTGTAGCCGCCATCATAAGCATCAACAACACCGTCGTGAACTTCCCAGGTCGTGGTCGCCACGGTGTCGAGGAACCAACGGTCGTGCGTCACGACGATAACCGCCAGTTTGCGGGACAACAGATGGTTGGCCAGCCACTGCACACCTTCCACATCCAAGTGGTTGGTGGGCTCATCGAGCACCACGGCGTCGAGATCCTGCACGAGCGCTGCGGCCAGGTTGACGCGGCGGCGCTCACCACCAGATAGTGAGCCCACCTTCGTGTCGAGTCCGAGGTCAACAATGCCCAGACCACCCAAGACATCGCGCACTTTGGCGTTGGAGGCCCACTCGAAAGTCTCCAAACCCAGCGGTTCGATAATGACTTGGGAGATGGTGAGAGACTCGTCGACCTCAAAACGCTGCGTCACCACGGCCATACGCAAATCCGAATTGTGAGATACGCGGCCCGAGTCCGGCAGCTCGATGCCGGTGAGGACCTCCAGTAGCGTGGTCTTGCCGCCACCGTTAACACCGACGATGCCAATCCGGTCGCCGGTTTGGACACCAAGGGAGACCCCGTTGAGAAGGGTCTTGAGACCAAAAGATTTGGTTACGTTTTCAAGGTTGATGAGGTTCGCCATAACGAGGATCTATCTTAGTGCCTGACCGCGGTTACCCCCGCACCACAAAACTTATTGAATGTGATTTTCACTTGCAATACTGTCGTTCTGTATGAAGAACCACACGCTTGCCTTGTGCGCTGCACTTTCCACAGCGGCCATCGCCATTACGTCTTGCTCCGCCCCTGATAACGACAGCACTCCCCCAAGCAGTACTGAACCCTCGGCTGCTGATTCTGCAGACTCAGCCCACAGCCACGATGGATTCGAGTCCGCTGAGGGCGAGACCGAGGTAGCGCAGCTGCCCACACGCATTGTGCTTTCCCACAAAGATGGTCTCACCACTATCGATGGCGAGAGCGGCGAGGTGATTGGCAGCGAAGACATGAAGGCCTTCCTGCGCCTCAACGATGCCGGCGATAACCGCCATGTCATGGTGACCAAGGGCGATAGCTTCCTCACCTTCGATACTGGGCGCATCACCAAACCACACGGCGACCACAAGCACTATTACACGGCGGAGCCGAAGCTTGGCGACGTTTCCGTGGACGCCCCTCATGCAGGTCACGTGGTGCATCATGACGGCTTTACCGCGCTCTTCTCCGATGGTGACGGCGTGGCGAAAATCTACGCGACGGAGGAGATAGGCAATGCGGACGCCGAGCCGGTCAACACCGTTGAGACTGGTGCAGCTCATCACGGCGTGGCCGTACCGCTCAAGGACGGCTCAGTGGTCATCACCAAGGGCACTGAAAAGGAACGCCACACCATTCAGCACCTGGACAAGTCCGGCAAAGTCCTGGCGGAAACTACCGAATGTCCCGGCGTACACGGCGAAGCAGCCGCTGGGAACGGCACGCTCTTCTTCGGATGTGAAAACGGACCGGTTGTCTTCGACGGCACGGACTTCCACAAAGTAGATGTCTCTTCCTATGCCGGCAAGGACGGCTACCAGCGCTCCGGCAACGCCGCCGGTTCCGAAGAATCCACCGTGATCTTGGCAGACAACAAGACGGAAAAGGACGCCGAATTCGAGCGCCCAACCTCAGTCACGCTCATTAATACTGAGGATTACTCCGCCCAGAAAGTCGAGCTCGGGGAATCCTATTGGTTCCGCTCCTTAGCCCGCGGCCCGCTTGGGGAGGCCCTTGTTCTCACCACCGACGGCAAGCTCAATATCATCGACCCTGACTCCGGTGAGATCACAAAGAAGATCGATGCTATTGCTCCGTGGAAGGAAAATGAGGAATGGCAGCTGCCAGGACCTATCTTGAAGGCGGCCAATGGCTATGCCTACATCACGGACGCCGCT
>NZ_JASPGN010000011.1:0-81581 GCF_030232655.1 Corynebacterium sp. MSK218
GATGTTGACCGAAAGATTCATCAGATTTGGAAAGACTCTGATGAGGTTTATGGTGCTCCGCGGATCACCGCAGAACTTACCGAGCGCTACCGCATTTCGCTTAACCGTAAGACTGTGGCGAAGCGGATGCGCATGATGGGTATTGAAGGGATTTCACCGCGTGCCTTTGTCCCGGTGACAACGATTCAATCCAAGCGTAAGTCAACTCTTCCTGACCTGGTTAAACGCATGTTTGATACTGGTGAGCTCAACCGGGTGTGGATGTCGGATATTACCTACCTGCGCACCGGTGAAGGCTGGTTGTACTTGTGCGCGGTCCGCGACGGCCATTCCCGCAGGGTATTGGGCTGGGCAATGGATAGCGTTCAAGATACATCCCTGGTCGAACGGGCCCTGCGGATGGCGCATACGCTTCGTGGTGACGTTCCTGATGGGCTGGTGTTTCACGCTGACCGTGGAACGCAATTTACCAGTGAGAAGCTCTGGGAGGTGTGCCGCAGCCTGGGCATTGCTCAGTCTGTGGGGCGTACTGGCGTGTGCTTCGATAACGCGATGGCCGAGTCGTTCTGGTCGACGCTTAAAACCGAATTCTATGACCGTAAGCGCTGGGCGACCCGTGATGCCGCACGCAAGGCCGTTGCCTACTGGATTGAAGTCGTCTACAACCGCCTTCATCCCCGCTATCGGCGCCAAACGAGAAGTAAAAAACAATGGCGAGTTGGAGCGCTACTGGGTTGAAGACTCCCATCCCGCCATCATCGACACAGAGACCTTCCAACAAGTACAAACAGAGTTAGCGCGTCGCCACAGGCTTGGTCTTGCTGCCACGCCTTCGCTTGCCACGGGCTGTTTTACTTCCAGGATCAAGTGTGCCTCGTGTGGCAGGAATTATCAGCGTAAAACCCGCTACCGAAAGGCTGGTGCTTACAAGATTTGGCGTTGCTGGGGAGCATGCCTCGGGCAAGGCAATACTTGTGGGCCGGATCTCAAAGAAACCCGACTCAAACAAACAGTAATCAAGATCCTCACGCTGGCTAAGTGGAATGAGGAAGAAATCATGTCCCGCCTATCTTGCATCACGGTCATGAAAGACAAGTTGATCTTCACCCATGACGATCAGCGCCAGACAGTCATTGCGCTGGCCCAGCTGGAAGGAGAATAACAGTGGCTACGGTTACCGCGATACCAGCAACCAAGACACGCATCCACGACAGCGCGCTTTCAGGTTTTAGCTCCAAACGCCGGGTGGCAGCCTACGCAAGGGTGTCCACCGATATGGAAGAACAAGCCACCAGCTATCAAGCCCAAATCGATTACTACACCGTCCACATCCAATCGCGTGCTGATTGGGTGTTTGCTGGCATGTATGCCGACGAAGGCATTAGCGGTACTTCTACCAAACACCGTGAGGGCTTCCAAGCCATGATCGCCGACGCGTTAGCCGGGAAAATTGATCTGATCCTCACCAAGAGTGTCTCGCGGTTTGCTCGTAACACCGTCGACTCCCTGACCACCGTCCGACAGCTAAAAGAAGCCGGTGTGGAGGTGTATTTCGAGAAAGAAAGCATCTGGACCCTTGATTCTAAAGGCGAACTACTCATCACCATCATGAGTAGTCTTGCCCAGGAAGAATCTCGCTCCATATCTGAGAACGTCACCTGGGGACATCGCAGACGCTTCGCTGATGGGAAAGTCATGGTGCCCTACTCCTCGCTACTGGGATATAAGAAAGGCGCTGACGGTAACCTCGCTATTGATGAGACTCAAGCCCCGACCGTGCGCTTGATCTACCAGCTGTTTCTAGACGGCTCATCGATCACCGAAATCCGTGCCGAGCTACAGCGTCGCGGTATTTTGACTCCGCGAGGTAAAACCAACTGGTCCACCTCAACCGTGCGCTCCATCTTGACCAATGAGAAATATAAAGGCGACGCCCTGCTCCAGAAAACGTTCACCGCTGACTTCCTAACCAAACGAATCGAAGTAAACGAGGGCGAAGTCCCGCAATACTACGTCACCGGAAACCACGAGCCGATTATTGATGCGCCCGTCTGGGATCAGGTTCAATACGAGTTGGCCACCCGCCACGCAACCAACAGCTCCAAAATCGGCCTATTTGCCAGCCGACTCAAATGCGCAGATTGCGGATCCTGGTACGGACGCAAAACCTGGGCATCCAACACTAAATACAAGCACACGATCTGGCGGTGCAACCAAAAATACGACCATCCCCGTCCCTGCCAGACCGCTACCTTGCGTGATGAGCAAATCCAGACCGCGTTCCTCGCCGCGCTAAACCAGCTGGCTGAACAATATCGCGGACAAAGCCACCTACCACAGGTCATCGACGCCATGTTTAATACAGACCAGCTCGAAGCGGAGTCCAAGCGCCTAGACGAGAAAATCCGCGCTCTTGCCAGCGAGATTGAATCATTGGTTGCAGAAAATCAGCGGGTAGCGCAAGACCAGGACCAATACCTCGCCCGCTACACCCAGCTAGAAGCGCGATACCAGAAAACCCTGGGCCGCAAACAAGCCATCGAGGCCGAGATTGCTGCCAAGAGTGCCAAGGCCACTGCGATCAAAACCGCCTACACCCAGTTGGCCGACAAGCCCATCCAGCATTTTCAACCATCCCAGTGGACAGCGCTTATCGACCATGCCGTTATCGGAGCCAACGAGATCCAGTTCGTCTTCAGAATCGGCACTGAAATCACCGTGCCTATTGCTAGCAGGCTGCCAGTTTCTTCCACTTCCTGATTTTGGTGCGAAACGTCGTAAATGGCGCGACGGTGTTGATATGCACCCATTTCCACACCGGCCACGCCGACGGGGTGGAAGAAGCCCACGCACGCTGACCCGAACTAAACAATTCTGATTCGGTTAGACCGCCCACCATTTTGACTATCTCACCAAGCAGGATCTTGAACCTGTCGATCAAATCCTCAGTAGATACCTGCTCCCAGCGTTGGTAGAACGATTCATACAATCCGCCCAGTTGATTCCACTTAAAACCAGGTGCCGGAGTCACCACGTCAAGACCGGCTTGTTCGTCACGTTCCCAGCCGAGCAGTAATTCCATCCAGCCAAGCTGGTAGGCGATCATCTGCCGGGGCGTGCGGTCAACACCGTCAACCAGCCGGTCCCAACCATCGCCAGGAACGCCTACGAACTCGCCGATAAAAAGTTCGCCACGCTTAGTAATCTCTGCGGCTAGTTCATCGCCGGACGCATACGATCTCACCACACACCTCCTCGTGAAACGGCCTTAGGTTTAACGCTTCGTTAGCGCGTTAAACCCTGAATACGCATTTTACTAGGGCAAACAAGATACCCGCTAACGCAAAACCCAAACCCGCTAACGCAAGCGATTTTTCACACCCCCTAAGCGATACTCGCTAACGCAAAAGGGTACTTATCAAATCCGACGTCTAAGTGGAGCCGCCTGCGAGAATCGAACTCGCGACCTTCTCATTACGAGTGAGATGCTCTACCGACTGAGCTAAGGCGGCACGATGCAGTGTGTATATGCACCGCCTGAGAGTTTAGCCTAGGCCTGGGCTGATAAAGAAATCGGGCTATCACCTGTAGTGTGCACGCAGCACACGTGCTGGTTAGCGCGCGCCACAGGCCAGGCGCAGGCGGCCCACCATGCCGTCGAAAGCCACTTGCGGCGTGACGTTCTGCGGCAGCTGCTCGCGGCAGGTGCGGATAGCGGACTGGGCGGCCAGCAGGCCGTCTTCGCTCACGCGTTGAGCAAGTTCACCGGCTAGGCCCGCGAAGTCCGGGTGGGTCATCTCCACTTCAGCGCCAACTTTGAGCATGAGCGCATCGCGGTAAATGCCGGCGAGATCCACGAGGGCGATGTCGAGGCCGTCAGCAATGCGGCGCTTAGCGCGCTTCTTGTGGAGATCCTCCAGGTCCTTCAGGGCACTGCGGGCGTCGCGCTGCGCCTTGGCCGCACCCTTGCCCTTGGCACCAACACCGAAGGATTGCTCGATCTTGGAGCGCTCCGCCTCCTCCGCCTCCGCGTGGGAATCCTTGGCGTCCTTCTCAATGAATTTCAGCAGCGCGGTGACAGACTGGAAGGCCTGGGAGCCGTGGAAGACGTCTTCGGCCAGGTTGATGGCCATGGCGCGGCGCTTTTGTGCGGCCGGGTCTTTGACGAGGTGTCGCGCACGCCCCACGTGGCGCAGAGTAGTCACGGCGGCCAGACGCGCGTCGTCCTCGGTAGCGCCTTCGGCGACGAGCTGCTTGACGACGCCCTCCACACTCGGCGCCGGGATATAAAGGTGGCGGCAGCGCGAGCGCAGCGTAACCGAGAAATCCTCCGGGTCCTCTGAAGGGGCCACCATGATGATGACGGTGCGCTCTGGCGGCTCCTCCACGGTCTTGAGCAACGCGTTGGCAGCCTCGTTGCGGAGGCGATCTGCTTTGTTAAAGATGACCACGCGCCACGGCGCCACGCTGGGCAGGCTGGCCGCGCGCCCGATAACCTCACGCGCCTCGCCGACGGTGATGAACTGTTCCTTTGGGTCCACGTAGACCAAGTCGGTGTGCTCGTGATTCTCCAGGACGCTCTGGCAGGACGGGCAGCGCCCGCAGCCCGGGTCGCCGTTCTCATCAGCAGAGGTACACATGAGGGCGGCCGCGAAGCACTGCGCGGCCAGCGAGCGCCCGGCACCGGGAGGGCCTGTAAACAGCCAGGAATGGCTCATCGCGCGCGGGTCGCCCTCGCCCCGCGCCGCGCGGGCAGCGCTGAGGATGGTGTGGGCGACGGAGGGGGCGTCGGCAAGCCTTGTAGCAACGCTGGAGGTGTTCACTCGCTCAAGCCTACTGGGATAACTAAAGTGTGTAACCATGAACAGACTGATGCGTGGCGCCCGCTGGTTGTGGGGCACCCAATGGCCGATGTACGCCGCGCTCGTCTTGGGCGCCAACATCATCGGCGCCATCGCGATTATGACCTTTGTGGTCTTCTTCCTCCCCATGCCGGAGATTTCGGAATTCATCTCCGAAACGCCACACCTGTGGACCTACGGTTCGCTGTTTGTCATCTTCGCCGTCATCATCGGTATTGCGGTCACACTCCGCATCTTCCGGCCAGTGCTTGATTGGCAGCGCAACCCGACGGCCCACGACCCCAACATGGTGCGCAACCTGGTGCTGCGCATCCCCATTTACCAGGCTGGTGTGGCCGCCATGGTGTGGTTGCTCGGCATCCTTCTGGCGGTGGTGCTGGCTGGCCAGCAATCCGCGCGCCTGGGAATCGTGGTAGGAGTGTCCTCCACGTTGGCCGGAGCGCTCGTGGTTCTACTTACCTATCTGCAGGCAGAGCGCCTCGTGCGGCCCGTCGCGGCGGAGGCCGTGGCGCGGCGCTTCGAGGATTCGACCTTGGAGCCGCCGATTAAGTACCGCCTGCTGTCCACGTGGCTCATGACGTCCGGCATCCCGCTCATCGGCATCATCCTGGTCCACGTGGGCCAGAGGATGGGGATGTTCACCGCCGATACCTCCGATATCATTCCCGCCATCATCGCGCTGAGCATTACCGCGTTGGGTACGGGACTAATCGGCACCATGTTCGCGATGATGAGTGTGGTCGACCCCATCCTGGAGCTGCAGGACGCTATTAACCGCGTTCGCCGCGGTGAGACCGATGTCCAGGTGGATATCTACGATGGTTCCGAGCTCGGCGTGCTGCAGGCTGGTTTTAACGAAATGATGCGTGGCCTGCGCGAGCGCCAGCGCGTGCGCGATATTTTCGGCCGCTACGTTGGTACTGAGGTGGCCCAGCGTGCACTGGAGGAACGCCCGGAACTCGGCGGCGAGGACCGCAAGGTTGCAGTGCTGTTTATCGACGTCATCGGGTCCACCACCTTCGCGGTCAACCACACCCCGGAGGAGGTCGTGGAGGAGCTTAACAAGTTCTTCGAGCACGTCGTGGAGGTCGTACACCGCAACAAGGGCATCATCAACAAGTTCCAGGGCGATGCCGCCCTCGCCGTCTTCGGTGCACCACTCACGGTCTATGACGCTAACTCTATGGCGCTACAAGCTGCCCGCGAGCTGCGCCAGGAGCTGCGCGGTCTGCAGCTGCAGGCAGGCATCGGCGTAGCTGCGGGCCACGTGGTGGCCGGCCACATTGGTGGTGCGGACCGCTTTGAGTACACCGTGATTGGTGACGCCGTCAATGAAGCCGCTCGCCTGACCGAACTGGCCAAAGACACCCCGGGCCAGGTGCTCACCAACTCCGCCACGCTGCGCGGAGCTAATGAGGCGGAGCAAGCGCGCTGGACACTCATGAAGTCCATTGAGCTGCGCGGGCGCCGTCGTATGACGCAGCTGGCACGCCCGATTCGCCCGACTCTGGCGGAGCGCGCCCAAGGATAAATAGGCTCTTGTGATTCTGGTAACTTCGAGGCCATGCTCCAACAGCCACACCAGCCCCATCCACCACGCCAGACTTCGAGTCCTCGCCTCCTTGTCCCCGATGTCGCTCGCGGCATGGCCCTGCTGGGCATCGCTCTAGCCAACATCACCACTGGGTGGATCTCCACCAGCGGTGAGGGGCCTGACGCCTACTTTGGCGGTGTCGAGACCCTCGCGGACAAAATCTATGTGGTCTTTGCCGCCATGTTCGTCCACGTGCGTGGCCTGCCGATGTTCTCCACGTTGCTGGGCTTCGGTGTGGGGCTTATCGCGATGAGCTTGTGGCGGCGAGGTTTCCCGCTAGGCCGCGCGCGGACGGTGATTGTGAAGCGCTACGGGTTCTTAGCGCTGTTTGGAGCACTGCACTGTCTTTTCCTGTTTATGGGAGACATCATGATGTTGTACGGAATGATGGGCATTCTCATCGCGCTCGTACTTTCCCTCTCCGATAGAGTCCTCATGATCGTGGCCTATGTGCTCTTCGGGCTCACAGTATTGATCGGTATCGGCATGGGGATTGGTTCCGCGTTCATTGATACCTCGACGGTTGATGTTGGCGCATTCTCCTCCGCACAAAACTACTGGGAGTTGCTGGGCGAACAAGCCTTCATGGTGGTCGCCCAGCTCCTCTCAATGCCCTTCACCGGCTTCATTGTGCTGCCCGTGATGCTCGTCGGCTTCGTATGGGCGCGCCGCGGCACGCTGGCGGGCGGACACCGCCGCGAGCTTTGGATCTGGACGGCGATTACCGCGGCCATCATCCTCTTCATCGGTCTGCCGTGGGGCTTGGCCGCCAGCGGATTCATTGATCCGGCACTGGCGGAGCCTCTCAACGCAGCAAATAGCTTCATCGGTATGCTCACCGGCCCAGGCATCGTGGCGGCGGCGACACTTGCCTTGGAACCCCTGCAGCGTCGTGGTGCGCGCTCATGGTTCCTTTGGCCGTTGATTGCGCTGGGTAAGCGTTCCATGACCGGCTACGTGCTGCAGTCCGTGTTCTTCTTGGCGCTGGTCTACCCCTTCACGCTCAACATTGGACCCGAGTTCAGTGCCGCGGGCCAGGCAGCGCTGGCCGCCGGCGTGTGGCTAGCAACGCTTCTCATCGCCTGCGCGCTTGAGGCCGCAGGCAAGCCTGGTCCTTTCGAGTGGGTCCACCGCCGCTTGTCTTATGGAAAGACGATGCGCCCGGAGTTGGGGGCTGTGCCTAACCCTGTGCCTTCCGCGCCAGGCCATCCACCAGCAGCACCAGGCCTACCGTCTGGGCCGCCGACTGGCCCGCAGCCAGGAGCTTTCCCACAGTCTTTCCCGCAGCAGGGAGCTGCACCGCACGCGTTCGGGCCACCGTCGCAGCCTCAGAGGCCAGAAGAAGATTGGCGCCGTGGCTAATCCCCTGCGTAGATTCGGCAGCACGCAAGGCCGGGTCACCGGCTAGCACGGAGAGCGCAGCCGCCGGGATTCCAGCGACAGCCGTAGCGAGGCGCTCGCTGCGAGTACGAGCTAGCGCGATGCCAGCCGCCCACGCGCCCGTGCGCAAGCTCCAGCCCAACGCATCATTGCGCGCATCGCGCAGCGCCCACGCGAAGGAGGCGTATTGCACACTCACGCACGTCACCCCGAACGTCGTTGGTTTACCGCGCTTGGCGGCTTGGCCTAGAGCAGCTGCCACCAGTCCCACGCGGGTCTCTGGTGAGCAGTCGGGGCGCAAGGCCAAGGCCACAGGGGCTGCAACCGTCGTCGCGGTGCCCAGCGTGCGCCACGTAAACAGGCCCGACCATGCGGCGGTCTCCCCCGCGGCGAGCGCGCCGAGGGTGAAGTGATCGCGGCCAGTAAAGGCTGGGCGCACCGCATGCAGGAGAGCCGCAGTACCTTCCTGGGTACGGTCCAGCATGTCGCGCGCGAAGCTGGTCTTCATGGCCTAGCTACTTCCTGCGCGATCCGGCCTTGACCACGTTCTTCGTGCCCGGGGAGGGCTTCTTCGTAGCCTTCTTAGTCGCCTTGCGCGTCGACTTCTTGGTGGCCTTCTTCGTCGACTTCTTGGTGCTCTTTTTCGTAGCCTTCTTCGTGCCACCGTTGGCGGCTTCCTTGGCGCGGCGCTCGGAGAGGAGTTCGTTCGCGCGGGCGTCGGTAAGCTGCTCCGGATCGTCGCCACGGCGCAGCGAAGCATTCGTGGTGCCGTCGGTGACGTACGGGCCAAAGCGGCCGTCCTTGACCGTCATCGGCTTGCCGGAAACGTCATTGTCACCCAGCTGCTTAATCGGCGGCTGCGCGGCCGCGCGTCCGCGGCGCTTCGGCTCCGCGTAGATGCGGCGCGCCTCATCCAAGGTGATGGAGAAAATCTGATCCTCGTTGGCCAAAGAACGCGAGTCCTTGCCCTTCTTCAGGTACGGGCCATAGCGGCCGTTCTGGGCGGTAATGACCTCACCGTCCACCGGATCCACGCCCACCTCACGCGGCAGGCTCAGCAGTTTAAGGGCTTCCTCAAGGGTGACGCTGGCCGGTTCCATGGAGCTAAACAGAGAGGCCGTGCCCGGCTTGAGTTTTTCCTCGATGTACTCAGCAATGCGCTTTTCCTTCTGCTTCGCCGCAGTCTTGGTCTCCCAGTTCTTCGCGCGCTTGCCCTCGGCAGCACGCTCGGCGTCCTCGGCGGCGCGTTCCTGCTTAACGATCTCCTCGGCTTCAGCCTCGGCCTTCTCGCGCTCATCCTCACGTACCTGCTCGGTGACGTACGGGCCAAAGCGGCCTTCCTTGGCCACGATGGTGCGGCCGTTTTCTGGGTTCTGGCCCAGCTCGCGCCCGCCCTGCGGGGTGGCAAAGAGCTTCTCCGCCAGAGCCTCGTTGAGCTCGTCCGGGGTGACGGTTTCAGACAGGTTGGCGCGCTGGTACTCCACCGTGCCGTCCTCGTTGGTGCCCACGGCACGCTCAATGTAGGGACCGTAGCGGCCCACGCGCACGAAGACATCGCGGCCTTCGGCGTCGGTGTAGAGGCGCAGGGAGTTGACCTGGCGGGCGTCGATAGCCTCCAGGTTGATATCCACCAAGGACTTCAGACCACCATGGCGCGCGATGGACGCAGCCTTCTGCTCACCTGCCTCGGTATTGCCAAAGTAGAAGTTGTTCAGCCACTCAGTGCCGTTCTCACGGCCGGCGGCAATGGAGTCCAGCTCGTCCTCCATGGAGGAGGTGAAATCATAGTCCACCAGCTCGGTGAAGTTGTTCTCCAGCAAGCCCACCACAGCGAAGGCGACCCACGAGGGCACCAGCGCATTTCCGCGGGAGAGCACGTAGCCGCGGTCCTGGATGGTTTTGATGATGGAGGCGTACGTCGATGGGCGGCCGATGCCCAAATCTTCCATCTTCTTCACCAGGCTGGCTTCGGTATAGCGCGCCGGCGGGTTGGTGGAGTGTCCGTCGGCAGTAACCGCGGACGCCGTGAGCGTATCGCCCTCGTTAAGGTGCGGCAGGCGGGACTCCTCGTTCGAGCCCTTCGCCGCAACGTCTTCATAGGCCTTGAGGAAGCCAGGGAAGGTAATCGTGCGGCCGGTAGCGGAGAAGTCCACGTCGTGGCCATCGGCAGACGCCTGCACGGTGACCTTCATGGACGTGCCCTTGGCATCAGCCATCTGAGAGGCCACGGTGCGCTTCCAAATCAGCTCGTAGAGCTTGTACTCCTCGGCGTCGAGCTGGCCTGCCAACTGGCCCGGGGTGGCAAAACGCTCACCCGCAGGGCGGATGGCCTCGTGGGCCTCCTGGGAGTTCTTGACCTTGCGGTCGTAGGTACGCGGGCCATCCGCCACGAACTCGGCGCCGAAAATGGACGTTGCCGCCTCACGGGCAGCACCCAGGCCCTGCTTGGACAGGGAGGTCGAGTCGGTACGCATATAGGTAATGTGACCGTTCTCGTAGAGGCGCTGCGCAATGCGCATCGTGCGCTCCGAGGTGTAGTGCAGGCGCCGACCAGCCTCCTGCTGCAGAGTCGAGGTCATAAACGGTGCGGAAGGTTTGCGCGAATACGGCTTGTGCTCGACGCTGGCCACCGTCATGGTGGAGCCTTCCAGCGCGCTGGCCAGCTGCTCCGCTTGGGCCTGCTTGACGACGACCACCTCGTCACCCTTCAGCTGACCCTTATCGTTGAAGTCACGGCCAGCGGCGACACGTTTGCCGTCGAGAGCACTCAGACGGGCATCGAAGTCCGGCGTGGATTTCAGCGTTGCTGTGAGATCCCAGTATTCGGCCGGGATGAACGCCATGCGCTCGCGTTCGCGCTCGACGATGACGCGGGTTGCTACCGACTGCACGCGGCCAGCCGACAGACGCGGCATGACCTTCTTCCACAGCACCGGGGAGACCTCGTAGCCGTAGAGGCGGTCGAGGATGCGGCGGGTCTCCTGGGCGTCGATAAGATCGGCGTCGAGCTCACGGGTGTTCTCCGCGGCGTCCAGGATGGCGGACTTGGTGATCTCGTTGAAGACCATGCGGCGCACCGGCACCTTGGGCTTGAGCACTTCCAGCAGGTGCCAGGCAATGGCTTCGCCTTCGCGGTCGGGGTCTGTTGCGAGGTAGAGCTGATCGCACTGCTTCAGCTTGGCTTTGAGGTCAGCAACCTTCTTCTTTTTGTCCTGGCTGATGACATACAGCGGGGTGAAGTTATCCTCCGGGTTCACACCGAGGCGCGCCCAGGATTCCTTCTTGTACTTAGCGGGGACGTCGGCAGCGCCACGCGGAAGGTCACGGATGTGACCGACGGAGGCCTCAACGATGTACTTATCGCCGAGGTAAGGCTGAATCTTCTTCGCCTTGGTTGCTGACTCGACGATGACCAGGGTCTTCCCCGGGCCGGTACCTTCTGCCACTTCTGCTTCATCCCTTCCGATGGCTAACCCTCTGCTGGGCAATTGCCCCTAGCGTACACAGATAAAGGCTCACTGTAGTTATTGAGGCCACTGTGCGTCCACACGTGAGGGGTCTATACTTGCCGTCTGAGAAAGGCCCCTACAGCGTGACGCAGGGAGAAGACGTGATTGCTTCTATTACCGCATGGTTCGAGGTCATCATGGCCACCCAGTGGATTTATCCGCTGGTGGGCACCCTGATTTTCTTCGACTGCTTCTTCCCTGTGCTGCCCTCGGAAATCCCCCTCAACATGGTGGGCGCCTGGTCTGGCTCGCAAGGTTTCCCGCACCTGCCCACGATGTTTTTCACTGCCATGGTGGCTGCCATCCTGGGCGATAACTTGTGTTTCCTTTTGGGCACGCGGCTTATTGCCCTTATTAATAGAGCCCA
Source organism: Corynebacterium sp. MSK218 (assembly GCF_030232655.1). Classification (NCBI taxonomy): domain Bacteria; kingdom Bacillati; phylum Actinomycetota; class Actinomycetes; order Mycobacteriales; family Corynebacteriaceae; genus Corynebacterium; species Corynebacterium sp. MSK218. The sequence continues at coordinate 11,713 of NZ_JASPGN010000011.1, forward strand.
AAAAGGCACCAAGGCTTACGACGCCTTGACCTGGGTCAAGCGCAACATCCGGCGCAGCGGCGGCGCGGCCATCATCATTGCGCGTTTTATCCCCTCGGCCCGCCTGTTCATGACGATCCTGCTGGGCTCGATGCGCTATCCGTGGCCGTTGTTTTTCTTCTTCGACACCATCGGTGTTTTGATGTGGGTAGCTCAAGCACTAGCCATTGGTTACCTGGGTGGTGTGGCTTTTTCGGGCTCGCCGGCCATCGCCATGATTATTTCCATCATCGCCGCGGTCATTATTGGCTTTGGCCTGCAAAAAGGCCAGAACAAGCTCATGGAATGGTGGGATACTCGCCGCGGCTATGCGGAAACTCCCTAGACCGTCTCGACGTGGGTGGCCTGTGGGCCTTTGGGGCCGTCGCTGACCTCAAAGGAAACACGCTGGTTATCTTCTAGAGTGCGGAAACCCGTGCCCTGGATTTCGGTGTAGTGCACGAAGAGATCGCCCGATCCGTCCTCCTGCTCGATAAATCCATAACCTTTTTCGGCGTTGAAGAACTTGACGGTACCGTATGCCATGAAGAGTTGTCCTTTGCGGATATACAATGCTCAATCTGTTGCACTAGTGTGCCATGTTTTGGGAATGCGTGGCTGAAATGTGGAGGCGAGCGTGAGTGAAAACCCTATGGGCGAGGAGCTCGTCGAGCTTCTTGTCGAGCGCTTCGCCGAATCTGAGCTGACGCACTCCACGACCCTACCGGCCCAGCCTGCCCAGTATGCGCCGTGGCCTGAGTGGATCCTGCCGGAGTTGCGGGCGGCGTTGGAGGAACAGGGCGTCGCCAAGCTCTATGCTCACCAAGTCGCGGTGGCGGAGGCCGCGTGGTCTGGTCAGGACGTGGTGGTGGCAACGGGGACGAGTTCGGGAAAATCCCTAGGCTATCGCCTGCCCATTCTTACCCGCCTGGCGCAGGACCCTACTGCCTGCGCGCTGTATATCACGCCGACGAAAGCGCTGGGTTCGGACCAATTGCGTGCGGTCCTGGAGCTCACGCAGGGTATCGCCGCGCTTCACGACGTCCACCCCGCCCCCTACGACGGCGATACCCCCACCGAAGCACGCGCCGGCATCCGTGACCACGCGCGATTCATTTTCTCTAACCCGGACATGATTCATTCTTCCCTGTTGGGCGCGCATCAACGCTGGGCGCGCGTGCTGCGGCATTTAAGGTTCATCGTCATCGATGAAGCACATGCGTATCGCGGCGTGTTTGGGGCGAACGTGGCACTGGTCGTGCGACGGCTTATGCGCCTGTGCGCGCATTATGGTTCGCGGCCTGTGATTATTGCTGCCTCGGCCACCATGCGGGATCCCGCCGCCCACGCGCTGCGGCTGACGGGGCGGGAGATGCGTGCTGTGACCGAGGACGGCGCGCCGACGGGCGCGCGGACCGTGGCCTTGTGGGAGCCCGGGTTTATGGAGGGCATCGAGGGGCAAAACGGCGCGCCGGTGCGTCGTGCCGCCACCACGGAAGCGGCCTGGATGATGGCTGCGCTGGTGGCGCAGGGAGCGCGAACGTTGACGTTTGTGCGCTCGCGACGTGCCGCGGAAACCACGGCATTGCGCGCAGCGGAGGAGCTTTCTGGCCGGTTGGGCCGTCCGGATTTCGCTCGGCGCATTGCCGCCTACCGTGCTGGCTACCTAGCCGAAGACCGCCGCGCGCTGGAGCAAGCCCTCGACGACGGCTCCTTACTTGGTGTGGCCACGACATCTGCGCTGGAGCTTGGCATCGACGTCGGCGGGCTTGATGCCGTAGTCACGGCTGGCTTCCCCGGTACGGTGGCGAGCTTTTGGCAACAGGCTGGCCGCGCGGGCCGCCGCGGCCAAGGCTCACTCGTCGTACTCGTCGCCCGCGATGAGCCGATGGACACCTACCTCGTGCATCACCCAGAAGCCCTGTTGGGACGGCCAGTCGAAGCGAGCGTGTTTAACCCGGCTAACCCCTATATCCTGGGCGGACATGTCTATTGCGCGGCGGTGGAAAAGCCCCTATCCGATGCCGACGTTGCCGCTTTCCAGGTTGAAGCCGTGGTCGAGGACCTAGCCCAGCAGGGTTTGCTGCGCCGCCGCCCCCAAGGCTGGTTCGCCGCTCCCCTACCTGCCGGCTCGGCAGACCTTACCCCGGAGACTGCCCACGCGGCTGTCTCCCTGCGCGGCGGCTCGGGCGACGACGTCATGATTGTCGATGCCTCCGATGGCCGCCTCCTCGGCACTATCGACGCCGCCCGCGCCGTGAGCCAGGTGCATCCCGGCGCGGTCTACCTGCATCGCGGTGAGAGCTTCGTCATCGAGGACCTGCAGCTGGGCGGTGCTGATGACGCGGCGCCTGGCGAACCGGGCGTGGCCCTGGCCGTGCCGAAGACACCGGACTACACCACCCAGCCGAAGTCCACGACGGATATCCGTATTCTCCGCGAAGCCGACGAGTTGGTGAATTACGCGCCGGGCCTGTGGGTAGCAAGCCTGGAGGTCGAGGTAACCGATAAGGTCACCGGCTACCAGGTCCGACTTCCCGATGGCTCCGTGGGCGACGAGGTGCCCCTCGACCTTCCGGAGCAGCGCCTGGTGACCCGCGCGGTAGCCTACACCATCGATCCGCTGGCACTCGCAGCGATGGGAGTCACCGCGGGGCGAACACCGGGCACTCTGCATGCAGCCGAGCATGCCGCCATTGGTTTGCTGCCGCTCATTGCCACGTGTGACCGCTGGGATATTGGCGGCGTGTCCACCGCACAACATGCGGATACGGGCCTGCCCACAGTTTTCGTCTACGACGGCCACCCCGGCGGTGCCGGCTTCGCTGAGGAAGGATTCCGCCGCTTCCCCGAGTGGATCGAGGCCACCTTTGAGGCCGTGCGTTCCTGTCCCTGCGAGTCCGGCTGCCCGTCCTGCGTGCAGTCCCCCAAGTGCGGCAACGGCAACAACCCGCTGGATAAGGCAGGTGCTGTCGCACTCCTGGGCGCACTAGTCACGATGACGTCGTAGATAAAATTCCTACTTCTAAAATCATTGTGATGCTCTCACCCCATAAGAACCGAAGTGATGTAGATGTAATTGTCATCGCGCGTAACAACGATCCCGTATTTAAGGGCGGGCGAATTTTGCGCAGTAATATCATCGATTGATCCATCAGCTTCAGCCATGTCTAGAAGCGAATACCGAACGCGCGACACAACAGTGAATCCCCCATTTTTGTACTCAATGATCTCGCCCTTCCATTTATCCCCAACGGACAATGTCAACTCTGGCGTTCTTGTATGTTCACGAAGCGCAACGCTCTTGACTCGATTGCTTGCGGTAGCGCCACTGCGTTCCATAAAGGAGTTTTGTTGACGATCAACCTCGCTTACGAGGCGATCCAATGCAGTGTCAGATAGTCCAAGCCGCTCCTTAAACGTCGGATTCACTCCGAAATTCTTCTCCGCGATCATTCGGGATTCTTCGAGGGAGATTCCTGGTTCCTGCCCTGGGGTAGACGGACGGGCTGGGGAAGAAATATTCGTACCAGAGTTGTCCGAACCAGCCCCCTTGCTACTTCCAGTTGTCACGCCAACGAGGGCACCAACAACAGCGATAGCTGCCAGAATCGCTCCGACTATTTGTTGCATACCGACACGGCCGAGGCCGGGGATCTCAATGCTGGGCATTGCTTAGACCTTTCGAGAGAAAAGAGAATGAGAGACTCTTTAAGTATTTACTCTCAATATAGGCCTGTCAATCGCTTTAACCAGCATAAATAGTGAATTCTGTTACGGAATGCACTCACGTGGACGTAACTCGTTGTTCCACTGGTACCTGTAGCAACGAAACCCCACGCGAGTGCATTTCCCCAACTCTAAATGCGCGGAATCTTCTTAAATCGGGCCGGCGCGGGCGATGGCACTGCGTCCACGTATCAGCGCGGTGACTTCAACGTCGCGGTCATCAACGGCACAGGAGTCAAGGCGCGCATTGTTTAAAGCGGCAACCTCCTCAGCTTTCGAGCAGGCGTCCCTGCCCTTAGCCAGATCCCAGGCCCCGGCCACGGCGGCAAGATCGGCCGCTACCTGCGCTGCGTGGCGTGCAGCAACGGCAGAACCAACTGCTGCTACGGCCAACAGCAGCGAGGCGACAGCGGCGATGATCCCGGCGGTGACGACGGTGGCATAGCCGTCGTCACCGGCCAGAGTTCGCCCCCAGCTGTGTTGACGACGCCTCACGGTCGCGCTCCTGAGTCTCTACCAGCTCCGATCTCCGCAGGAAAGACCGCCTGCGCGCGCATGGTTCCCAAAGGTGCTGGGACGGCGGCTTCCGCAGTAACAAGGCCGGAGGATTCAGTAATGGCGACCGCAACTCCCTCGCGCTGGTAGTCCACCCCAATTGCAGCGGATCGCGCAGCAGCACCCGCCGCATCAACGGCAGCGAGGTGGGCAGACAGCGTCGCTATACCGCCCACGATTCCCGCGGCCACGATGACCAGGGAGGCGAGCGCGAGGGCGGCCTCGATGGTGACCGAGCCGGCGTCGTCAAGCACCTGCATTAGACCGGAGTATTGGAGAGCGCGTCGGTGATGATGGACGTGATAGCACTGCTGACTTGGCCGCCGTTAATCACGGCGTAGAGCACCGCGGCAAGGGCTGCTGCTGCGAGCGACCCCATGGCGTATTCCACCTATTAATAGACATGCCTTAAAAAAATAGCGGCCTCACGCTAGGTGTTCCCGCACCTAGGGGGCCTAAACACAACGGAAGCGACTTTCCGCATGTCTGCGAATCACTCTACCCCATTCAACTCGTCGAGCGCACGTTTCGCGTGCGCCCTCCTTGCTGCCGTAATCCAGCGCCACAGCAACGAGGTCTATCACGACCTCGACGAGGACACGATCGACCCCTTCGACCTCACTGTCTCCAACGTCGACACACTCATTGAGCGCCTGGGCCTCGACGCCTCCCTCGTCTTCGAGCTAGCAACCCCCAACGAGGTCGAGCAGCCGCCCCGCGTCGTGCTGCACACCAACGAGGGCAACTACAGCGGCGTTGACGTGCTCGACGCCGCGCGCGCCGCGTATGGCGACGACGTTACCGCTCGACGAGCCGGCCGTGATGACGAGCATTGGGGGACTATTTCGCGGGTGATTGCCCCGCGCCAGTACGTCGACCTCGTGACGATCCTTCACGTCGAATACCTCTAGCCGGGTGTCCTTCCACCGCGCACGACGAGCATGTCGTGTGCCTTGGGTGGGGCACCCGCTTTAAGGGACGTTCCAAACACTATCCACCGTCGACCGATCCCCGGCTTTACACGTGAGTACCGGGCTACCAACAACCGCGGGGACGTAAATGAGCTTCAACGCATGAAAGAAACCTAACAGCGTCCCGTTAGGTTCACCTCCACTCGTCTGATCAGCTTGTGGTGGTGCATAACTGATAGCCGCGCGTGCCAGGGAGCACGCGGGGCTATCAGTCGTGGGGTGACAACGGAAGCGGCACAATGGGAGGTCATGGCCTGGGAGGTCACCAACAAGCCCACTAGTGCGCGTAGCGCTCGTTTGTGTGGCGCCCCCGCCCCACCTATGGGAGACTACCTGTAGCCGTTCACCAACCCCCCGTGTGAGCGGCTAGGCCCGGCGCTGTGCGGCAATCCCCCCCCGAATGCCCCCGCTGGGCCGTCCCTATCTTAGAGTGCTCGTTTGCGGTAGCGGTTGAGCACGGCCTGCTCTGCCAGGGTGAAGCCCTCGAAACCTGACTGTTTGGACACACTGACTGCACCGGCCTGCACGCGGGTGTTGATGCCTCCGGGGTTGGCGAGCATGCGCGCGGCGACGTTGAGGACGACGCCGCGCACGCCGGGGCGGTAGTCGCCGGTTGGTGTGAGGTGGCGGCCGCGGGTGTAGGCCTCGACGAAACCCTCGGCGGCGTCGAGGGCGTGACGAGCAGCACCGGGTGGGGTGAGCCCGTCCTGTATTGGTGGGGCGTAGTTGAGCAGGTCGTCAACGGTGAGCATGGTTTACCCCTCGTATAGCTTGAGGTTGATTTCTGTGTGTCGCAACGGCGCGCCCCACTGGGAGGGGCGGCCGTCGACTTCAAGGTCTCCGTCGATACCGTCGACGCGTAGGCGGGCGTCGGCACCAACGTTGAGGGTGTGGCCGGGTGCGGTGACGAGGCGCCACTGCGTTTCAACCGACGAGCGTATTCCGGTCCATGGCTCGTCACTGGTGACCGGCTGTACAGATACAGGGGCGTCAACAGGGACGAGGGTGGGGTTAGTCCAGTCCTTGACAAGCTCCGTTGAATAAGGGGACTTGACGAGGCGTGGTTTAACGATGAATACGCGGTCAGTGAACATTAGGCCTCGCTTCCACTTCCACCCTTCAGCAGGATGACGGACTCGGGGCGAATGAGACCAAGGTCGAAACGAGTGGTTACGCGGATACCTACCTGGTCATATTCGGCGTAGCGTTCGGTGAGGATCGTTACCGTGGGGTTGGTGTCGCGCACGACGGCAACGTCATTCATGTTGGCCAGAACGCCCTGCCCCGGCTTCAGTTTGTTGGTGACGGTGACGGGGATGTCGAACAGTCGGAACGGGGCGGAACCGTCCACGCCGTTCTGCATGACGTAGCGGCCGTTCTTGTCCTTCAGCTTGCGCAGGGCGTAGAAGTCGGTGCCGTTGAGGATAAAGCGGTTCGGGGTGACTTCCTTCGATGCGGCCAGGGCCAGGGCGTCGAGGAACGGGTCGGTGTCCGTCGTTGAGATAGGGGCGGTTTCCAGGCCCTTTTGGTTGAGCAGGCCAGTGATGGTGTCGTCGGCACCGTCGCCGGTGAGCAGGGCAGTATCCAGGGTGTCGGCTACGCGCTTGACGAGGCGTGCCTGTAGAGCGCCGGTCACGCCGCGCTTTGCGGCGCGAATGAGCTCGTTGGAAATACGCTCGATTGCCTTCAAGGACTTGCGAGATGACGGCATGAGCTCGATTTCTCCGAACTGAGTTTTGCCGTCGTCTGGAATTTTCTCGTTTTCACCTACCCACGTAACCGGGCCCTCTGATTCGATGGTGGGGATACGGAGTGGTTCAGCGGAGTTGAAAATTCGGGGGCCGGACTTCAGCAGAACGGATTCCGCTTCGAGCGGTTCGACGAGGATAGCGGAGAGCTGTTCCTGAATGAGTGAATGGGCGCTAGTGGTATCAGTAGACATAAGAAATCCCCAATGGATAGAACGGAAATGAATGGTCGTTTCGGTTCAGTCCATCGGGGACGTTTTCACCACGAGCAGGCACCGGGCCGCTCATGGCCCAACACTAGCATAGTTAGTCACAGTGACTATTTGCCTTGGACTCCTCGGATGATTTCAATGAGGTCGGTATTCACCTTAGGTGTGTCGCCACGTGTACCGGCTCCTACGTCGTTGCCGTACTGTCGCGCACGCAACCCCGGTTTACGGTCAACGAGGTCACCAATCGCCGCGGTGAGCGCGTCAGCGTCGTCGAGGTGTGCCGCGTCAAACGGGAGGTCGTCCGGATCGGCTAGGCGGCCGTCGGCGCGGACGAGTGCAGTGTGCAGGCGCCGGGCGTAGTCGTCGCGGGTTGCGGCGACCTCGTCGCGGTCTTTTGCGCGGGCGCGGTAGTCAGCGTTTTCGCGGCGTAGTTTCTCCACGTAGGCACGATCGAACGTGTCGGCCTTCCCGTCGTCGTTGGTGGTCTCGTTGTTGGTGTCGTTATCGGCCGGGGCGTCAACGACGTCGTCGCCGGTGTCGACGACCTCGTCGACAACATCGTTGGTGGTCTCGTTGGTGTTGTTGGTTTCCATTACAGTTCCTTTCCAGTGCCCAACATGTCGCGGGCCTCGTCGGTAGTGGTGATAGCAGCGCCGGTGAGCTTCGCGGCGGCGTCAGCGTCCTGAGCATGCGAACGTGTCGCGGTATCTGCCCACTTCACGTCGACGGTGACCTCGTCGGGGGTCACGCCGGCGTCAACAGCAACGAGCAGGCGTAAAGCCCACTCGACGGGGCGGTTGACGACGCGGATACGGCTCGACGCTTTATCTGCGAGGGCAATTTCGGATGCGCGTAGAGCTTCAGCGGTCGAGGGGTTAGCGGTGGTGATACCCACCATGTGCGCCGGTAGCGCGGTAATCGCCATGATTTGCTGAATGATCAGATCCACCGCTGTGCGATAGCCGTTGAGATCCGCGCCTGCGAGTTGACCAAACTTTGCTTCAGCCTGCTCTGTGATCCACATGTCGTCTGAATCCTTAAACGGTGCCTGCACGTGCTCGTCGTCAACGTCGTCGGCGCTGTCGGCGCCGGCGTCGTTGTCGACCGGGTCGTCGGCGTTGAATCCCTCGTCATACTCGTCATACTCGTCGGCTGTCCACGCGGTGTCCTTGTCGTCCAGCTCGACGCCGGTGGCATACCGCTTAGGACGAGCCACCGCCTCGGAAGCGGTGAGCATGTCGACCATGATTTTGTTCAGCGCGTCAACGAGCGGGGCCAGGTCGTCGACGACGGAATAGCCCACGTCGTCGTGAATCCGCTCCACGTTGACCAATGGCACGACGGGGACAACACCTAACGGGTTGTCGACGACCTCGACGACCTTCAGTTCAGTTTCGACAATGTCGCGGCGTAGGTGGATCACCTTGTACGGCAGGTACTTAATCACGTGCTCGGAAATCAGGCGCCCCATCTCGTCGTGCACTTCCCACCGCTTAACCGCGGCGGTCACTGCACGGGTGACCGGGTGACGCTCGACGATAACCTGCTCGGCGGACTCCCCCGTGACAACGGGGCGGCCAGTGAGATCCGTCCACACAATGAGGTAAGCGCTACCCACTGCGAGCATGTCGACGAGGATCGACTGTAGCGTCATGGGGAAATCTGAATCACGGACGAGGCGACGAGCCCGCTCCGTTACGTCACGGCCCTTTACCGTGGCCGTGACGTCGTGAATGCGCATGCGCTCTGCCAGGGCGTTAACGGCTACCTTAGCCAGGTTTGCGCGGTACCCCATCACGGCCGGATCAACCTTTGAGACGGTGTAACGCAATGGTTGTTTGCCGCGGTAGTGCATATCGCGGATATGGATCGTTGGTTGAACCTGGTCGAGTCGAGCTAGTAGGGACTGAGTGGACATGGCTACCTCCTGTAGCTTCGTGTTTTCTTACGGTGCCGTTTCCCGCCTAACCAATCCGCACGCGAATACGCCATCACGGCGGCAACGGCGGCGTCGATATGTTCCTTTTTCGATGGTTTAGCCAGCTTCATACCGCGGCCTGAATCTTCAATCTGTGCGGCGAAAATATGGCGGTTGAGCTCAACGTCGTCGGCATGAGTGAGACGACCGTCGAGCACCGCGCCACGAAAATCTGCCAGCGCCGGCGACATACGCCCCGCGTTCTGCGAGAACTTCGTGACCTTTAACCCCTCGTCGGCAAGCACCTGTAGGGTGCGCTGCCACGCAAACGGATCGGCGGTGAACTCCCGCACGTTGTAATCGCGCGCCAGCTCCAGGACACGGGCCTCAACTTCAGCGTGGGAGACCTCAAAATCTGGGTCGTGGTCACCAAACCAAAAACCCACAATCTCTAGGTGCGGTTTCGTTGAAACAGACGCCATGACGAGCACCGTGGCGTCCCACCGTTGCGAGCCGTCGAGGGCTAGCACCACCGGCGTGCCCTTCGGGATACGCACGCCGGGGCGCGCCTGTTTCTTCCACGCTTCAGCAGGCAGAAACGACTCCCCTGACTGATTAAGCCATTGACCTAGACGAGCACGCCTAAACTCTGACTCCCTCGTCTTAGGTGGAAGCATGGCGCGCACAGTATCAGCGTCGAGCCAATCGTCGAGCGCGGGGTTCGCCACCCTCCACGCCTCCACGTCGTCGACCGGGGCGTCGACCGGGGCACTGTACTCGACGAGGTGGACCGCCTCGTCACCCGCGCGCCCCGTCACGACGAGATCCCACAACGGGGCCTTATCCTTCCAACGAGGTGTTGACGGGGTACCAATCGCCACAACCTTCGAGCCCGGCCGCTTACCTGTCGACAACAGTGCCGCCTCGTACACCTCACGTTCTGTAAAGCCAATCTCGTCGATAATGGCCAGCGTGAGGTCTTCACCTTCGACGGCGGTCTGCTCTGAAGCCACCGCCTTCAGTTCGGAATCACTACCGGGGACATAGATACGATCCTTGTACACCTGACAACGGTCGAGCAGGTCGTCGTTGAGCTCCACCATGCGCCGCGCTGTAGCCAACAAACGGCGGGCGGATAGGTCATTCTGTGCCACGACGAGCACACGCGCACCCTCCCCAAACGTAAACAAATGGTGAAGTGCTACCGCGGCAACAAGACCCGATTTACCGTTACCGCGCGGCAATACCCACACGTGAGTGTGTGCACCGCCCGGCCGGTACAGTTCAGCGCACATGTCCAACTGCCAGGGCCGCGGTCTAAACGCGGCACGGGCTCCTACACCCCGTGGTGTCTTCAGAAACTTTTTGCAGAACATGCGAAAGTGGTCAACACCTTTAGAGCGCGGGTGCCAGTCCAGCGGTTCTTTGATCGCGGCTGGTTTAGGGCCTGCTTTCATTGTTCATCACCTCCCTAATCTCATTCTATGGGATTTCCTGTCTCAAATAGTGAGAGTGTAACTAAAAGAAGAGCTCCGTCCCCGTTCGGTCTTCCGTCGGCCCCGCGGGGGAGCCCTCCCGTGGGGCCTGTGCGGCCGCGTGAGCGCCTAACGTTCATGGTTGGTACCCCAGTGGCTGCGGGATGGTTTCGACGGCTTAGAGTGGCGTTTGACGTGTTTGCCTCGTGCCGCGCCTCGTCGTCGGTTACAGGGGCCACACACAACGTCGACGTCTTCGAGGCGTATCGCTAGGCCTCGACTGCGTCGTTGCCATGCTTCGGGTGTGTGGTCGCATTCCAGGTCGTCGGTGGCTCCACAGTCTGAGCAGAACGGCTGTAGCTCACGTGCTCGTCGTGATAGGCGTGTCCATCGTGAGTCATAGCCGCGCTGGTGGGCAGATAGCCCACCCGCGCGCCTATTCCTGATTTCCATTGACCTGTTCGTCGATTCGCACGTTGAGCACCGGGTGCCGTTGGTCGTTGGTTCCCCACATGTGAGGCATGGATTAGCGAGGGGCATAGTGCAGCACCTCCGCTGCGTCGACGAGGTTGTTGGACAGCTGATAGGCCTCTTTTGGTGTTAACCAAAAGGCCGCTGGGCCTATTCTGAGCAGGATCTTTGACTTAGCTTTTCTTCGATGGTCAACAGTGACGCGCGCCTGACACTGTTCTGAGTACTGAATCATTGTTCCCCCTCCTTTAGGGTGGAATTTGGTGGTGTATGCTACGCTTAGCCCGCCAGCGTGCGGACGCGAGGCTCAACGCGGTCGCCACGCGCCTTGGGACGGGCTAAAAGTAGAATTCCCATTAACCCCTGCTAATGAGTAGCGGGGCGGCTTCCCGTTTATCTCCTCGATGAGGTTGTGCTTAAGGCCATGTGCCAGGTAGTGGTACAGGTCTTTGTCACTTAGACGAGTAGCTGATTTCAGTTCATTGCGGCTCAACGGCAGAACCTCAGCTATTGCAGTCATTTCAGCAACGAGCGGGTTGGTCACTGATGGGGTGAAGGTGTCGGCTTGTACGGTCATTGATTCCCCTGATTCGACGAGCTTTAGTGACATGGGGTTCAGCGGCCGGCCGTCTTTGCGTTTCTCGTCTTCTAGGACGAGGTGGCCGTCGTGGTTGTCGAGGCGTAGCAGTAGGTCAACACCACCCATGAGTGCAGACGAGCCACGCACGACGCCACCTTTGCCTAGGTGGTGAATGAGTAGCACGGTGCCGTCGGGGCCCATGGTGTTGCGGATTGCGTATGCCGCTTGGATGACACGGCCCATTTCGTTGGCGTTGTTTTCTTCCAGTCCGAACGAGCAGCGGGCTAGGGTGTCGATGATGACGAGGCCAAAAGGCCCGTTGTCTTCCATGGCGGCGGCTAGCATGGCGACTTCGTTATGACTGCCTAGGTTGACCGGGTGGTCGAGCATGCGCAATTGGTGTTGCGGTACTCGTGTCTTCCACGCGTTTTCCCACACCTTTAGTCGTGTCTTTAGGCCTCGTGCGCCTTCAGCGGCGATGTATAGCACTTTGCCGGGCCCGTAATTGCCGGTTGAGTACTTCATCATGCGGTCGACGGTGCGCCCTTGCCAGGGCGTGCCGGTGGCGTAGCGGCATGCCCAATCTAGGGCTAGGAACGATTTACCGGCGCCGGGTTGTGCTGCCAGCATGACGACGGTGCCCTTGTCGAGTACGCCGTCGATCATTGGTTCCAGATCGGGGATAGCGTCAATCTCGTCGCGGGTGAGAAACTTCATGCCTATCGCCACCCGTCCTGTTGTGCTTTTGCGGCGGCCTCTAGTACGGGGCGGGCATCTGGCATGCTGTGCCATGCTTCGACGAGCATGTCGCGGGTGACGGGGGCGCCCATTGCTGCCAGTTCGCAGATTGTGAGCAGGCTTGGTGTTTTCAGCTCGTCGAGGTTGGTGGCCGGGTCGCGGTGGCCGTTGTCGAGGGGTGGCAATCTCAACGCCGCTGCATGGCGGCGCTGATATTGCTGCGCGGTGTCACGGTGGTTCATTCTTCCACCGCCTGCTGAAAAATAGCGGTGATGAACTTACGTTTTTCGTCGTCGAGCGGCGGGGCTTCAGCAACGACGGAATCGATGTATTCGTCTACGGTGAGCATTTTTTGAGCTCCTTTGATAGACCCTCCGTCCCCACCCCGCTAAGGGTGGGGACGATGAGGGCCACCAAAGTTGCAAGCCACAAGAGTATGGACTCAAGGACTACCGGCTCACCACCGGCTGGTTTTCTTCTTAACGGGTTACCAAGCTGCCCGCCGCTGCGACCACCGTGTTTGGTGGGAGCGATTAAGTTATGTTCCGAATAGTAGCAAACTAGTCGGATAGCGTGATTTCCCAGTGATAGTTAGCAGATTCATACGCTGACTTCTCCTGAATCATTGCCTCACGTGGCGACATGGTCGACGACGTGCCTGCCAGCTCGTGCCAGCGTTGAGCTATGCGCTCTGCCTTAATTCTATGGTGCCTACCGCACCGTTCGTTTTCTCGTTTGGTGTCGCGGGGGCGTTCTGTGCGCCCTGATTGCTCATAGCGGGACGGGTTCAGCCCATCATCTGGGTGCGGGCCTATTTCGATATTGGGGCTGCGGCGGCGACGGATACGAGCGAGTCTCTGTTGGCTCTTAATCCACTGTGCTCGTTCCTCGTCGGTTGGGCGTTGAACGACGGGCGGGGCGCCGTACTCTGTGAACTCACAGTCAAACGAGTATGTGGCAATGCGGTTGTTGTGGTCATGCTCGTATTGGTCGCCGCGGTTGCTGTTGTAGCCAGCACGTATAATTAGGCCATCTACCGTCCACAACGGGTCGACGAGTGATCCGTCGTTACGGCGGGGTTTAGTCACATGCCCTAATGCTTGTCCACATACGCATTTAATGAACATTTTGGGGATGTTGCGCTTTCGGCCCTTTCCAGCTCGTCGTGTTCGCGCCATGCTATTTCCATTCAATTTTGATTTTTGATGGGTCGAAATGTCCGTAGCCGGTAGGCATGATGGTGACCTTCATTAGTGCGTTGATTACTTGATGTTTCTGTTCTGGCACCAAACTATCCCATGTTCGTTGCAAGTTTTCACCTTCAACAATGAGTTGAGCTAGTGGGGAGGTTCTACGGACACGGGAAAGTTGACGATCTAGGCCCTGTAGCTCGGTTTTTAGGGTGTTGTTGGCCGCGCGGAATTGACCGGCCGTTAGGTCACCTTCAGCCAGTAGTACGGCGAGCTCGTTCATGCGTGCCTCAACGCCTCGTTTCCGGTCGAGTAGTGACTGTAGGTTGATACCGGATTCGTTATCTTTGCGGGCTAAACGTATACGGTTCTCCGGGCGGCTTAGGTGCCTTAGAGCAGCACCAACGACGACCTCGTCGACGTTGGCGACTTTGCGTGACACTTTCGTACATGTGCGGCAATGGTATGAGGGCACGCGCTTGCCGTTGTCACGCTTACGGTTGATGACAAACATGTACCCGCCACATAGTCCACAACGGTAAATGCCGGTGCCTAGCCACTTTCGTTCGCTGCCTCGGGTGTTGCGGGATTCATTGCTAGCCATAACGTCGAGGGCTGCGCGCCATTTATCCTCGGGGACTATGGCCTCGTAAGTGGTGGCGGGGTAGACCTGCCCCTTGTACGGCTCTAGGCCCGCCACCCGCGGGCTGGATAGACGTCTGCGAACTTTGGCCGCTGTTAGTGGGCCGTATTCTCCTTCCCTCGCTACCTCCATGTCTACCCACTTGCGTGCGATCGAGTTGAGGGACTTTCCAGCTAGCACGTCGTCGATACCGACACGTACCGCTTCAGCTTCTTTTGCGTTGTGAACGAGGTAGCCAGGTTTCCCCTTGACGGTGTTGAAACCGAACGAGACCGGGCCGCCACGGTACCGGCCGCGCGCCGCCCGGTCGGCGTGTGCGGCTTGTATTCGCTCAACGATGTGGTCGACTTCACCCTCTGCGATTGATCCAAGAATCTGTGCAATCATGCGGCCGTTAGCGGTACTTAAGTCGAGCTCCCCACCCTGCACTGTTTCTACGTCGACGCCGGTGGTGTTGCATGCGTCGACGATGGTGCTTAAGTCTGCGACTCGTCGATAGAGTCGGTCTGTGTGCCATGCGACGATGACGTCCATGTCGCCGCGGCGTGCCATGTCGAGCAGTTGTTCATAGGCGGGCCGCTTTTTCTTTCGGTCGAATGCTGAAATGTCGTTGTCTTCCAGGACGTCGACAATGAGATAGTCGCGGGCTTCGCAGTATTTTCGGCACTCGTCTTTTTGCCGGTCTACCCCGCTTCCATCACGTAGGTCTTTTGAGATGCGGGTATAGATTACGGCCCGCTTCGTGGGGGTGGTCATACCCCCATCATACCTGGCATGTCATTGACAAAGTCGAATACTCAATCGTCGACATCCCGTCCTCATTAAGGAGTTTTGCCTTGTTATCGAGTGTTTTCTGCATGATTGTACCTATCTTTCGTGTGGTGTTGTGTGGTGTGTTTTTAAAGAAGTTGCTGGCCCAAACTGATGATGACGGGCACCAGTCCCAAGACCAGGAAAGCGGGTAAGAAACAGACGGCGAGCGGCGCGGCGATGAACACACCAGCACGCTCCGCCTTCGCGGTTGCCTGCGCCGCAGCATCGGCGCGCAGTTGTGCCACCAGGCGGTGACACCCAGAAGCCATAGCTGTACCGGAGTCCCCGGAAAGCTTCGCCAGACGCACGAGCTCCTCCAAGTTCTTCTGTGCGGCTAAGGCCTGCCAAGCGCTACTCATCGGGACTCCCACTCCGATAAGTGCGGCTGCCTCTGACCACGTGGGGGAAGCTTCGGCCACCGCCACGACAGCCGTGCGTGGAGAGAGGCCAGCCTCCAAGCAGGCGGCAAAAAGCTCCAAGTCGCTCGCGGCATCGAGTGGACCGTAGTCGGGCCCATCGCGCGGAGTTTTCGGCCGTGGTGTGCGTGTCCCTCCCACCCCTACGCGGCCCGCGGGAGCAGCAGTAGCAACAGCCAATGCTGCGGCGAGAAGTGCGGTGGCAACATAGGTTGTCGGAGTCATTGCGCAGCCTTTCGCAGGATGAGGCGTGACCAGCAAAAGCCGGCGCAGACGAGGGCCACGCCGACGTCGAGAAGCACGCCGCCCACTCCACCGCCCACGAGGAACCCCAGGGAATCCGCCCCCATGGCCCCACCCATAAGGATTCCGGCCACCGGAAGACACGCCAAGACCACTGCCGTGGCTTGCGGTCCCTGCAAGGAGGCGGCGGTTTCCCGGGCGTGGCGCTGGGCTGTGTCGAGCTGACTTTGAGCCTGTTCCATTAGGTCAGCCAATGCAACACCGTGGTGGCCGGAGACATTCAACAGCGCAGCGAAACGGGACAGTTCCGGCGTGGTGAGAGCAACCGACGGTGACCCGCCCTGTGCGGCGAGGCCAGCTGCAGTGCTTAGCGCGCTATGGAGGTGCTCCGGTGTGGTGTCGGGTAACGAGTCCGTACCGCGGCGCAAAGCATTCGTAGTAGTAGAACCAGCGCGCAGCTCCGCGGCAATCGTGCCGAAATAGGAAGCTAGGGCCTTAGCACCGCGGCGCTCACGCCGGGCGGAGGCGAGATCATTAGCGAACCACAGCACACAGGCCAAGATGCAGCCGGCAGCTATCACCACGGTGGGCCTGCCGAAGAAGACACAGCATCCCACGCCGACGAAAAGCACAGCAGGTGCCATCGAGCGCGCCTTCGGTGTTGCCAGGCGCGACACCGCCCCAGGTGGGGACAACAGGCATGCAGCGGCGAGATATAGCCACATCATGGCTGAACTCCCATCCGCGCGCATAGCTCGTCGAACCCAGCGCGCGGCCCGCCATCAGCGGTCCACACCAGTCGGGGTCGCACGGGGTTGCCCTCCAGTACACCGATGTGCGCCAAGCGCCGGCCTTCGGAGCCGCGCTCCATCCCCAGTACCACGTGCACCGCGGCAGCCAGCTGCGAATGCAAAGCCACCCGGTCCAACCCGCCAAGTGCCGCCAGCGCTTCCATGCGTGCAGGTACCTCATCGACGGAGTTGGCATGGACCGTGCCAGCGCCACCATCGTGTCCGGTGTTGAGCGCGGCGAGCAGCTCGACAACCTCCGCGCCACGGATTTCACCCACCACAATGCGGTCTGGACGCATGCGCAGCGCCTGGCGCAACAAGAGCGACATCGAAATCTCACCCCTACCTTCTGCATTAGCCCGGCGCGACACCAGCGTCACCACATGCGGATGTGCCGGGGCAAGCTCCGGGGTGTCCTCAATAATGAGCAGACGCTCGGTCGCCGGCACGCAGCCCAAAAGTGCCGCAAGCAGCGTCGTCTTGCCCGAACCGGTACCGCCGGTGACGAGGAAGGACGCGCGCTTATCGACGATCCCCCGCAGCAGCCCCTCCACCCCCGAGTCAATGCTGCCGTTAGCCACGAGCTGCGCCAGGCTCGTCTGGGCTTGGCGCAGCACGCGCAGGCTGATGCACGTCCCGCTTGCTGAGGGCGGTGCCAACAGTGCATGGAGGCGAATGCGGGTGCCGTCGGGGCGGGTTAGGCGGCCATCGGCAAACGGTTGCGCATCATCAAGCCGCACACCGGCAACTGCTGCCAGCCGTGTTGCGAGCTGACGGACCTCTGCGTCATCGCTAAAACCGACCTCCTTGGGCTGCAATCCGTGGCCGCAGTCCACGAAGCAGGAGTCGGGGCCGTTGACGACGACGTCGGTAAGCCCCGGCAGGGACAGCACCGGCTCCAGTAATCCCAACCCCAAGGAATCGTGGCGAAGGCGCTGTAAGAGATCGAACACGTCGACATCACTAATGACGCCGGCTTCTTCCCTAATCCGCCGGGCCAGCGCTGACGCATCGTGCGCAAGCTGTGGCTCCGTAGCCACGATGGTGCGCATCGTATCGATAAGACTCATGCCACCGCCTCCCAAATATCCCGCGCGGCACGGGCGAGCGGACGCGGAAGGCGCTGCGGAAGTCCGCCAGTTTCCACCGCGCGGGTTAGGCCGCGCACTGTCGGAAGCTGTGCAACGGGGTCAGCGTGCGTGAGCTTGGCGACGTCCCCCTTATCAATCCCCGACCACTGCCTATGCCGCAGCACCACGGAGCAGTCCTTAGGCCGCGCCCGCAGTTCAGCGACGATCTCCGCGCATGCAGCAGCCGCCCGCACTTCTGCCGCGGTCACCACGACGACGTGGTCTGCGGCATCCGGAACATCCCACGGCGGGCAATCCACCACGACGACTCCTGGGTGCGCGCAGGCTGCCTGCAGTATCGCCGCGCGCCGCGTGGCGCTGAGCTTGGTGGCACCGGCGCTGGTGGTACGTGCTGCTGCAAGCACCGCGATGCCATCTGGCGTGGTGGGCAGAGCACGAGCGAGGTCACCCGGGTCCACCGTCCCCGTTCCTGCTGCCAGGTCCGGCCAGCGTGCGCCGGGTTTATTCTCCATTCCCAGCAGGAGGTCGAGACCACCGGACAAGGGCGCGGCATCGACGAGCAAAGCCGCCCTAGCGTGGCGCGCCAGCGCTGCCGCCAGTGTGGAAGCACCCACCCCACCAGCGGATCCGGTCACCGCAATGGTCAACCCCGCGGCAGCCGCCTGTGTCTCGGGGTGGGTATCAGCGGCAAGGGCCGCTAACAGTTCCTTCGATTGCGCAGGAAGGATAAATGCCGCAGCAGCATGGCAGCGCAGTGCCGCTTCATAGTCGATAGGCCCTGGGTCGGGTGTCAAAAAGTAGACCCGCGGGTGGCCCTCCACGAGGCCTGCCGTCAGCGAATCCGCGAGGACCGCATCTACTTTGGGCAGGTAGCGCGGGAAATCACGCGGGTCCTCAACGGTGCTGACCTCAGCAGTACTGGCCGCAGCGGTGGAGGCCGCTTCAGCTCGCAAGGCCGAGTCTCCAACGGCGATAAGAAGGTGGAATGTGCTCATGCCTGAAGCATGCGCGAGCGCACCGCACGGGCGCTAGGGTCACTTTGCTGCCTGTGGATAACTCATGCCGAAACTGCACTTTTCGGCTGCTTTAGTTAGCTCTTCAACAAATGCCCTGTGAAACTCGGGGCTCTGGTGGCGACCTAGAGCCCCAAACGAAGCATAAGAAGAGATTCGGGGTCGCACGCTGCGTCCGACACCCGGCCCTGGCGCACTACCCGGATGCAGTCTGAGATTCCCACTTTGCGCCAAACTGAGAATCAAAGTGTCAATCTGCGAATGAAAGCCGATCACATTTCGCACTTTCACTACCTGCCCTTATTCGCCGATTAACCTCCAAAGTGAGAATTAGAGTGTGAAATGATTAGCAGTTTCGCACTTTCATCGGCGAAGGCGTCCTCGACGGAGTCGTACTCCTCACGGGAGGCCTCCCACACTTCCTTGGCTGCGGACAGGTTGAACGCGGCGATGGCCGGGATGAGGATCAGCGCGGCGCGACGGATCTTCTGCGCACCCAACGAATCTGTCACGTCAACTGCTCCTTTTTGCGCTTTATACGGCGGAAAGGCAGCTTAGCCGATGCGCAAAACGTAGGCAGTTCCTGCCGGTTGCCGCGGTTGTCGCGGGCTGCTGACGACCGTCGCCGGTATCGACAGAGCGAGCGGCGGGTTCTTCACACTTTGATATAGTTCAGCACTCGCTGTATAGTTCAGTACATGCTGACTATTGCTTCACGCCTCGACGTCATGAACCGGCTCGGCCGGGCCATGGCTGATCCGACGCGTTCCCGAATTCTAATGACCCTACTCGACGGCCCGAGCTACCCGGCTGTGCTCTCGCGCGACCTGGACCTGACCCGCTCGAACGTCTCGAACCACCTGACCTGCTTGCGCGACTGTGGCATCGTCGTCGCCGAGCCGGAGGGCCGCAAGACCCGCTACGAGATCGCCGATCCGCACCTCGCGGCAGCGCTCAACGCGCTGGTGAACGCGACATTGGCTGTCGACGAAAACGCCCCGTGCATCGACCCTGAATGCTCGGTGCTCGGCTGCGGCGAGAAGGGAGCGGACGCATGAGCTCGGCGTGTGGATGCGCACACGAACCCGCCACAGAGATCGAAGAACTCGATCGGCCATGGTGGAAGGACCCCGAGTTGCTACTGCCGATCTTCTCCGGCGTAGCCCTCGGCATAGGCCTGGCGCTGGACTGGTCCGGGGTAGAGACACCCGCGACAGTACTGTTCTGGGTCGGCCTGCTGCTAGGGGCGTATACGTTCGCGCCCGGCGCGATCCGGAACCTTGTTACGAAGCGCAAGCTCGGCATTGGTTTGCTGATGACGATCAGCGCGGTCGGCGCGGTAATCCTCGGTTACGTCGGAGAGGCCGCGGCGCTAGCGTTCCTGTACTCGATCGCCGAGGCGCTGGAAGACAAGGCAATGGACCGGGCACAGGGCGGACTGCGGGCACTGTTGAAGTTGGTACCGCAGACCGCGACGGTGCTGCGCGACGGCACGTCGGTCAAGGTCGCAGCGAAGGACCTCGTGGTTGGCGAGCTGATGCTCGTGCGCCCCGGAGAGCGGATCGCCACGGACGGCATCATTCGGTCTGGGCGCTCCAGCCTTGACACCTCAGCGATCACCGGAGAATCCATTCCGGAGGAGGTTGCGCCCGGCGACGAAGTGCCCGCGGGAGCGATCAACTCCGCCGGTGTGCTGGAGGTCGAGACGACCGCAGCTGGAACGGACAACTCGCTGACCACACTCGTGGACCTCGTCGAGCAGGCGCAGGCGGAAAAGGGTGACCGCGCCCGGATCGCCGACCGGATTGCCCAACCCCTAGTGCCCGGGGTGATGATCCTGGCGGTGCTGGTCGGCGTGATCGGCTCGCTGCTGGGTGACCCAGAGACGTGGATCACCCGTGCGCTGGTGGTCCTGGTCGCAGCGTCGCCGTGCGCGCTGGCAATCTCCGTGCCGCTGACGGTCGTGGCCGCGATCGGCGCGGCCAGCCAGTTCGGCGTGGTCATCAAGTCCGGCGCGGCGTTCGAGCGACTCGGCGGCATCCGTCACCTGGCAGTGGACAAGACCGGAACCCTTACCCGCAACCAGCCCGAGGTTACCGGAGTGGTCCCGGCAGAGGGATTCGATCGGGCGCAGGTGCTTGCTTTCGCGGCGGCGGTTGAGCAGCAATCGACGCACCCCCTCGCTGCGGCGATCGTGGCAGCGGAGCCCGAAGCGCCTGCCGCCCTGGACATCAGTGAGGAAGCCGGTCATGGCATCGGCGGCACCGTCGAAGGTCGACGCGTGCTGGTGGGCAGCCCCCGGTGGATCGACGCCGGGCCACTGAAAGCGGACGTTGAGCGCATGGAGTCCGAGGGCCAGACCTGCGTCCTGGTCACCGTCGATGACACCCTCGCCGGAGCGATCGGCGTCCGCGACGAGCTGCGGCCCGAGGTGCCCGAAGCCGTGCAGACCCTGCGCGCCAACGATGTGGAAGTAAGCATGCTCACCGGCGACAACACTCGTACCGCCCGGGCGTTGGCTGAAATCGCCGGAATCGACGACGTGCGCGCCGAGCTGCGCCCGGAGGACAAGGCAAGCATCGTCGCCGAATTCTCCTCCAAGACGCCGACGGCGATGATCGGCGACGGCATCAACGACGCGCCGGCACTGGCGGGCGCGACGGTGGGCATTGCGATGGGAGCGACCGGCTCTGACGCCGCGATCGAGTCCGCTGACGTCGCCTTCACTGGCCACGACCTCCGGCTGATCCCGCAGGCGCTGCAGCACGCCCGCCGAGGCAGCAGGATCATCAACCAAAACATCGTGCTGTCTCTGGCCATCATTATCGTGTTGATGCCACTGGCGATCACCGGCGTGCTGGGCCTGGCGGCCGTGGTGTTGGTCCACGAGGTTGCCGAGGTCATCGTGATCTTGAACGGTCTGCGCGCCGCACGAACGAAGCGCTGAGGCTGCGACCGGCGAGTGTTATGGCCTAACCCCTTTGATCTATGAGTTTGGGGCTTTGAAAACGGGCAACCGCCGTTTCGGCAGAAATAGGTGATGGCCCGCGCCTCGGGGGGGTGTGCGCGGGCCATCTGTAACCCGGCATCGGGGGGTGCGCCGGGGCAGGCCGCACTGTATATCGGGGCCTTGCACCACACATTATGGCACGGCTAGGAAAAGATGACAACAGCTTGAGGCAACATTCCTTGAGAATCTTTTAAGAACGTCGCTGCGCGCCCGATTTCTGCTGCTGAGAGGCTACGATGTGCACTGTAACTCGCACAGATACCGGCAAGGTGCACTCCATGACCGAACACTTTTCTACGCCCAGCGGCAACGCTCGCGTGGCCGCGTTCTTCGACTTGGACAAGACCATCATCGCCACCTCCTCGGCCTACGCTTTTGGCCGGGAGTTCATGCACAACGGGCTCATTACCCACACTGAGGCGCTGCAGTTATCGCTGGCCAAGGCGAGCTATATGCTTGCCGGGCACAGTAGCGAGCATATGGATGCCACGCGGGATCAGCTTGCCGCCATGGTGGTCGGCTGGTCGGTACAGAAGGTCCACGACATCGCGGTGGAAACAATGCACACTGTGGTTACCCCCACTATTTATGCCGAGGCGCGCGATCTCATTGCTGCACATCGCGAAAAGGGCCATGAGGTGGTGATCATTTCGGCGTCGGCAAGCGTGCTGGTCAGGCCCATCGCCGAGGAGTTGGGGATTGAACACGTCGTGGCCACTGAACTGGCGGAAGAAGATGGCCGGTTTACCGGGGAGATTCTTTTCTACTGCAAAGGCGCCGCGAAGGCCGAGGCGCTAAAGCGCATGGCACAGAAGCTTGGTGTGGACAAAGACACTTCCTACGCATACTCGGATTCGGCCACGGATATCCCGATGCTCAAGCAGGTTGGGCACCCGGTGGCAGTCAACCCGGATCGGCTCCTGAAGAAACATGCCGCAGATAACGGCTGGGAGACCCGTACGTTTAAAGACCCTGTGCCGCTCTTTACCCCGCCGAGCGCCCGCGAGTTTGGGATTGGCACGGCGGTGTTGGCGGGGATTGCGGCACTCATCGTCGGTGGCGTGCTGTTCGCGCGCCAACGCAACAAATAAATGCAGGCCTAAGACTTAAGCCGCGCGGGCAATACCGTCGGCTTCTTTCGCACCGGCGGTCCAGGCCTGAAGTAGCAGCGAGAGCAGCTCAGCAGGGGCCTCGTCATAGGTGGACAGTGCCGAGCGATACGCGGCGCGGTGGCGGTTGAGGTAGGTTTCCGGCACGGCGAAGCCGCGCGGATCGAAGCCGGTATGAATTGCTGCGGTACGCGCGGCAACGAGCGCCACGACAGTGCTGCGCTCCCCAAAAAGCTCGCGCGCGGCAATCTCCGCATGCAGCACGACCGGCAGCAAGCGGTCATAGTCCACGCCAGCTCCATGCGTGATGAGCTGCGCCAACGCCTGGGCCACCGCGGGTTCCTGGGTGGGCTGGCCAGGCCCGCCCGAAGCGACGTCGATTCGGGCCAAGACCTGCAGCGGAGCCCGCGCGAAGGTGCGCACCGTCGTGGCTTGCACTTCGGGGGCAAGGAGGGAGTAGGCGCTGACGGTTGGGGGGACGTCGGCAAGCGCGAGCGACGCGCCATCGATTGCCGCGCACGCCCGTGCCCCGCGCAGCAGGGACTCCGAGGAAATCACCTCAAACTTGCGCAACCCCGCGGGCCGGCGGTGCACGCGGGCGATAGCACTGACTGCCGCCGCCGCGTTCTCCTCCACCCCGGATAGGGCCATCAGCGGGGTCAGCAGGTCAGAACTAGGCATACCCATTACAATAACGCCGTACCCAAAAATGCGGGCCGCACCACATGGACTCTGAAAAGTTCATTACTATGGCCGATATAGATTGCGACAAAACAGTAGGAGTTTTTAACCGTGAGCAACGACGGACTATTCACTGACGGGTCCAACCAGTTCGCCCCGAAGGTAGACAGCATCCCCCTGAGTGATGCCGATACCTCCCGCCGCGGCGAAGCATCCATCGGCCAGCTGGTCTCTAACGCTACCGAGCAGATGTCCCAGTTGGTGCGCTCCGAGGTGGAGCTGGCTAAGACCGAGCTCGCCGCCTCCGCCAAGAAGGGCGGCATCGGCGCGGGCATGTTCGGCGTCGCCGGCACCGTGGCGCTGTACAGCTCCTTCTTCTTTTTCTTCTTCCTGGCAGAGCTGCTGGCGGTCTGGCTCGACCGCTGGGCTGCGTTCCTGATTGTCTTCCTCATCATGGTGGTCATCGCCGCCATTGTGGCCTTTATCGGTTTCAAGCAGGTCAAGCAGGTCAAGGCACCGGAGAAGACCATTGAGTCCACGAAGGAACTCAAGAAGCTGGTCCCGGGCCGAGCTGAGAAGTCCATCGAACGCGGCCTCTACACCTAAATTTTAGGGTCCTTTCGCTTTCCCCCTTTACCCCCGCCCCTCGTCCCCCGAGGGGCGGATTTCGTCTATTGAAAGGCCTGCAGCAATGACGTCCCTGTCCCCGTCCGTGGTGGAGCTCGACGGCCCCTTTGAGCACGAGTTCCTCCACACGCGCGGCATCCGCCTCCACGCCGCGACTGCCGGCAACCCGGACAATCCCCTCGTGGTGCTGTTGCATGGCTCCTTTGGCGGATGGTTCGACTTTCGGGATGTCATCGCAGTGCTTGCCGACGCCGGCTTCCACGTCGCCGCCCTCGACATGCGCGGCTTCGGACTGTCGGATAAGCCTCCACTGGAACCTGGGCAAGATATTCGTGTCGCGGTGGGTGACGTCAGTGGGGCCATCCGGGCGCTGGGCCATGACGATGCTTTCCTCGTTGGTGCTGATACCGGTGGTGCGGTGGCGTGGGCGCTGGCGACGGAGCGCCCCGAGCGTGTCCGGGGACTGGTGTCTGTCTCCGCTGCACACCCGGCTGACCTGCGTCGCGCGATTGCTGCCCGCCCGTGGGATTTTGGGTGGGTACTCCTGCGCGCCACGTTGTGCCGCATGGGTTGGCTGCGCACGCCGCGGTTGCTGATGCGCGAATCTGCCTACCGGAGGGAAATGGATCTCGATGCACTGGGTTCCTTCAGCGAAGACGCACGCGAGGAATCTCTGCGCTTGCGCATTGCCGCTTCCCAGATTGGCAATGTGCGTCGCGGCATTTTGTGGAATCACCGGCTGCGCACGGCCGTCGTGCCGTTGAGTTGGCTCGACCTTACGGTTGCCGCGCCGGTGTTGTTCATCCATGCTGATCAGCTGCTGTGGCGGCCGGTGGCCCGACGCGCGGCGAGGCGTTGCCGCGGGAGTTTTACCGCCACGACGATTCCCGGAACGAAGAATCTGCCCTTCCTGGAAAACCCGCGTGGGTTCGCCCAGACCCTCATCCAGTGGATGCGAAGTACGTAACATACATAGAAATTCAGTGCCCTACCCCACACAGGGGGTGGGGCACATTTTTATTCTTCGAGGAAAACGCAGGTCGGCGACGAATACCTAGCAAACTATAGCTTTCATCACAGGACATATTTTCCGATTTCTTGTATGTAAGTCACGACACACGGTAGCTTCATAACAAACCAAACCACAGGTTTTCTACATCTTTCGCACCACGGAGGTCTAAGACCCACATGACGCTCAAGAAGACGCTTGCCGTTGTTTCCGCCGCTACCCTGCCGCTTACCCTCGCGGCTTGTGGCGGCGATTCCGACTCCGGCTCCACCGCTGCATCCGGTTCCGGCGACGGAATCATTGTTGTGAACGGCTCCGAGCCGCAGAACCCGCTGATTCCGGCCAACACCAATGAGACCGGCGGCGGCCGCATCGTTGGCTCTCTCTACTCCGGCCTCGTCTACTACGACGGTGACGGTGAAGCTCAGAACGAGCTAGCTGAGTCTATCGAGCCGAATGATGACAACACCGAGTTCACCGTCAAGCTCAAGGAGTCCACCTTCTCCGACGGCTCCCCGGTCACCGCGAACAGCTTCGTTGATGCGTGGAACTACGCCGTAGCTAACGATCAGCTCAACGCGTCCTTCTTCTCCAACATCAAGGGCTTTAAGGAGGGCGTCGAGAAGCTGGAGGGCCTCAAGGTCGTCGACGACCTCACCTTTACCATCGCCCTGAACAGCCCAGAGCAGGACTTCCCGGCACAGCTGGGCTACTCCGCGTTCTACCCGCTCCACGAGTCTGCATACGACGACATGGACGCCTACGGCCAGAACCCGATCACCAATGGCCCGTACAAGCTGTCCGAGTGGAACCACAACCAGGACGCTACCGTCGTTCCAAATGAGGAATACAAGGGTGGACAGACCCCGCAGAATGACGGCATCAAGTTCGTCTTCTACGCCTCCCAGGACGCTGCCTACGCCGACCTGCTCTCCGGTAACCTCGACGTTCTCGACGCCGTTCCGGACTCCGCCTTCGACGTTTACGAGGCAGACCTCGGCGAGCGCGCAGTAAACCAGCCCACCGCCGTATTCCAGTCCTTCACCCTGGGTGAGAACCTCGAGCACTTCTCCGGTGAGGAAGGCGCCCTGCGCCGCCAGGCCATCTCCCATGCGATTAACCGCGAGGAGATCACCGAGACCATCTTCAAGGGCACTCGCACCCCGGCCAAGGACTTCACCTCCCCGGTTCTGCCGGGCTACACCGAGGACATCAAGGGCAACGAGGTCCTGAAGTATGACCCGGAGAAGGCCAAGAAGCTGTGGGAAGAGGCAGACAAGATCAACAAGTGGGATAACCCGTCCCTGGAGATCGCCTACAACTCCGACGGCGGCCACAAGAGCTGGGTAGACGCCACCACCAACTCTGTTAAGAACGCCCTCGGCATCGAAGCGGTCGGCGCTCCGTACCCGGATTTCAAGTCCCTGCGCGATGAGGTCACCAACCGCACCATCAAGACCGCCTTCCGTACCGGCTGGCAGGCAGACATCCCGAGCCAGGGCAACTTCCTTGCCCCCCTCTACAAGACTGGCGGTTCCTCCAACGACGGCGACTACGCTAACTCGGACTTTGACAAGGCTCTCGACGAAGCCCTGACCGCCCACTCCGACGACGAGGCCAACAAGAAGTACATCGAGGCTCAAGAGGTCCTGTTCAAGGATCTGCCGGCCATCCCGCTGTGGTACTCCAACGCCACCGGCGGCTACTCCGAGAACGTCGACAACGTCGTCTTCTCCTGGAAGTCCCAGCCGGTGTACTACAACATCACCAAGAAGTAAGCCTTCACCCAGGCTTTTCGCTTGACCCCCGCAACCTCGGTGGAGCGGGGGTCTCCCCACGTTTTTACCCGTAAGTGTGATTCGAAACGCTCTATAGATTTCTCGCCACCTTAGATCACACACTAAAATCCTTATGAGCTACGTGGGCGCCTGTTAACAGGGCGTCGACAAGCACCTGCCCACAAACGAGTAAAGGACCACACTATGTTGCGCTATATCGGGCGCCGAGTGCTCCAGATGATTCCGGTGTTCTTCGGAGCCACCCTGCTCATCTACGCGCTCGTCTTCTTGATGCCCGGCGACCCCGTCGAAGCCCTTGGCGGTGACCGCGGCCTTACCGAGGCTGCCCGCGCCCGCATCGAGGCCGAATACAACCTCGACAAGCCGTTCATCATCCAATACCTGCTCTATATCAAGGGCATCTTCATGCTGGACTTCGGCACGACCTTCTCCGGCGTGCCCGTGACCCAAGTGATGGCAAACGCCTTCCCGGTCACCGTCAAACTCACCGTCATGGCCATCATCTTCGAGGCTGTCTTCGGCATCTTCTTCGGCGTTGTCGCCGGTATGCGCCGCGGCGGCTTCTTCGACTCCACCGTGCTGGTCATTTCCCTGCTGGTCATCGCCGTGCCGTCCTTCGTCATCGGCTTTGTCTTCCAGTACATCGTGGGCATCAAGTGGGGTGTGCTGCCGGTAACCGTCGGCGCGAACGCCTCGGTGAAATCGCTGCTTATGCCAGCCATGGTGCTCGGCGCCCTCTCGCTGGCCTATGTCATCCGCTTGACCCGCCAGTCCGTGGCAGAGAACCTGCGTGCTGACTACGTGCGCACCGCCCGCGCGAAAGGCCTCTCCAACGGTGCGGTAACCCGCCGCCACGTGCTGCGCAACTCGCTGATTCCCGTGGCCACCTTCATCGGTGCCGACATTGGTGCGCTCATGACCGGTGCGATTGTCACCGAGGGCATCTTCGGTATCAACGGCGTCGGTGGCACCATGTACCAGGCCATCCTGCGCGGCGAGCCGACCACGATTGTGTCCTTTACGACGGTCCTGGTGATCATCTACATCATCGCCAACCTGCTCGTTGACCTCCTGTACGCCGTACTTGATCCGAGGATCCGCTATGCCTAACTTCGAGAAAACTACCCCCTACCCGGGCCAAGAGCACTTCGTTTCCGGAACCGACGAGACGGGCCTCGGCGCAGTCGACGCCGTCAAAGACGAATCTGCGCCCTCCTCCCAGTGGGGCGAGGCCTGGCGCTACCTGCGCCGCCGCCCACTGTTTTGGATTGCGGCCGTCATGATCCTCGTGGCCATCCTCATGGCCGTCGTCCCAGGTCTGTTTACCAATACCGACCCGCGCCTGTGCGAGCTGTCCAAATCCCTCGCCCCAGCTGAGCCCGGCCACCCATTCGGCTTTAACCGCCAAGGCTGCGACATTTACTCCCGCGTCATTTACGGTGCGCGGGCGTCGGTAGCCGTGGGCGTTCTTACCACCCTCCTCGTGGTGGTTCTAGGCTCCCTCATCGGTGCCGTCGCTGGTTTCTTCGGTGGCTGGATCGACTCCGTGCTGTCCCGCATCACGGACATCTTCTTCGCCATCCCGCTGGTGCTGGCCGCCATCGTGGTCATGCAGATGTTCAAGGAGCACCGCACCATCATCACGGTGGTCTTAGTCCTCGGCCTCTTCGGCTGGGTATCCATCGCCCGTATTACCCGCGGCGCGGTGGTCTCCATCAAGAACGAGGAGTTCGTCCAGTCCGCGCGCTCCATCGGCGCATCGAACTGGCACATCCTGTTCAGCCACATCCTGCCGAACGCTGCTGCTCCCATCATTTCCTACGCCACGGTGGCGCTGGGTACCTACATCGTGGCGGAAGCTACCTTGTCCTTCCTGGGCATCGGTTTGCCGCCGACGTTCGTGTCCTGGGGCGGCGACATCTCCGACGCGCAGGCGTCCCTGCGCGTGGCCCCGGCAGTTCTGTTCTACCCGGCGGGTGCCTTGGGCCTGACCGTGTTGAGCTTCATCATGATGGGTGACGTCGTCCGCGACGCGCTCGATCCGAAGGCGAGGAAGCGTTAATGACTACTCCACTTCTTGAAATGAAGGACGTCCAGATCTCCTTCACCACGTCGACCGGCGTGGTGGAGGCCGTGCGTGGCGTCAACATGTCCATTTACCCTGGCCAGTCCGTGGCCATCGTGGGCGAGTCCGGTTCGGGTAAGTCCACCACGGCGATGTCCATCCTGGGGCTTTTGCCGGGAACCGGCAAGGTCACCGGCGGCCAAATCCTCTTCGAAGGCGAGGACATTACCCACTACAACAACAAACAATTCGAAGCGCTGCGCGGCAACAAGATTGGCCTGGTCCCGCAGGATCCGATGTCCAACCTCAACCCGGTGTGGCGCATCGGCACGCAGGTCGAGGAATCCCTCAAGGCCAACAACGTCGTGGAGGGCTCCGAGCGCCATCAGCGCGTCGTCGAGCTCCTAGAGGAGGCCGGGCTTCCCGACGCCGAACGCCGCGCCAAGCAGTACCCCCACGAGTTCTCCGGCGGTATGCGCCAGCGCGCGCTCATCGCCATTGGCTTGGCTGCGCGCCCTAAACTGCTCATCGCCGATGAACCCACCTCCGCCCTTGACGTGACGGTACAGAAGACCATTCTGGATCACTTGGAGCACCTCACTGAGGAGCTGGGTAATGCGGTGCTCTTCATTACCCACGACCTAGGTCTGGCCGCCGAGCGCGCCGAGCACCTCATCGTCATGCACCGAGGCCGCATCGTGGAGTCGGGCCCCTCGCGGGAGATTCTGCGTTCCCCGCAGCACCCCTACACGCGCCGGCTTGTCGACGCCGCCCCCTCCCTCGCCTCTTCCCGCATCCGCGCCGCCAAGGAGGCCGGCGTGGAAGCGAAGGAGCTGAAGACCGGCGAGGCCAACGCCGCCGACGGCGCCCTCAGCAGCGCCGAAACTTCTGCGGTGGAGCCGGGTGCCGCTGTTCCGCTCTCCGCGCAGTCGACCGCCTCTGATGCCGCAGCGCCAGGCACTGCGGAACCGGTGATTTCGGTGCGCAACCTGACCAAGGAGTTCAACATCCGTGGCCAGCGCGGTGAGAAGAAGCATCTAAAGGCCGTGGACGATGTCTCCTTCGACATCCGCCGAGGCACCACCTTGGCCTTGGTGGGCGAGTCTGGTTCCGGCAAGTCCACGGTGGCCAACATGGTGTTGGGTCTTTTGGAGCCGACCTCCGGCACCATTGAGTTTGAAGGTCGCGATACTTCGACGTTGTCGAAGAAGGAATTGTTTAACCTGCGTCGTAAGATGCAGGTGGTCTTCCAAAACCCGTATGGCTCGCTGGACCCGATGTACTCGATCTATAAGTGCATCGAAGAACCCCTCGCGCTGCACAAGGTTGGTTCCCGCAAGGAACGCGAGGCCCGCGTGGCCGAGCTTCTCGACATGGTCTCCATGCCACGCTCGGCTATGCGCCGCTACCCCAACGAGCTGTCCGGCGGTCAGCGCCAGCGCATCGCCATTGCCCGCGCGTTGGCGTTGAAGCCGGAGGTCATCGTCCTCGATGAGGCCGTCTCCGCCCTCGACGTGTTGGTGCAGAACCAGATCATCCAGCTGCTGGCCGAGCTTCAGTCCGAGCTCAGCCTCTCCTACCTCTTCATCACCCACGACCTCGCGGTGGTCCGCCAGACTGCCGATGACATCGTGGTCATGAAGAAGGGCCAGGCCGTCGAGCAGGGCACTGCCGACGACATCTTCGACAACGCCCAGCAGGACTACACCCGCAACCTCATCAATTCGGTTCCGGGTATGCACCTGGAAATCGGTACCGGCCACTAGCCTGCGCTTAGCGACGCCTCCCAACCCGCCAACCTCCTCTGGTCGGCGGGTTTCGCCGTCTCGGCGCTTGCCTCCACTAGCTGTGGGATCGCCGATGTGCCCGCTAACCGTGGTGTGGTTCGCGGGTTTCGGCGCGGGCGCGTGGTTAGGCGTTCCGGCGCTCGCGTTGCCTCATCGCGGGCGTTTAGCCTGCACGCGGCGGTGGGGCGGGCGGCTGGCCTGTTCCTGGCGGTGGGTCGGGTGGCTGGCCTGTGGCTTGTCCTGTTTGTTCGGCGGCGAGTCTGGCTATCGCTTCTTGGTATTCGGGCATGGCGGTAATTGGCACACCCCAGGGCGGGATGTAGCTCACCCCGGTATTCAACCGGAACATGTAGCCCCTGCCTGTGGGCCGTTTCGGGTCATCATCGTTAATACCGTTGTGGTAGGCGCACAGGAAGGTGAGGTTTTTAATGTTGGTGAATCCTCCTGCCTGCCAGGGGATGAGGTGGTGGACTTGGCAGTAGTCTGCGGGTTTGTTGCAGCCGTCGCGTGAGCAGGTTTGGGTTTCGGCGCACAGGCTGATGCGTTGCTTCCAGCTGGCATGCCGTTGAATCCTATAAGAGTTAATGGGCCCTTCAAGGGGGTGGATGATGGTGGCGTAGCCAATCTCGGCAAACTTGTAGGCCAAGAAGTCTGCGCCTGTCATGCGTGCGCCGTTGGTGAGGTTAAGTTCTATTTCCTCCCCATCACCGTTAATAATTTGGTCGAGCTCGTTGAGGGTGACTACGACTTGGGCATGTACGGCAGGTTTGGTGCCGATACCGCCGGTGACAATGACGGTGCGGGCAGCGTCAAGCAGGTTTGTTTTGTTGACGGATTCGAGGGTTCCGCGGATGTCGGCGATGACGGTTGGAGTGTCGGTGATGGTGATGGAGTTCGGTCCTTTGGACCGGTAGGTGAAGCGGACTCCGGGTTTAGCTTCGCGTTTGGCACGAAGCTCCTTTAAACGCTTGGTGGCTACCTGGCGGATTTTGTGGGCAGGTGTTCCGGCAAGTTTTATGCGTAGGTTCCACGCGTCGAGGTCTTTGTTGACTTTGGTGGTGTAGGACTCAATCAGGGTGAGAGTGGCTAGGCCATGCTTTTGTGCCACCGCGGCGGCACGTGCTTTGCGCTGTTTGCCAGTGAAGCGAGTCTGCCCGAAGTAGATGCGATGAAGGTGCGCGAGTTCTGCGGCATCGGCTGGGTCGGCGCCGAGCGCGCGGAGCTCATCGGGTGAGCTGGATGCTTGTTCCACTAGCGCGATCCCCGAGTTGCGGTAGTGGAAGTAGGTTTCTAATACCCCCATGCGCCAAAGACTAAAACACCTTAAGTAAGCGCGCAACAGTTAGCCGACGCAGGAGCCGGTGGGGGTGGCGTCGGCAAGCATAGTGACGTCACCAATGTGGCCGCGCACCTCGTCCGCGGTAAGTGCATAGCCGGTGTCGGAATCCTCCACGGACGCACCAAAGACCACGCCCAGCACCTGGCCCTCCGGGGTAATCATGGGACCACCGGAATTGCCCTGCCGGATGTTACCGCGCACGGTGTAGGCGTCGCGCTCCACGCGGCCGGTGGAGTAAATGTCCGGCCCGGCAATAGTGAGGCGATCCCGAATACGCGCGGTCTCCGCGCTGAACGGACCCGACTGGGGGAAGCCCAAGACAATGGCATCATCGCCGGTCACCGCAACATCCTCTGCCCACGGCAGGGGATCCAAACCTAGGCCCGGGCTATGCAGCACAGCAATGTCCACGTCCGAGTTGTAATACACCACGTCCGCTTCCTTCAGCCCCAGCACCGTATCGAGGCGCACCTTATCCGTACCGGCCACAACATGCGCATTCGTGATGACGTAATCCGGCTCCGTTACAAAACCCGAGCCCATAAGGCGCCGCGAGCAAGCCTCAGCGTCACCCAACACGTGGATGACAGAAGGCCGGACGCGCTCCAGCAGCTCCGGGTCCCCAATCTCTATTTCAGGTGCTTCCACCTCAACGTCCGCGCCGGATCGCTCCCACGGCGACACCAAAGGCGGAAGGCCGGAATCGTTGAGCATGGCCGCCAGACCATTCGGCAATGAGGCTAAACGGTCAGGAGCTGCGGCGTTAAGGCCGCTGAGAATTCGCGATTCACGCAGCGCCTGGCCTGGCTGCCCACCCAGGTTGGAGGCCAACGGCAGGGACACCAGCCAAATCACCACAACCGCCGCCACGGACTGGAAGACCGCACCGATGGAAGAATCCACGCGTTGACCCGAGCGCGTGCGCATACGGTCCCGCAACGCCGCGCCTAGCGACGCCCCCACCAACTGCCCCAGCCCCACCAAGAGAATAAGCACGCCGACAGCCAGCAGGAACCGCACTGCTGGCTGGTCCGCCAGCTGCATCGCCGCTGGGGCGGCGACTGTTCCCAGCACTAGGCCTGCAATGACACCTACCGCTGCAAGCACTGCGGTCAGCGCACCCTGACGCCAGCCCACGCGCACGGCGAGGAGCACGGCAATCACAATGGCGATGTCAACAGCTAGGGACACAGAGAACACTTTCACTCAAAGGCAGCAGAACTAACCCATCTTCTCATTATTGAGTGAGCGAGTGAGTGATTCACGCAGATCATGGACCTTATTTTTATCCCACTCTACGGACCAGCCTGCATGATCCATCAATCCTGACAGCACCCCCGCAGTAAAGCCCCACACCAGGTAGCCGCGCGACCGGAAAGCAGGGCCTTTCCAGCGGCTGTGCCCCACCATGATGCGGTTTGCCGGGTCTGCCAGCTCCCGGAGCGGGACGGTGAAGACATCATCGGTCTCGGCAGGGCTGGCCGGCCACACAGTGCCGGGAGTATGCCAGTAGGCCAAAACTGGGCTTACGGTGTTACCGGTCGCCCGGATGTCCAGCTTGCCCCACTGTTCCAAAGGTGTGACCGTGGAGCGGTCGAGGCCGGTTTCTTCTTCGGCTTCGCGCAGGGCGGCGTCGACAAGCGAGGCGTCCCCCTCGTCCTTGCGCCCGCCGGGAAACGCAATTTGGCCGGAGTGGGAGCGCAACGACGGCGAACGGTGCGTGAGCAGTACCTCGCCATCTTCGAAGCTCTCGCCTTTGAGCAGCACCAACACCGCCGATTCACGGCGACGTTTCGCCGGCCGCACGTGGCGGATAAGGCGCTCTTGCACCGCGCGCGTATCGACGCCCAGCGCCGGACGCAACCACTCAGGGGCACGGGCAGGGTGAAGGCGACTCACTTGAGCACCTCATCGATGGCCTCTTCCAGCTCCTCAGCCGACGTGAAAGGTTTGACGAACTTTTCCACGACCTGGCCATCGCGCACCACCAGCGTGATGGGGATGACGCCCGGCAGGCTAAGCTCGCCGGCAAAAGTGCCCTTTTCATCCTGGTAGCTGGGGATGTCCACGCCTAGATCATCAAGGAGTGCCGCGCCGTTTGCTGCGTTCGGGTCTGCGTGCACGCCGACGACATTCCACGTGGAGTGCGAGCGCGCGATGTCTTGGAAGAAGGGAAGCTCAGTTCGGCACGGTTCGCACCACCAAGCCCACACGGTGACGATTTGAATATTCTTCGCTGCGGCCGTGCTGGAAGCTCCCAGGCACGGAAGATCTACCCCGGCGATGGGGCCTTCCGGACACTTGGGACGCGGGGCCACGTCCGCTTCCTGGGATTGCGGCACGGCAACTTCCGGTTCATCGTTCTCAAGGAGGTTGACCACGCCAACCAGCGCAAGCGCCGCCAGCATAATGACGGCGACGATGCTGGCCTTCACATATCCAGGCCACCGGGAGTATTGGCTCATTGCTCCACCTTAACCCCGCGACGGGCACCACGGGGCAAGGACGCAGGCCCCGCACCGCGGCGAGCGGGCAGTGCACACGCGCCGGCCGTGGAGGATGACTCTGTGAGAAAACACGGTCTGCTCGTCTTCGGGGACGAGCTTGGCGACGTCCCTCTCAATCGCCCGCGGCGTCTTCGCCGCGGTAAGCCCAAGGCGCTGGCTTAGTCGTGTGACGTGCGTATCCACGGTGATGCCGGGCAAGCCAAAGGCGTTGCCGCGCACAACGAGGGCGGTTTTGCGGCCGACGCCCGGAAGCGAAGTGAGCTCATCAATGCCGCGTGGAACCTGGCCGTCGAATTCGCCCACGAGTTTCTCCCCGATGCCGATGAGGTGGCCGGCTTTTGCCCGCTGGAAGCCCAGCGGGCGCAGGATGCTTTCTAATTCTGCACGGTCGGCAGCTGCATAGTCCGGGGCGGTGGGATAGGTCGCGAAAAGGTGTGGAGTGACCTGGTTGACGCGTTCATCCGTGCATTGTGCCGACAGCACCGTGGCGATAAGGAGCTCGAGGGCATTGGAAAAATTGAGCTCGCAGTCAGCGTCCGGGTATTCCGCCGCGAGAGCAGCGCGGATGTGGGCGGCGCGCTCAGCAGTGTGGATGGAGTCGCGGTGACTGTCGAGAGGCATGTGCCTTATTCTACTGGCGCCCAGGTACAGTAGGACACATGATTTCGCTTGTACTGCTGGTCCCGCTGGGCCTCGCGCTCTTTGCCATTTTGATGGAAAAGCTTGAGGCAACTGCCTTCGAGAACTAAATAAGTTCTCATAGCGTGTGATTATTTTCAGGCTGCTGGAAAAGGTGACAAATTACACTGTATGATATTGGACAGTGCCTCTTGACGCACTGCCACAGCAGGTGCGTCAACAACCAACACAACCTGCTTGCGTGTGTATCAATCTATCCTCTGCGCAGGCTTTAAGGAGTAACAGTGGAAGGCGTACAGGACATCCTCTCCCGCGCTGGAATTTTCCAAGGCGTTGACCCAGTGGCAGTTCAGAACCTGATTGAGCAGATGGAAACTGTCCGCTTCCCGCGCGGCACCACCATCTTCGATGAGGGTGAGCCGGGTGACCGTCTCTACATCATCACCTCGGGCAAGATTAAGCTTGCCCGCCACGCCCCGGACGGCCGCGAGAACCTCCTGACGGTGATGGGCCCGTCCGATATGTTCGGCGAGCTGTCCATCTTCGATCCGGGCCCGCGCACCTCCTCCGCTGTGTGCGTTACCGAGGTCACCGCCGCAACCATGAACTCCGAGATGCTCAAGCAGTGGGTTGCTGACCACCCGGCGATTGCCCAGCAGCTCCTCCGTGTGCTGGCTCGTCGCCTGCGCCGCACCAACGCTAACCTGGCTGACCTTATCTTCACCGACGTGCCTGGTCGCGTGGCAAAGACCCTGCTGCAGCTGGCCAACCGCTTTGGTTCCCAGGAAGGCGGCGCCCTGCGCGTCAACCACGACCTCACCCAGGAAGAGATCGCCCAGCTGGTCGGCGCTTCCCGTGAGACCGTGAACAAGGCCCTGGCTACCTTCGCCCACCGCGGCTGGATTCGCCTCGAGGGCAAGTCGGTGCTCATCGTCGATACCGAGCACCTCGCCCGCCGCGCGCGCTAACATGTGGTGCTCTTCGAGCGCGCCCGCCTAAGGCGCGCTGAGAGAGCGCTCAACGCGCCCCTCACTGCATACGAAAAAGTCCCCCGAGAATATCGGGGGACTTCGTGGTTTTCGGGTTACTTCTCAGCGTCGAGGTACTTCAACGCGGTGCGCGTGGACTGCTCAGCCGCGTGGCGCAGGACCGGGTCGACGTCGTCATACATCTCATCCACCAGCGTCTTAACGTCAACGTCCTCACCCAAGCGGGAGCGAACTTCCTTGATCTGGTTGAGGCGGTGGTGACGGCGGTCGATGTACTTGCGGGCAAACGCGGAGGTGTCCTCCAAGTCCGGACCGTGGCCCGGGAACAGCGGAACATTCTTGCCGCGCTCCTCCAAGAGATCCAAGGTCTTGAGGTAATCGCCCAAATCACCATCGGTTTCAGAAAGCAAGACGGTGTGGCGGCCAGCCATGGTATCACCGGTGAGGATGCCCTCCAGGGTGGAGTTCTTAGCCTCGTCGGACCACACGAAGAAACAGGTGGAATCAGCGGTGTGGCCCGGGGTGTGGACTACCTCGAGCTGGGGGGTGACGCCGTCGATGTCGATCACTTCACCGTCGACAAGCGCGTCGGCCCCATTGCAGTAGTTCGGATCGAAAGCGCGGATCGGAGCGCCAGTAAGCTGGCGCAGGCGCTGTGCACCCGACGCGTGGTCATCGTGACGGTGGGTCAGGAGGATCAGCGCAACCTCACCCGCCTTCGCGGTGACGACGTTGAGGTGGCCCTCATCTTCGGGGCCCGGATCAACAACAATGGCGCGGGAATCCTCCCCCGCACGGATGATCCACGTGTTGGTTCCTTCCAGGGCGGTGTAGCTGGGGTTGTCACACAGCACGACACCGACGGACTTGCTCACGGGACGCAATTGGCTATATGCAGGATGCTCCATGGTTCTAACCCTATCCGATTACTCAGCGATTTCTACGATGACTTCGATCTCAACGGGAGAATCCTTCGGCAGCACCGTCACTCCCACGGCAGACCGTGCATGCACACCGGCCTCATCAAAGAGCTCCCCCAAGAATTCCGAGGCACCATCAATAACCGCGGCCTGCTCAGTGAAGGAAGGATCCGAGGCGACGAAGCCCACGACCTTCACCACGCGGGTGATGTTGTCCAAGCCCGCTTCGGCATCAATGGCCGCGAGTGCGTTGAGGGCTGCGGTGCGTGCCAGCTCCTGGGCTCGTTCTACGGAAACTTCCGCGCCCACCTTTCCGGTGGCGGGCAGCTCGCCGTCAACGACGGGCAGCTGGCCAGAAGTCCACACCTGGCCACCCACACGGGTGGCAGGGACATACGATGCGAGCGGAGCGGCAACGGACGGAAGCTCGAAACCGAGCTCTTCCAGACGTGCGCGCGCGGTCATTTAGGATTCCTCCAGCGGGCGCTTGAAGTAAGCAACCACGTTTTCCGGGTTCATACCCGGGGTGATAGTGACGAGCTCCCAGCCGTCTTCACCCCAGGAATCCAGGATTTGCTTGGTTGCGTGAGTAAGAACCGGCGCGGTGGCATATTCCCATTTAGTCATGGGTTCCATGCTACTAAACTCCGGCGCTTAAATCCCGACTAATTCGCCGCCTTCTGCAAGGTAGTGTGCCCAGCTGGTGATGTGCGGATTCTTGCGCAGAAGAGCGCGGCGCTGACGTTCCGTCAGGCCTCCCCACACGCCAAATTCGACGCGATTATCCAGGGCGTCCGCACGGCATTCGTTGAGCACCGGGCAGTGACGGCAAATAACTGCGGCCTTGCGCTGTTCCGCGCCGCGTACAAACAGGGCATCCGGGTCGCCGTTGCGACACTTGGCTTGGGTAACCCACTCACCACGTTCGGTGGTCGAAGAGGCATTCTTTACCATTGCGGACCGTCCTGCACCTTTTACACTGACTGCCATGGCTAGGTAACTCCTTCCAAGCTCCCATCCCACCTCATAAAAGTGAATAACCCTCAATATGGCGGAATATTATGTACTCACCGTTAGTCTATTCACTAACCGATATGCCTGTCTAATAGGTCACACTTTAGGGGGGTCTCCCGGATCAGCCTCGAAGCACGTAGTGTGTGGAGGGTGACTGTCATCAAATCCCTGGGAAAGCTCGTTCTCTCCACAGTACTGGTGGGCCTCCTCATTGCCCTCGCACTAGCCCCCATCGCAGGTGTGAGCGGTGTGGCCGTAGCCAGGACCAACGAAACGATGCAATCGGATATTCAGGATCTCACCGACGGCGATACCCCGGGCGTGAGCACCATCCTGGACGCTAAAGGCAACACCTTGGCCTATATCTATGAGCAGCGCCGCCATTCGGTGCAACCCGATGAGATTTCGGATGCCATGAAGCAGGCCATGGTGGCCATCGAGGACCGCCGCTTCTACGAGCACGAAGGCGTGGACCTGCAGGGAAACTTCCGAGCACTGTGGACCAACTTGGCAGCAGGTGGCGTTTCCCAGGGCGCGTCCACCATTGATCAGCAGTACGTGAAGAATTACCTCCTGCTCGTCAACGCCACTACCGATGAAGAGCGCCAAGCTGCTACTGAACAATCCATGGCCCGCAAGCTGCGCGAGATGCGCATGGCCACCGATATCGATGCAAAGCTTTCCAAGGACGAGATCCTCACGAACTATCTCAACCTCGTTCCCTTCGGTAACCATTCTTTCGGCGTGGAGGCGGCAGCCCGTACCTACTTTGGCACCGATGCCGCGCATCTCACCGTGCCACAATCCGCCATGTTGGCTGGCATGGTGCAGTCCTCCGAGTACCTCAATCCCTATACCAACGAGGAAGGCGTGCGGGACCGCCGCAACGTCGTCCTGCAGGCCATGGTCAACAACGGCTCCCTCTCCCAAGAGGACGCCGATAACTTTGCCCAGCAGCCTCTCGGCGTGCTCGATAGCCCCGCTACCTTGCCCAACGGCTGCATCGGCGCCGGCGACCGCGGATTCTTCTGCGATTATGTCTTGAGCTACCTCGCCGATAAAGGCATCGACCGTGAGCACCTAGCTCGCGGTGGCCTCACCGTCAAGACCACACTCGACCCCGATGTGCAGGATCAGGCCCTAAACGCGGTGCGCAGTCATACCGCGCCGGATGCGGCGGGCGTGGCGGAAGTGATGAACGTCGTCAAGCCCGGCACTGACTCGCGCAAGGTCCTGGCCATGGTGTCTTCCCGCACCTACGGCCTGGATTTGGAGAACAATGAGACCCTGCTGCCGCAACCGAACTCACTCGTGGGCAATGGCGCAGGTTCCGTATTCAAGCTGTTTACGGCCGCGGCCGCGCTCGAATCGGGCTATGGCATCAAGGACCGCCTCGCCGTGCCGAAGCGCTACGAAGCAGAAGGCCTTGGTTTCGGCGGCGCGGAGAACTGTCCGCCGAATAAGTATTGCGTTGAGAATGCGGGCAACTATGCCTCGACGATGACGCTGCAGGATACGTTGGCCTACTCCCCCAACACCCCCTTCATCGAGCTCATCGAGCAGCTCGGCGTGGAGCAGGTGGTGGACATGGCCGTGAAACTAGGCCTGCGCTCCTATAAAGACCCAGGCAGCTATGACGGAAACTCCTCCATTGCGGATCACATCAAGGAATCCAACCTGGGTTCCTTCACCTTGGGCCCCACGGCGGTCAATGCGCTGGAACTGTCTAATGTGGGCGCCACGGTGGCGTCGGAAGGCATGTGGTGCGAGCCGAACCCC
This sequence comes from Corynebacterium sp. MSK218, assembly GCF_030232655.1. Classification (NCBI taxonomy): domain Bacteria; kingdom Bacillati; phylum Actinomycetota; class Actinomycetes; order Mycobacteriales; family Corynebacteriaceae; genus Corynebacterium; species Corynebacterium sp. MSK218. Next base: position 51,602 of record NZ_JASPGN010000011.1, read on the forward strand.
ATCGAGGAAGTTACCGATGCCCACGGTAACGAGGTCTACATCAAGCACACGCCCTGCGAGCGCGCGGTGGGCAAGGAAGTGGCTAAGGCGCTGGAGAACAACATGACGGCCGATACGGAGAAGGGCACGGCGTCGGCATCGGCACGCGCGGCGGGCTTCCGCGGCCAGGCAGCGGCTAAGACGGGTACCACGGAATCCAACCAGTCCTCAGCTTTCCTGGGCTTCAACTCGGCGGTGGCGGCCGCGCCGTACATCTATAACGACGGCACGACAACGACCCCGCTGTGTACCGGCCCGGTGCGTCAATGCGGGAGCGGCAACCTCTTCGGTGGCCTTGAGCCGGCGGCGACGTTCTACACCATGGCGGTGCGCGTGCCGGAGGCCGCACAAGGCACGGTACCGGATTATGACCGCGCCTATGATTCGGGTACGGTCTCGCCGCTTATCGACGACCTCAAGGGCAAGTCCGAAAGCCAAGCCCGCGCCGCATTGGAGAAGGCCGGCTACACGGTAAAAACCACGGAAGTGGCCGCCCCTGGTGTGGGTTACGGCAAGGTGGTGCGCGTCATCACGGGCGCGTCCGGCACCAAGAAAGGTGCGGAGGTAACGCTGCAGCTTTCCGACGGCTCCTCGGCCACCACCTCAGACGATAGTTCCACGTCAGGCACCTACAATTACCAGCCGCCCACCGACAACGGCGGCGGTGGTGGTGGCGGTGGCGATGGCCAGCCGCCCGCACAGCCGGAGCCCCTCATCAACCAGGATGATGTGGACCGCTTCACCAACGACGTGCGGGATTTCTTCGGGCTTTAGCCCCCTTAGTTCAGGGCAGCCTTCACGGCGGTGGACAGGCGCTTGCCGTCTGCGCGGCCAGCGGCCTTTGCGTTGGCGACCTTCATGACGTTGCCCATCTGCTTGATGGTGACCGGCTCGCCGGACTCCTTTTCTACCTCGGCAATTGCGTCGGCGACGAGGGCGTTTAGGGAGTCGTCGTCAAGCTGCTCGGGCTGGTAGGCCTCGAAAAAGGGGACGTCGACAAGCTCGGCCTCCGCCAACTCCGGGCGGCCATTCTCGGCGTATACCTCAGCGGACTCGCGGCGCTTCTTAATCTCGCGCGCGATGACCTTGAGTACGTCCTCATCGGTGATCTCGTGGCGGGAACCGGTGGTTTCCTCCGCCTGAATGGCGGACAGGAGGGAACGGATGGCGGACGTGCGGGCCTTGTCCTTGGCCTTCATCGAGGTCTTGAGGTCGGCGCGGATAGTTTCTTTCAACTCACTCATGCCCTTCAATCTACGCTAGCTCGCCCAGGTAGGGTGGGGAGGGTGAAGATTTTTCCCATCCTTGGCGGACTCGCCGCCGCAGGCCTGGGTGTTGCCGCGTGGGCGCACTCGGAGCTCACCAAGTTTGAGCTCAAGGAGTACACGCTACCTCTGCTGGAGCCCGGCACGCTGCGCGAGGAGCCAGAATTCCGCATCCTACACGTCTCCGACCTCCACATGATTCCGGGCCAGCGCGCCAAAATCGAGTGGGTATCGGACCTCGACCGCCTCGACCCACACCTCGTGGTTAATACCGGCGATAATCTCTCCGACAAAGGTGGCGTTCCCGACGTCCTCCGTGCCCTTGGCCCCCTGCTGAGCCGCCCGGGTATGTTCTGCTTCGGCACCAATGACTACTGGGCACCGCGCATCCCGAATCCTTTCAACTACTTGATTGGCAAAAAGAACACGCCGTCCTATGTGAACTTGCCTTGGAAGGGCATGCGTGCTGCATTCCTTGAGCACGGCTGGCACGACGCCAACCAAGCCCGCGTGGAATTCAAGGTGGGCGACGTCCGCCTCGCTGCCGCTGGTGTGGACGACCCGCATCATGACTTGGATGACTACTCCGAAATCGCCGGCGCCCCGAACGAAGACGCTGACCTTTCCCTAGCGCTGCTCCACTCCCCGGAACCCCGCGTCTTGGAGAGGTTCGCCGCTGACGGCTACCAGCTTTCCCTGTCGGGGCATACGCACGGCGGCCAGTTGTGCCTGCCGTTTAAGGTGTTGGGCTCGCGCTCCATCGTGACCAACTGTGGTATCGACCGTGCCCGCGCCCAGGGACTGCACCGGTTCGGGCCGATGTATATGCATGTCTCCAACGGACTAGGCACCTCCAAGTTCGTTCCCTTCCGCGTCTTCTGCCGCCCATCGGCCACGCTGTTGCGCATCACAGAGAAGTCCACTTCAGCAACCTAAGACCTTTAAGGCCACCTGAGAAAGACCCGCCACGCTGCCGTTTTGTCCTTTCGACCCGGGGTGCGTTAAAGTAATCCGGTACCGCTTAGAGCGAGACACCGGGATATGGCGCAGCTTGGTAGCGCGCTTCGTTCGGGACGAAGAGGTCGCAGGTTCAAATCCTGTTATCCCGACCACTAACCCGCAGGAAACTGCGGGTTTTCGTCGTTTTCATCTTGACCCGCTATCGCGAGCGGATTAAGGGGCCCAAATGGCCGGATATATGCTTGCAACGCGCCTTCTTGACGCAACCGTTCAGAGCCTATAAATCCCCAATTCTAGGCAGACCGTCCGGCCGTTGACCCGAAGTTGACTTCCCCAAAAATCAATAACCTCGGCGATTTGCTCCTACTTTTGTAGTGCAGGGATCGTCCCGAGGCTTTCAAAATAGAGAATAGCATGTGCAAATGAGTAATCCAAGATCGACCGCAGTACCGCTATCGCAATGGTTTTCATCCGCACGGATGAGCCGGTACGCCGAGCATCCCCGACCAGAAGCGCTATACCTTTGGAATACTCACCTCACGAAGACTTATCTCGCCGACATTGAGCATCTTGAGGTGCTCCTCCGAAACTGCATTCACAATGCCCTGGCCAGACGATACGGTGACCGATGGTTTGACGACGTTCGAATACCCTTCACCGATGTAGCCAGGAAGAACATCCGTAAGGCGAAAAGACGAGCCGGAGAAGAAGGTGCGCCGTCAGGAAAAATCATTGCTGAGCTCAGCTTCGACTTCTGGCGCTTCCTCTTAAGTAGCCACTACCAAGCAAGCATCTGGCCTCAGGTAAAGAGGGCGTTAGAGAAGACTCCTGACAGCAGACAGGAATTCGAAGAACTTGTATCCGTTGTTTACACAATGAGAAATAGATGCTCTCATCATGAATCAATCGTGCAACAACACGATATAGCCCGTGAAGGCGCACATCTCGACTCCGTTGATAGCGCCATCCAAATGGTAGCGGACTTCATCAATCCTCAAGCCGCGGCATGGATAAAGGACAATTCGCGAGTCCCCGCCATACGTGCACAGCGACCGTAGCCGCAAACCGCAACAATACGACCGGAAGCAGAAGCAATCATCAAAGTCGGCGCGCATTCAACACACAAACCTACGAGATTTTAGAAACTAGAGGAACCACCCGAACCGGAAAAGCCCGAGCTAAACCCGCTGTTGACGCCGCCGCTGCTGCCGGAGGAAGAGTCGCGCGCGGAGATAGCGTCACTGTCCCACGTGCTCACGGTATAGAACGGCACGTAGCCGTGGTAGCCGGCACCGGCGAAGAAGTTGGAATCGTAAATGTGCGTGCGTTCGGGACGCTCGTCGGCCTCGTTGCGCTTCTGCAGCTGCGCTTGCAGATGCTCCGACAGCAGCGCGGTGCGGTCAAGAAGATCGAGGTAGCGTTCCATAAACTGCGGGTGGTTCGGTTCCTTGGACAGCACCATGGCGGCGTCTTCCAACTCCTTGGCGTGCTGCTCGGCCTGCGAATCAATATCGGACGCAACGTACGACGCTTGTGCCAAATCCTTGCCTAGCTCATAAAGCTCGTAGCGGCGAGCATCAGCATCGGCGTTTTCGATGCGGTGCAATTTCTCAATGTTGGTCTCCGCCGTATCAACGCGCTCGCACAGCAAACGCGCATGAGCAAGTTCCTCCGCGCGCTCGCGGAACTGCTCGTCGGGAGCATCCGCAGGCATGGACATGAAGGAGCCGACGGTGCGGTCAAGGGCTAGGAAGTCATCGCGCAGCCCTTCCCAATCCTCACGCAAACGCTCATCCACGAGGCCGGATTGCAGCGAGTGTGCGCGGATATCAATGGATTCAAGGCGCTGTGCCACGTCGGTATAGGTCTGGGACACAAAATCCCAATCCTCACGCGCCTGCTGTGCCTTCTTCTGCCGGCTGCGACGAGTACCGCCGACGATGCCTATACCCGCGCCACCGACGCCCAGGCCCGCCACGCCGAGGCCAAAGGCCGCCCCAATGCGCCCATCCTTCGCACTCTCGTACTGGGCATCCGCAGCACGGTCCACGTCGATAGCAGCCGCCGCACCTGCAAAGAGACCAGCAGGAATGTTGTCATCCCGCACGCCCGGCTTAATGGCTTCGATGGACCGCTCCAAATGGCCGTCACCTTTGCGCAGCTTCATCTGCCCGGCCACGTCCTCACCCGCGAAGATGAAGGCCTGGCGCGGGTCGAGGCCCACGCCGACGAAGACCTGGCCATCAGCAAACTTATCCTTGCCGATGAGCTCCGGGTGATTATCACGCAGGTACTCCTCCACGGAGTCGTTGACGTTTTCTTTGTTCTTAGCAAAGACCATGTAGTGCAGCCCTTGGACCACGTCGGGGGGCGGCGATGCGGGAGACGTCGCCAAGCATGCGCTCTTCCTCCTCCGGAGTGAGCACATCGTCCGGGTCCATGATGTCAGCCTGCACCTCACGCTGCGCGGGCTGCATAACGTAGTCGGAGCGTTCAGGCGCATCGAAGGCCGCCAAGCTCGCACCCGCGCCGATTCCCCCGAGCAGCAGACCGCCCACCATGGCCGCACCGACGATGGCGTCGACCGACGTTACTTTGGGGCCACGGCTGGCGGCAAAAGGTTTGATATCGCGAGAGTCAGTCACGGTGATTCTCCAATTCTTCAGCATTCAGTGCCGCCAATTTTACCCCCACAACGGGAAACGACGCGGTGCCCCTACAGCAGCCGCGTCGCCCCTATTCCCTATCACTCACAACGGATTGGAGAAACCGTTTGCCTACCCCCTAAGTAGGCTTTGTGAGCAATTCCAACTCTAGCACTATTTCCCCTCGCAGCGATACCTAAATCAACAAAATCGTAGTATCTCAGCGCCCCGCTCAGCCTGCGCCGATAACGCGAGGCCCTGAGCTAGGCTTTTGCTTCGCTGCGACGGCGAGCGGGTGCCCCCACAACCCAGACGGATACGACGATAATTACCCCCAAAATCGCCATCGCGGCAAAAAGCTGCGGGGAGCTGCCCCCGTTGCCCGCGACAGTGATGGCGGAGGTTGCCCACTGCATGGGAAAGAGGTGCACGAGCGCGCTCATCGCGGTGTTAAGGTCCGTGCCGGTCGAGGCTGCTTTCCATGCCCAGCCCACGATTCCCACTTGGACCAGCCCCAGCAGGACTCCCAAGCCCCAGCCAGGAAGACCTAGGCCGCGCACGAGGGCATACACCGCGCTTGCCGACGCCACCCCAGCCCCCAGCGCCGCAAGTGCCGCCCACACCACAGCAGCAACGGTCACACCGGTGGCCAGCAAGGAAGTCAGGAGGCCAACCACCACGCCGATAACTACCCCGCCCGCGATGAGGGCGAGAAGGCGACGCTCAACACGAGTCAGTAGTGCGCCCAGCACTCCACCGCCAAGGACCGAGAGGGCCGCCAGCAACATCGCCACGATGGGGCTCAGCAACTGCGAAGGACCATCCTGTGCCTCACCAGGGCCAGCAACGGTAGGCAGGGCGCGCTGAGCACCCTGGACCTTGTTCCTATTCTGTTGGGCCATGCCGTCGACCTTTTCAGCACCGGCCACCAGCTCGTCAACGCCTTTGAGGGCCTCATCGACCTTGGCGTTGAGCTCGCCAATTCCGGCATTGAGCTGCTTCGCCCCCTCCGTTGCCTGGTACACACCATCGTGATAGGCGTAGCCGTTTACGGCGAGCTGATTGGACAACTCACGCGAACCATCCTTGAGCTGGATGAGCTGGTCTTGGACGGACTGGTCAAACTGGAAGTTCTCCACCTGCGTGCGGAGGTCACCGAGCTGGGAGCGGATCTCCTTCGCTTCAGCGGAGTTGTTGCCGTCGAGGTCCTTAACAGTGCCGTCGATGGCCTCTAGGATCTGGCCGCGGACTACGCCGAGGCCGACGATCTGATCGACGGCGCCGCCGACGCCGTCGGCAAGCTCAGTGGCACCATTGCCCAACTGCGCGGTGCCAGACTGGAGCTGCACAAGACCGTCGTAGAGCTCCTGCGAGCCGCCTGCCAGCTGGTCCACTCCGCCACCGAGCTCACCGGCACCGTCCTTGAGCTGCCCTGTGCCGTCTGCAAGCTGCTGCGTGCCGTTGGCCAGAAACCCGGCCTGGGCGTTAGCTTCGCTGAGTGCACGGGCGACGTCATAAAGCTCAGCGGGATCAATCGTGCCGTCACTGGGCGCACCGGCCTGCTCCTGTGACCAGGCCTGCGCCGGCTGCCACTCGGATGCAGTGGCAACGATTGCGCCGATGATGAGCGGCACAAGGAGGAGGGCGGCAATCAGCAGCGAGCGGGTGCCCACTGGGCGGTCGTCATCAGCAGAAGTGGCAAGGCGTGAGGTCATGATATAGAAACTATCGCCCACGCTGGGCACAAGCGGTCAGGCGCGCGGAAAAGCCCCGCTAGTACCGTGCTGGCGGGTAACTAGCGGGGCTACTGAGGTTACGTAATTAACGCGTATGCGTTAATTACTTCTTCTCCGCGAAAAGCTCACGCACGCGCTTGCCCAGCTGCGGGGAAACGGCATCCCAGTAGGCGTAGACGCGCTCCTCGGTCTCCGGGGACACACCAGCCATTGCGTTGGTGATGTTGTCCGCCAAGCGCTCCTTGGCGCCATCGTCGTAGACATTCTCGTACAGGTCGGTGGCCTGGACGGTGTCGTTGTCCTCTGCGTGGTGGATGTACGGAGCGCGGACCAGGTCGATGCCGGCCGGGTCCGGGTTGACGTAGAGATCCGGTGCGGTGGTGGTCTCCTGCTCCTTGAAGCGCAGGTTCTCGTCTCCATCCAGGTAGCCGCCGCCCTTAGCGTGGCGGTTCGGGGAGTACACCGGATCCTCCGGGGCGTTGAACAGGTACTGCATCGGCCCCTCGTGCTCGTAGGTGTTGACCTGGTTGAGCGGCTGGTTTACCGGCAACTGCTTGTAGTTCGGTCCGATGCGGTAGCGCTGCTGGTCGGAGTAAGCGAAGACACGCGCCTGCAGCATCTTGTCCGGGGACAGGCCAATGCCCGGGACGATGTTGGACGGATCCAGGGCAACCTGCTCAATCTGTGCGAAGAAGTTGCGCGGGTTGCGGTTGAGGACGAAGTAGCCGACATCCACCAGCGGGTAGTCCTTCTTGGACCAAGTCTTGGTGAGGTCGAACGGGTTGAAGCGGTAGCCCTCAGCCTCTGCTACCGGCATGATCTGAACCTTGACGTCCCATACTGGGTAGTTGCCCTCTTCAATAGCGTTGTAGAGGTCCTCACGGTGGTAGTCGGCGTTCTGGCCGGCAATCTCAGCTGCCTCAGCGTCGGTGAAGTTCTCCACGCCCTGGCGGGTCTTGAAGTGGTACTTGACCCAGAAGGCGTCGCCCTGCTCGTTGACCCACTGGAAGGTGTGGGAGCCGTAACCGTTCTGGTGGCGGGTGGTCTTCGGGGTACCGCGGTCACCCATGAGGTAGGTCACCTGGTGGGTGGTCTCCGGGTTACGGGTCCAGAAGTCCCACTGCATATCGGCATCACGCAGGCCGTTGGTGCCCAGACGCTTCTGGGAGTGGATGAAGTCCGGGAACTTAATGCCATCACGGATAAAGAACACCGGGGTGTTGTTGCCCACGATGTCGTAGTTGCCCTCTTCGGTGTAGAAGCGGAGTGCAAAGCCGTGGACGTCACGCCAGGTATCCGGGGAGCCCTGCTCACCAGCAACGGTGGAGAAACGGCCCATCATCGGGGTCACGGTGCCCTTCTGGAAGAGCTTGGCCTTGGTGTAGGCGGATACGTCTTCGGTGACGTGCAGCTCGCCGAAAGCGCCGTGGCCCTTTGCGTGCGGGGTACGCTCCGGCACGCGCTCGCGGTTGAAGTGTGCGAGCTTCTCAATAAGGTGGATGTCATTGAGCACAACCGGGCCGTTCTGGCCCACGGTGATGCTGGTGTTCTCGGTAGCAACCGGCTGGCCGGACGGGCGGGTAGTGTTCGGGCCACCCGGGGCGCGCTGGCCCTTATCCAGAACCTTGTCTGCTGCGGACTCGTTCGAAGCGTTAGTCATAAGGAAAATGCCTCCTGGATTCGCTGATAATTTGAGGTTTATTATCAATCTCGGACGTTTCATAGCCTACCGCCGAAAAATGACCTCCGCAACAGTTTTTAGAATTCCGGCAGGAGATCACAGCGATAGATAAGGTGGCCTACCGCTACTGGTAAGTTGTGGGAGGTGAAAGTCCACTCCGAGCGCGATGATGCGCGCGTTACCGACCTCGCCCTCAAGGCGGGACGTGGCGACCGCGCAGCCCTAACGGAGTTCATCAAATCCACCCAGGATGACGTCTGGCGTCTGCTCGCCCACCTCGGCGGGGCCGATATTGCAGATGACCTGACCCAGGAGACTTACCTACGCGTCATCGGCGCGCTCCCTCGCTTTGCTGCGCGCTCCTCCGCGCGCACATGGCTCCTCTCCCTCGCGCGCCGCGTGTGGGTAGATAATATCCGCCACGACATGGCTCGGCCCCGCAAGTCTGCTACCGAATACGAGGATGCCGCTGCGCTCGCAGCCACCCCGGAGAACTCAGGCACGTGGAGCGAGTGGATCGACGCACGATCGCTTATCGACGCCCTCCCGGAGGACCGCCGCGAAGCCCTCATCCTCACCCAAGTGCTGGGCTATACCTATGAAGAGGCTGCCAAAATCGCAGGCGTGCGCGTAGGCACCATTCGCTCTCGGGTTGCCCGCGCCCGAAAAGACCTTATCGATCATCGTGGATAATCGTTACTGACCCGTTATAATCTGCGGCGCTTAGTGTAGGCACCTGCACAGACACCGCTAACTTGCCAGGGCTGTCACACACATCACACGATACGAACACCGTTTCAGCTGGCAAATACCTGTCGACCACGCCTAATGTTTCACGAGGCACACGTGACAAATCGATAGTCGAACCGGGCCGCGCGGCTTCCGACCGCCCGCACCACACTTAGTTCTGTGACGACCCCCCGGCGCGTGTGGGATTGAGAGACCTCTAAACCAAATGTGGAAACGCGCAGTGGCCATTTCCATGGCCTTTATCGGCGTCGTCGTCGGCGCCGGCTTTGCATCGGGCCAGGAAGCGATGCAGTACTTTGTAGCCTTTGGCAACTGGGGCCTGTGGGGCGTTGTGCTTGCTGCAGCCCTCATGCTGATCACAGGTATTTCGATCCTGCAGCTGGGTTCCTACTTTCAGGCTGATGAGCACACTGCCGTCTACGACAAGATTAGTGGCCCCATCATTTCCCGCGTGCTGGACTACGGCACCCTAGCAACACTGTTCTCCATCGGCTTCGTCATGTTCGCCGGCGGCGGCTCCACCATTAACCAGCAGTTTGACGGTGTTCCCGTGTGGGTAGGCGGCGCGATTATGCTCGTGCTCGTCCTGTTGGTGGGCCTCCTCGACGTGGACAAGGTTAGCTCCGTCATCGGCGCGATTACGCCTTTCATCATTATCTTCGTGGTTCTGGCTACCGGTTACACCATCATCACTACGGACGTGGACTGGTCCTCGATCAATACCTACGCCGTAGACAACGTTGAAACCCCCATCCACAACTGGTGGCTCGCTGCGCTGAACTACACCGGCCTCAACGTAATGTGTGCGGTGTCCATGTCCATCGTGATTGGCGGCAATATCTTGGATAACCGCGCCGTAGGTATCGGCGGCTTCTTCGGTGGCATCATTTACTTGGTTCTGCTGGCTCTTCTTGTGGTCTCGCTGTACATGGTGGCACCTGATGTCAACGGTCAAGACCTTCCGGTTCTCACGCTCATCAACAACGTGAACCCGATCCTCGGCTACTTCATGACCTTCATCATCTACGGCATGGTCTTCAATACCGCCATCGGCATGTTCTACGCCATGGGCAAGCGCCTGACCCGCAAGAAGCCGAAGCTCTTCTACCCTGTCTATGCTGGCGCCTGCGGCATCGGTTTCGTCCTCTCCTTCGTGGGCTTCAAGCAGTTGGTCTCCAGCGTCTACCCGATTCTGGGTTGGATTGGCCTGCTCATGATTGCCGTCATGGTCATCACCTGGATTACTCAGCGCGACAAGATCAGCTCCGAGTCTGACCGCCGCGTGCGCGCCCGCACCTTGGTCAAACGCCGCCTAGACCCGCGCGAGCACTTCACCAAGAAGAACGAGCGCGAGCTACGCAAGCTTGCTGCAGCCTCCAACATGGAGACCGAGGAGTTCGTCGAGACCGTCGCCGATGAGATTCACGAGGAGCTTGAGGCTGACGATGAGATTGAGTATGACCGCGAGGATCCGGAACCGTCCGTGACCTTCGTGGAGCACACCAAGCCTGAGGTTCCGAAGAACTAAAGGCCGGCTTAAAGACCAAGGTCCTTAAAACCAGCGAAAGTCCGCCACCAGAGTGCTATCTGGTGGCGGACTTTTACTACATGCGGCCCTTAGACCAAGAGCTCCGCAATCTGAATGGTGTTCAGGGCTGCGCCCTTGCGGAGGTTATCGCCGGAGACAACAAAGACGAGGCCCTTGTTGTCCGCGATGGTCTGGTCCTGGCGGATGCGGCCGACCAGAGATAGGTCGATACCAGCTGCAGCGAGTGGGGTGGGAACGTCCACGACCTTGACGCCTGCAGCGTTGGACAGCACCTCGCGGGCCTGCTCCGGGGTAATCGGCTGCTCAAACTCCGCATGCACCACCATGGTGTGGCCAGTGAAGACCGGGATACGCACGCAGGTACCGGATACCTTGAGCTCTGGCAGGCCCAGAATCTTGCGGGACTCGTTGCGCAGCTTCTGCTCCTCATCGGTCTCCTCCGTGCCATCGTCCACGAGGTTGCCGGCCAGGGGCACCGCGTTGTAGGCAATCGGGGCAACGTAGGGGCCGAGCTCGTCCGGCTCAACCTCAAGCACGGAGCCATCGTGCGTCAGCTCCACGTTGCGATCACCGATGGAGGCGACCTGCTTCACCAGCGTTTCCACACCTGCCAGGCCGGAACCAGATACCGCCTGGTAGGAGGCGACGCGCAGGGTGGTGAGCCCGGAGACGTCGTGAAGCGCCTTGGTGACCGGCATAATCGCCATCGTGGTGCAGTTGGGGTTCGCAATGATGCCCTTCACCACAGCGTCCTTGTCCTGCGGGTTGACCTCAGAGACGATAAGGGGGACGTCCGGGTCCTTGCGCCACGCGGAAGAATTATCCACCACGGTGGCACCCGCCTCAGCGAAGAGCGGTGCGTACTGCGTGGAGGTGGAACCACCCGCGGAGAACAGCGCGATATCAATACCGGCGAGGCTTTCTACAGTTTGCTCCGCCAAGTCTTCCACGACGACCTTCTCCTCACGGAAGGTGAGCTCCTGCCCTGCCGAGCGCGCAGAGGCGAAGAAGCGAACCGTGTCAGCCGGGAAGTTACGCTCCTCCAGAAGGGACCGCATCACGCGGCCAACCTGTCCGGTGGCGCCAACTACTGCAACAGTGGTCATGACCTTAACTCCTTAATCCTTATCAGCAATCCTTGCTAGCGTCCCGTACCAGCGTAGACGGTGGCTACTTCATCGCCGCCAAGCTGGAACTTCTCGTGCAGGGCCACAGCGGCCTTCTCTAGGTCTGCTTCGCGCGTCAGCACGGAGATACGGATTTCAGAGGTGGAGATGAGTTCCATGTTCACGCCTGCGTCACGCAGCGCCTCGGTAAAGTCCGCGGTGACACCTGGGTGGGACTTCATTCCGGCACCGACGAGGGAAACCTTGCCCACCTGGTCGTCGTAAAGCACGTTAGTCCAGTGACCCTCCTCCTTGAGATTGGCCAGGATCTCCATTGCCTTCGGGCCGTCCGAGCGCGGGCAGGTGAAGGTGATGTCGGTAGTACCAGACTCCAGTGAGGAGACGTTTTGCAGAACCATGTCGATGTTGATCTCCGCGTCCGCAATAGCGCGGAAGACCTTGGCAGCTTCCCCTGGGCGGTCCGGGATGCCGAGGACGGTGACCTTGGCCTCAGAGCGGTCGGTAGCGATGCCGGTAAGTACTGCTTCTTCCACGGGGATGTCCTCCATTGAACCGGCGATGAGCGTGCCGGGGTCGGTTGAATAAGACGAGCGAACTCGCAGGGGTACGTTAAAAGCGCGGGCGTATTCGACGCTGCGCAGAACCAGAATCTTGGAGCCTACTGCGGCCAGCTCCAGCATCTCCTCGAAGGAGAGCTTCTCTAGCTTCTGGGCATTAGGCACGATGCGGGGGTCAGCGGTGTAGACACCATCGACGTCCGAGTAAATCTCGCACACGTCGGCGCCGAGCGCCGCGGCCAGAGCGACCGCAGTGGTGTCCGAACCACCGCGGCCCAGGGTGGTGACGTCACGGGATTCTTTATTGACTCCCTGGAATCCAGCAACAATACAAATCTTGCCGTTATCGAGCGCTTCCGTAAGGCGGCCCGGGGTGACGTCGACGATCCGGGCATTACCGTGGCGCTCAGTGGTGAGCACGCCGGCTTGGGAGCCGGTGAACGATTGAGCCTGCGCACCGAGAGACTCCACCGCCATGGCAACGAGCGCGTTAGAGATACGCTCACCAGCAGTCAGCAACATGTCCATTTCGCGCTGCGGCGGAACGGGGTTGACTTGGGCGGCGAGGTCAAGGAGCTCATCGGTGGTGTCTCCCATGGCGGAGCACACGACAACGACGTCGTGGCCCTGCTTTTTCGTCGCCACAATGCGCTCCGCGACGGCGCGGATTCGCTCTGCGCTTTCGAGGGAGGATCCCCCGTATTTCTGTACGACTAGGGCCACTGACGGTCCCACCTTTCGTTTTCGCGAGGGCCAATACCTGTTCACCGCCCAATACCTATAGGCCGGCAGTCAACGCTTTTAGACTACCGCTCTTCCGGCCCTACCGAAACACTGGGCGCACATTAATTCCAGGTAGGGTGGACTCGATGTTTTCTAACGTGGTTGCCGTTGCTTTTGCGCTGGCCTCGGCACTGGTCATTGCCTGGGGCACAGTCATACGCCACCGTATCGTTTTGGATGCCAGCTCCACCAGTGTGATGCGCACCGCACTACGAACCCCTCTCTGGTGGATCGGCACGGCCGCTGCCGTCGTCGCCTACGCCCTGCAGCTCCTCGCGCTTCACTTCGGCGCGTTGCTCATCGTGCAGCCCATCCTTGTCCTTTCCCTCATGTTCACGCTGCCACTCGCGGCCTGGTATTCACGCCGCCGCATGCCCGCTCGTGAGGTTGTGTGGTGTGTGGCATTAACCATTGCTGTGGGCATTCTGGTTGTGTACGGCCGCCCCACTGCTGGATTGACGACGCCCACGTGGTCCCAATGGTGGCCCGCCTTCGCCGTCGGCGCTCTAGCCCTAGCTGCACTGTTCGTGGCTGCCTTCAACCGCCCCGAAGAGTCAGCTCTGGCGCTAGGCACGGCCTGCGGCATTCTGTATGGCTATGTCGCACTTGTGGCGAAGGCCGTGGTGGACATCTTTGGCAACGAAGGTCCCGTGGCAGCGCTGGGGAGTTGGGAGCTCTATGCGCTGATCGGTCTCGCCGCCGGCGGTACGGTGATCCAGCAATATTCCTTCCACGCCGGCGCTTTGGCGCATTCCTTGCCGGCCATGACCATCATGGAACCAATCGTGGCCTTTGGCTTGGGCTATTGGGTGTTGGGCGAGAAGTTCCAGGTGGAATCCGCAGTGGGGTGGAGCGTTATGGGCGGATCACTCGTCATCATGATCGTCTCCACCATCGTGCTTTCCCGCCTCCCAGTGAACACGGGTACAACGAAGCGCACCGACCAAGCGCCGCGCTAAATGGCCCATTCAAAGACGACGATCATGTAGGCAGAGAACCACGCCGACCACAGCACCCATACTGCAATGCCAGACCAGGCGACGCGGGCAGGAAGCTTTTTGAACGCACGGATTACCCACGGCACAAACAGGAGCGCTGCCGGCAGAAGAAGTCGCGGGCGGGAGTGCAAAATTCCGTCTGAGAGCAACACGTTCGCCATGAGCGCTGCACTAAACCACCACGCCACCGGGTTAGCCTTGCCCCATGACGCCACAAGCAGCACCACAGCTCCGAGGATGACCAAGACGGTCAACAGGTAGCCCACATCGTTGTTCTTCGTCAGGGTGTCCCACACGAACGTCACGGTGGCGGCGCCACCATCAAAGGTCGAGTTCCAATGCTTCGTCTGAATCCCGAAATAGCCCCCAACATCTGCCAGGTAACCTTTCGTCCATAGGAGATATCCCGGAAGTGGAAGTGCTGCAACACCAAGGCTCAGCCATGCCCGCCACTCCCGCCGGCCATATATCAGCACCCACAGACCAAACACCGCGAGGAAATCCACCGCAGTCAGGCGCGTAAACGACAGCGCGAAGCCCGCAGCACCAGCCCACCACCATGCGCGCTGATCTAGGGCCACCAACCCCCAGACCACGAGAGCACCGAAAAGCGCCTCGGTATACGGCATAGCGAACACAATGGACATCGGTGCGCTCGTCACCACAATCGCCGCGGCGAGCTGCCCGATGTGGCCTGCACCAAGTCGGCGCGCAAGCACCATAACGCCAGCGGCCATTACCGCAGTGAGTGCGGTGTTGAGAATCAGTGCGGCAAGCCCCAAGTTGAGCCCCGTCCAGCCCACCACGCGCAAGAGCATGGGAAAGCCGGGGAAGAAAGCCATCGTCTTTTCATACACTGGGCCGTCCGCGCTGATATCGGCGTCAAAATAGCCAACGCGTGCAATCTCGAGGTAATACTTGGCATCCCACGCCAAGAGTTGGTCCCACAGCTCACGGTCGTTCACCGAGCTCAAAAGACTCAGCATCCCAATGCGCACCGCTGCCCCTATAACGGCGATGGCAACGGCGCGCACAATGAACGTGCCGAGGGGCTGTGGGGAGGCGTCGTTTAGCGCGGCACCACCCGCAGGGGTGTCGGCAGTATCTGGAGACTTCGACTCGGTTTTCTTTGAAAGCACGTGGGACATCTTAGCCACCCTCACATGTATCTCAGCATATGAAATTGCTTGCCACAGAATGGGAAGCGTTGTATTGTGGCTCACATGACTTTGCGGCACACCCTTCTCCTTAGTAGCCGCGGCGGGATTTAGGTTCGTGACTCCACGGCCAGCGCCCCGTCGCGGAGCGTAGTGATGCAGACACTGCAGCTGGCCGTCCCCCACCACACAGCCACACTTTCAAGGAAGAGAACACCTTATGTCCCCCAACGATTCTTTTATCTCCGCTCCGCGTGACATCACCACCCCAAACGGCCCGCGCAATGACAATCAGCCCGCATGGAATAAGCAGCGCAGATCTTCCATGCCGGTCAACCGCTACCAGAACTTTGCCCAGGAAGTAGAACCCGTACAACTGCCCGACCGCACCTGGCCGGATAAAACCATCACCGTCGCCCCACAGTGGTGCGCGGTGGATCTGCGCGATGGCAACCAGGCCCTCATCGATCCGATGAGCCCCGAGCGCAAGCATCGCATGTTCGACCTGCTCGTCAAAATGGGATACAAGGAAATTGAGGTGGGCTTCCCCTCCGCGTCCCAGACGGATTTCAACTTTGTGCGCGAAATCATCGAAGGCGACAAGATCCCCGATGACGTCACCATTCAGGTCCTGGTGCAGGCGCGTGAGCACCTCATCCGCCGAACCTTTGAGGCCTGCGAGGGCGCCAAGAACGTCATAGTTCACTTCTACAACTCGACGTCGAAGCTGCAGCGACGCGTGGTCTTCCGCAAGGACCGCCCGGCCATCAAGAAGCTGGCAACGGATGCTGCAGAGCTCATCAAGTCCATTGCTCAGGATTACCCGGACACCAATTGGCGGTGGGAGTATTCGCCAGAGTCCTTTACTGGCACCGAGCTGGATTTTGCAGTCGAAGTCTGCAATGCGGTCGTCGACATTATGGAGGCAACCCCGGACAACCCCATGATCATCAACCTGCCGTCCACGGTGGAGATGATTAGTCCGAACGTCTACGCCGACCAGATCGAGTGGATGCACCGCAACTTTGCCAAGCGTGATTCCATCATCATGTCCCTGCACCCACACAATGACCGTGGCGAAGGTGTCGCTGCTGCGGAGCTGGGCTACATGGCCGGTGCGGACCGCATTGAGGGCTGCCTGTTTGGCAATGGTGAGCGCACCGGCAACGTCGACCTCATCACTTTGGGCCTGAACATGCTGACCCAGGGCGTAGATCCACAGATCGATTTCTCCGACCTGCCTAAGATTCGTGAGACGGTGGAATACTGCAACCAGCTACGCGTCCCCGAGCGTCACCCCTACGGCGGCGAGTTGGTCTTCACGGCATTCTCCGGCTCCCACCAGGACGCCATCAACAAGGGCCTGGACGCCCTGGCCCAGGTTGTGCGCCCCGGTGCGAACAACACGGACGTGTCCTGGGAAGAGCTGCGTGAGACCACCTGGGAGGTTCCATACCTGCCCATCGACCCGAAGGATGTGGGCCGCGATTACCAGGCCGTTATCCGCGTGAACTCGCAATCCGGCAAGGGCGGCGTTGCCTACATCATGAAGACCGACCACGGCATCAACATGCCGCGCGCCATGCAGGCAGAGTTCTCCTCCGTTGTCCAGGCCGTCACTGACGCCGAGGGTGGCGAGGTCAACTCCAAGAACATGTGGGATATCTTTGCCGCCGAGTTCCTCGACCGCACTACCCCGCTGGAACTGGAATCCTTCCACGTTGATAACTCAACGACGGAATCGGAAGACGCCAAGGTGACTGCCTCGATTATCTACAACGGTGAGAAGCACGTCGTCTCCGGTAGCGGCAACGGCCCCATCGCCGCTTATGCCAATGCGCTGGAAAACGTTGGCATCGACTTTGAAGTCATTGACTACTCCCAGCAGTCCCGTACTGCCGGCGACGATGCTGAGGCCGCCTGCTACATCGCCGCAGAAGTCAACGGCACCCAGGTATGGGGCGCTGGCATCGCCGGCTCCACTACCCGTGCCTCCATCAACGCAATCACCTCAGCAATTAATCGCGCCGCCTAGTTCACCCTAAACCAGGCGCACGGTTGAGCCCACGTCCACAACCGCAACTAGTACACACCAATTTCAGCCAGCACCCCCAAAGCCCGTCACACTACCCCACATATCGCGGATTGCGTAACGGGCGTTTTGCCCTTACCACCTTCGCAATCCCCGCACCTAAGCGCATTGTATATACACCCAAACGAGAAAAACGCATGTACACCCGTCAACAATGCAAGGTTTTTTGCTAGGTTACTGGGGGAAACATTATGCTGGACACACTAGCTTGTAGCCGCACAATGGGCACTGTAGTCTAAGCACATAGCACGATGGTGCTGCAAACTTTTTTACTATTCTTAAAAGTGAAACTCTCAGGCTAAAGCTCAGTTCGCTCTACCACGCCGATGTACTCTCTTACATCGGCCACGGTGATAGACCTGAGCCAGCCACAAAGGCGAACAATATGACGGTCACCAACTATGTGGTCCCCCACGAGGGCTTTGGTGATCCTCGCCGCCTTAGCGTCAACAATGTTGACCCGGACCTCTTTCTCAGCCTTCTGGATGAAGAAGACGATAATCAGCAGCTCACCGTGACTCTGTGTGGCCACTCCAGCTCCGGTTTCCGCGTTCGCCACGAAGACACTGTGGTGGGAATGATCTCCGCCGAGCAATCGAAAGAGTATAGCGAGCTCGATTGGGTAATGAGCTCAGGCTTTAGCCCCCAAGTTACGGCGACGGTGGCCCTTAGCCAGGACAGCGACGACGAAACGACCCCTGTCTTCGAAGTTCTCCTCCCTGAACCCGGTTTGTGTGTTCCCAGCAATATCCCTCCAGCTGAGCGCTGGGGATTGCTAGAGAGCGATACTGCCCTGCATGTCACCGATTTCGACACCGCACACGAGGCCCTTCCGGACCATTCGGCTCACTTGCTCGTGCGCGTAGACAACAAGCGCGCTTTAGTCCATCGCCATATTGAGCTCTCCCTGGACAACACCCTCATCGCCACGCTCCCTCGTGAGAATGCCGAGTGGCTGGCTGACTCCGTCACCGCCGTCAACCACGAAGGTCTTGTTGCCGTGGCGCGTGCGTACTACTCGGTGGACGATGAAGCACCAACGCTCACTATCTTCGCCGGTCACAGCACCCCCACGGGCATTCCCGCTTTGCGCACCGCGGGCATCATCGCGGCAGCTACCACCGCTGGTACTGCCGCGGCTCTGGTTCACTCTGAAGCGCACGGCGCAACGTCCCCCGCCCCGCTCATTGGCGCATCTGCGGCTTCGGATTCTGCTTCCATTTCACTCAGCTCCCTTGATGGTGCCCCACCGAAAGCAGGATTTGGCGCCAAGGTCGCTGGTGCCAGCACCGGATTGAAACTCGCTTGCGCCGCCAGCGTTGCAGTCATCATTGGCGGCACCGCGAATTTTGCCGCTTCAGTAGTGTCACTCAGCTCTTCCAATGAACTCGTCACTGGCTCTGCCTTGGAGACCTACGAGGACCCGTTTATTAGCCCGCGTGCGGCCGGCGCACAGGACGCCGACGAAGCGGAAGCTACCAACGCTTCTGATGCCTCGGAGTCGCAAGAAAAATACGTCACCCAGGACATGAAGCAAGGACGCGTCTGGGATGCGCCTTCTCCCCTGTTTGACGACGAACCGGAAGCTCTGGACGGCTCTAGCGATGCTGGCCCCGCCGCAGCGCTGGCTGACGCGGCCCCTAGTGAGAGCACTGCTACTTCTGGCCGCGCCGACAAAAACCACGAGGCCGCTGCGTCTCCCAAGCAGCCACGACGCACCAACGCAGCGCCTACGCACCGTCCTTCGCCCAGCAACCGCACCCGCTCGATGTCGAATTCTGAATATTCACCGCTGCGCCCAGCAGCGGAACGCGGCACTGCCGCTAGCGACTCGACACCGTCACGCCAGGTTAAGCCGAAACCGCGTCCCACAACTCCGATGGCCACCCCAACGACGCAGAACACAGTCACGCCGCCGCGAACTAAGCACCAGGCTGAGCCCACTCCTGCGAAGCCACCGGCGGAACGTCCGACCTATCTTCCGGACCCGCACCCCAGCTACGAGCCGCGCACACCACGACCCACCCCATCCGACCCTATCGGACAGGATCGTGCAGCCGTCGGCGAAGATAGCTCCCCTATTGGCCAGGATCGCTCCGCAACGGACTACGACCGTGCAGTAGCCGACCAGGAGCGCTCGCCCCGGATTGAAGACCTCATTATCGTTCCCTTCCTGCCGTTCCTTCCGCCTGAGCTATTGGAACCACTACCAGGCACCACGACCGACATCCCGCAAGAACCGACCCCTGAGTCGGAAACGGAAAGCACCGCACCTCAAGAACCTACTGACCCCGCTCCCGTGACAGAGACGGAACCTTCCGCGACTTCCGAGGAAGAGCTTGAACCAGAGGCCGAGCTCGAACCAAAGGACGAACTCGCAGCAGAAGACGAGCCGAGCGTGGAACCAAGCGCGTCGCCGAGCGCAGAGCCAAGCGTGGAGCCACTCCCAGAACCGGAAGCGACCGACCCCACCGCGTCCCCTGAACAACAAGATGAATGGGATGAACGGGACGAACGAGAAGAGAACAAGCACAACTCGCACATCCCTCCGGGCCAGCTCAAGAAGATGGAGCGGGAAAACGGGCCAGCACCGGCGCTGCGCAATCGCTAAGAGTGTGCCCTTCCCTGGTTCCTCGGGGCGGGGTACTAAACTGTGAACAATGACGACGACACCCAGCCCCACCGAGCCCACAGCGCAACACAGCGCTGAGGCAGAAGCAGCTGTGACGTCGCCAAGCACAGGCGCTCCCAAACCCGGTCCACGCCCCAAGCACACTAAGGACACCGCGCGCGAGGAAGCCCTCGCGGCTTTTCCTTACGTGGCGCTCACCATCCAGACCACCGGCATTCATCCCTCGACGGGCCGCTTGCTCACCGTCGATGCGCTAACGCTGAATGACTCAGGGGACGTCGGCCAAGAATTTCACGCCGTCATCAACCCCGATGGTGACCCAGGCCCGCGTCACCTGCATGGCCTAAGCCCGGAGGAGATCAAGGCTGGCCAAGCCTTTTCCTCCTTGCTCAAGCCGCTGGACAGGCTCATCGATGGCCGCACACTCATCGTCCACGACACCACCTACACCTGGGGATTCATCGTGGCAGAGGCTCGCCGCGCCATGACCGCGGCTGCCCGCCAGAACCGCGCACGCAATCGGAACCGCAACAACAAAGGACGTCGCCGTCGCGTCAAGGTAGGCCACGTGCCGGCCCCGGTCAGCATTATCGATACGCTTGCCACCGCCCGCCGCCAGGGCGTGTGGGGCACCGACATTCGCCTCGCCGCCGTCGCCCGCGATACGGGCCTCGACGCACCTTCCCCCAAGGCCACCGTCGAGCGTGCCCAACGCACGGAAAAGGACACCTCCCGTGAGGCCACCCGCCTCCTCGTAGAGCTCTACCGCGCACAGCGTGAAGGTGCGCTGAGCACAGCCTCCCCAGAGGACCTGCGCGCAGACCGCTTCGGGCTGCAGCGCTCTCATGTCCGTGTCGATGCCGCCGAGGCTCCCCGACAGCACCACAACCCCGGCCCGTACGTTCCGGGCAAAGAGCTCATCCGCGGCATGGAAATCGTGGTTGCTCCAGAAATCACCGAGGACCCCGACACCATCATCGCGGCACTTGCCCGTGAGGAACTCAACTACTCTGAAAAGCTCACGCGGGAAACCTCCCTGGTGGTCTGCAATATCACCACGGATCTCGTGGGCAAGCCGATGCACGCTCACCGCAAGGACATCCCACTGATGTCCGATACTGCTTTCCTCGCTGCGCTTGAGCGCATTGAGGACGCTCAGGAGCCAGAAGAAACAGACAAGACCAGCGGCTCCAACGCAGGTAACGGTGGGAATCACGGCAACCATGGCGGTGGCTCTGGCGGGCAGAACAACCGCAACCGTTCCTCCCACAACAAGAATCGCCGCCGCTCTCGCCGGAAATCCTCCCACCACGGTCAAGGCTCAAAGAACAACGCCAACCAGGGCCAGAACCACAAGAGCACACAGGACGATTCCGGCAACAACGGGTCCCCGAATAAGAACAACGCCAAGGGCGGCTCCAACAAGGGCAGTAACAACAATGGACGTCGGCGCCGGCGCCGCGGTGGACGCGGTCGGCGCGGCAACGGCAACCAGCACCAGCAGAACCAGCAAAACTCGGGACACAACCGCTCCCGCACCACAGATAACTAGCCTCCCCGACTACCCTGGGGAACATGAATTTTAACTTCCGAAACGCGCTGAGCTCAGCGCGTACCGCGGTGGCTACGACTGCCGCCTCGCTGGCCACCACCGCCTCGCGCGCCACTGGCCGCGGCGCCGGCGGAATGATTGGCGGCCTCATCGCAGGTGCCATCGACCCCACCATCATGCAGAACCTGGCCAAGAAGCGCCCGGCCGTCCTGGTGACTGGCACGAACGGTAAATCCACCACTACCCGCATGTTGGCAGCGGCCGTGCGCGCTGAGCACAGCGTGGCGACCAACGACGGCGGTGACAACATGGACGCCGGTATTATCTCCGCGCTACTTGCGGGCAAGGAAGCCTCTCACCTCGTCCTTGAGGTTGACGAACTGCATGTCCCCCATGTGGCCGATAACCTCGACCCCACCGCGCTGGTCTTGCTCAACCTCTCCCGCGACCAGCTGGACCGCGTGGGCGAAATCAACAAGATTGAGCGCGCCCTGCGCGGTGCGGTGGAGGCCCACCCGGACATGCTCGTCATCGCCAACTGCGATGACGTCCTCATGACCTCGGTGGCCTATGACGCGAAGAACGTCATTTGGGTCTCCGCCGGTGCTGGCTGGATGGGCGAGTCCGTGACGTGCCCGCGCACCGGTGGCCACATTGTGCGTGATGGCGAGGACTGGCACGCGGTCAAGCAGCTTGCCGACGGCCGCGAGTTCCGCCGCCCCACCCCCACCTGGGCCGTCACGGAGGAAGGCTTGGTGAGTCCGGAGGGCGTCGATAAGCTGCGTCTTTCCCTTCCCGGCCGTGCCAACCGTGGCAACGCCGCCCAAGCCGTCGCCGCCGCGGTAGAAGCCTTCGGCGTCGACCGCCACAAGGCCATCGCCGCCGCTGAGGGCGTGGATGATGTGGCCGGGCGCTACTCCACCATCACGCTGGGCAAGCGCACGATTCGCCTGCTGTTGGCCAAGAACCCGGCCGGCTGGCAGGAGGCACTGTCCATGGTGGACCGCGACGCCGATGGCCTGGTCATCGCCACCAATGGCCACGTGGCTGACGGCATCGATATGTCCTGGCTGTGGGACGTGCGCTTTGAGGACTTCGAGGACATCCCGGTCAAAGCCTCCGGTGAGCGCGGGACGGACCTCGCGGTGCGCCTGGTCTATGCGGACATTTCGCATGAGCTTATCGACGACCCCCTCACCGCCATTCAGTCCTGCCCCGAAGGCCACATCGAGGTGCTGGCCAACTACACCGCCTTCCGCGACCTCAAGAAGGCACTCACCGCCGCAGTAAAGGAGCACTCCAATGACTAGCCTGCAGATAGGCCTCATCCTGCCGGACGTGCTGGGCACCTACGGCGATGATGGCAACGCACTCGTATTGCGCCAGCGCGCCCGCATGCGCGGCTACGAAGCAGAAATTGTGCCCATCAAGTTGGGTGAGCCGGTGCCGGATTCGCTCGACATCTACACCCTGGGCGGTGGTGAGGACACCGCGCAGATCCTCGCAGCTGAGCACCTCATTGCTGACGGCGGGCTTACCCGCGCGGCTGCTGCTGGCCGCCCAATCATGGCTATTTGTGCAGGTCTGCAGGTGCTGGGCGAATCCTTCCGGGCATCTGGCCGCGTCGTGGACGGCGTGGGGCTTCTCGACGCCACCACCGCCTCCCTGTCCGAGCGCGCCATCGGCGAAGTGGCCTCCGAGCCCACTCAGGCGGGCATCACCGCCGAGCTCACCGAGCCACTCACCGGTTTTGAGAACCACATGGGCGCGACCATCTTGGGCCCGGCCGCCCAGCCTTTGGGCACCCTGACTCGCGGCACCGGCAATGCTGATACCGCTGCTACCTACGACCTGACTGATACTACTGCCCAGCGCGCCGCCGAGGGCGCCGTTCAGGGCAGCGTCATCGCCACCTACATGCACGGCCCAGTACTCGCCCGCAATCCACAGCTGGGAGATCTCTTGCTGGCCAAGGCCATGGGCGTTGCCCTCAGTGAGCTCGAACCGCTCGACATCCCCGCCATCGAGCGCCTGCGCACCGAGCGCTTCAATGCCTCCGAGCCGCCGCGCTCGCAGCGCTAAACCGTTAGGCGACCGCTCAAAGCGCGCGAGAGCGTCAGCTCATCAACGAACTCGAGGTCGCCTCCCAACGGCATACCTGAAGCCAATCGCGTGATCTTCAGCCCGGGGAAATCCCGGAGAAGGCGAACGAGATAAGCGGCAGTGGCCTCGCCCTCAGTGTTCGGGTCGGTAGCGAGGATGACCTCGGTGATTTCCGGGGTGTCGTCGTACAGCGGCTCTTCCGGAGTGGAATCCGCAAGCTCGCGGTCCGGCAGCACGCCGCCGAGGCGCTGCAGCAACTGCGAGATATTGAGGTCCTTCGGCCCCACATTCGCCAGCGGGTCCAGCGCACCGCCAAGCACGTGATAGCGGCCCTCATACTCGCCAGTGCGCTCAATAACCTGAATGTCCTTAGGCTCTTCCACCACACAGATGGTGGAAGCATCGCGCTGCGAGTTGATACAGATGCGGCACACTTCTTCGCGGGAAATATTGCAGCAGATTCGGCAGAAGGTCACGCCATCGCGCACAGCGCCGAGGGCTTTCTGCAGCCGGTCGATGTCCTCCGGATCCTGATGCAGCACGTGGAAAGCGATGCGCTGTGCTGATTTCGGCCCGATTCCGGGCAGGCGCGAGAACTCATCGATGAGATCCTGCAGTGGTCCTTCAAACACGCGTTGCTCCCCTTACTTCATAATCCCTAGCCCAGCGTGGGCACGGGTACACAAAAGGCCGCCTTGCTCTCCCCACAAAGGAGAGCAACAACGGCCTTATAGTGTATCGCGCGACTTACTGGTTGCCGCCGAAGACATCCTGGATGGACGGACCATCGTAGTTCTGCTGGGACTGGCCCATGCCCTGGGACAGCGGGCCGATCTTCTCCTGTGCCAGACGGCCGGCAGCAGCGTGGGCCTCCTTGAATGCACCCACGATGAGGTCCTGCAGAGTCTCAATGTCCTCTGGGTCCACCACGGACTTATTAATGGTGATGTCCTGCAGCTCAGCGCCACCGGTCATGGTGACCTTCACCAGGCCATTACCAGCGGTGCCTTCCACGGTGGCGGCCAGGATCTCTTCCTGTGCCTTCTGCAGTTCAGCCTGGACACGGGCAGCCTGCGCCAGGATGTCGTTCATGTCGTTGGCCTGCTGCATCGGATCGTTCTCAGTCATGCTAAAAGTCCTTTCACACGGTTATTTTCACTACGCGACAAGTGTACAGATGCCGCGCTATAGTCGCCGCGCCCCTAGCTCTTGCGCGAGAAGCTCCATGGCAACTTCCGTGGCGTTGCGATGGTCCATCTCGCCGGCGTTTTGCGCGGCCTCCATCATGTCGCGTTCCTCATCATCGCGTGAGTACTCCGGCTGGGGTTGAGGGGCCTGCTGCGGAGCTTGCTGCGGCGGTGTTTCAGGCCTGTGTCCTGCGCTATTCGACGCCCCATCTACTCCCGCCGGCGGTGCATACTCCTCCGGTGGCGCCTCGTACTCACCCTCATCCGGACCTGGCTCCGGCGGCAGCGGAACACCGTTTCCGAACTGCGGAACCTTGGCAAACTCCTCATCGCGTTGGGCTGCTACCTGACTCGCTTGAGCAATGCGTGATCGCCATTGGCTGCCACGAGCCTCCCTCTTTGGGGGCACTGTTGCACCGCGCTGAGGTGTTTCCTGTCGCTGCGGCGACGCCTCTTGTTGCTGCGATGTCGGCTCTTGATGCCGAGGCGTCGGTTCCTGATGCTGCGGTGTCGGCTGGGGTTGCTCCGTCGTGTCGGACGACGACGGTTCCTGTCCACCGATGCGGCGCGGCGCGCCCCACGTGTCAGTTGTGGCCGGCTGTTCACTCGTTTCTGCTTGACCAGAATCGGACGTTTCGGTGGAGCTAGGCGTCTCCGGACTCTCTGCCTCCTCTTCAGGCTCCGAAGCCTCACGCTGGGGTTGGTTGGGGTTCCACTGAGTGCGCTGGGCAGGTTTCTCCACTGTGAAGCCGTGGGCCTTGGGATCAGTACCAATGACGCACTCCACCTTGAGGTCGCGGTTGAGCTCCTCCTTGAGGACCGAAACGATGACCTCGTTGGTACCCGGGGAATTGATGCGCTCTGCCAAAGCACCCGTGGTGTGGCCAAGGACGAGGGTGTCGTCGCGCACGCCCAGGACGCGGGCTTCAGCAAGCATGATCTCCGCAACCTTGTTGCGGTGGCCAATGGTGGCACGCAGGTCAGACCAGCGAGAGCGAATGCCACTAGCTGGATCCTGCGGTGCGGTGTCCTGCCGCTGCTCTTGCTGTTGCTGTGCCTGCTGCGGCTGCATCTGCTGAGACGGCGTCTGCTGAGGCTGCACTGGCTCACGCTCAGGCTGCTGTGCCGGTTGCTGCTCGGGCTGATGCTCAGTCTGTGGCCTTTCGGGGGTGGATTGAGCTGGTGCCTGGTGTGCTTGGTGCTCCTGTGCGGGAGCTTGCTGCGACTGCTGCTGTTCTTGCTGCTGAGCGTTCTGCTTCGCTGCCTGGCGGCTGCGGCGCTGCGCAATGATGGCGGCAGCAGCGGCGGCGGGGTCCTGGGCACTAGATACTGCAGACTGCGGGCGCTGGGTCGCTGCAGCGCCCGGGCCCTGGCCCTGTGCTCCGGACTGGCCACCAGTAGCGGGGGCACCGGAGGATGCGCCCAAAGCTGGTTGCGTGGCTGCAGGAACCTGACCGGCAGCGGCGGCGGGTGCTGTGCCCACGATGAGGTGGGCACAGAGAATCTCCAGAAGCAAGCGCGGAGAGGTAGCTCCGCGCAGTGAGGACACGCGTTCATTAACGGTCTCTGCCAAGTAGGCCAACTGCGGGCCGGAGAAACGTTGCGCTTGGGCAGTGAGGATCTCCCCGCGGTCGGTCGGCGCGGACACGAGCCCCTCCTCCAAGGCGGAAGGCACGGCCTGGATGATCATGAGGTCACGCAGGCGATCGAGCAGGTCAATGGCGAAGCGGCGCGGCTCGTGGCCGGCTTCAATGACATCATCGACCAACCTGAACAACCCGGCCTTGTCCTGGTTGGCCAAGGCTTCCACGGTGTTATCGAGCAAGCCAAGGTCCGTCACGCCGAGTAGCGGACGTGCGACGTCGTAGGTCAGGCCATCGGGGCCCGCACCCGCAAGGAGCTGATCCAAAATGGACAAGGTATCACGCGGAGAACCGCCACCAGCCTGGATCACCATAGGGTAGACGGTGTCATCCACGTGGACATTTTCTGAAGCTACGGTACGTTCCAACAGGCCCTTCATAGCCGGCGGAGTCAGCAGGCGGAAAGGATAGTGGTGGGTACGCGAACGGATGGTGCCGATAATCTTTTCCGGCTCCGTCGTGGCGAAGATGAAGATAACATGCTCCGGCGGTTCCTCAACCACCTTCAGCAAGGCATTGGCGCCGGAGGCGGAAATCATGTGCGCCTCATCGATGATGAAGATGCGATAGCGCGATTCGGCTGGTGCATAGTAGGCGCGATCGCGCAGTTCACGCATATCCTCCACACCATTGTGGGAGGCCGCGTCAAGCTCTGTCACGTCCAGGTTGCCGGGGCCGCCAGGGGCTAGGGAAACACAGGAATCGCACACGCCACACGGAGTGGATGTGGGGCCCTGCTCGCAGTTGAGTGAACGGGCCATGATGCGCGCCGACGAGGTCTTTCCGCAGCCACGCGGGCCGGAAAAGAGGTACGCATGGTTAATGCGCCCCGCGTCGAGGGCGGCGGACAACGGCGTGGTGACCTGCTCTTGGCCTACCACTTCCGCGAACGTTGCTGGACGATATTTCCGGTAAAGAGCCACGGTTAGTCAGTCTAGCGCCTTGCCCGGACACGCGGATCACGCATGGAAGACCCACGAGTGGAGGCGATGATTCAGCTCTCTGAGCGCTTCCAGTCCAACAGATCGATGCCATGCTCCGCCACTGCATGCTGCAGGGCCGGTACACCTTCATCAACCGCGAAGGCATATTCGGCATCAGTCAGCATGAGCAGCTGACACACCAACGTCAGGCGCTTGTCCTCCGCGACTTGTGGGGTCTGCCCGCCCCACAGGTAAGGAGCGATGAGCATGCCGTGGCGCACAGACAGGTGCGCGAAGCGCTCATCGTTCTCACCAAAGAGATTCGGTAACAGGAGGCCCGGCTGCGCCGGCAGCACACCGGCGGCTTTTGTCAGGAGGCTGGACGCGGCACTCACGGCGGCAGCCACCTCCGCTTGGCCGATGCGAGCAACTGCGAGAAGCTCACAGCGCACATCGATACCCTGCTCCGCGTGGGCCAACCCCGTATCCACGTCGGCGAAGTCGCAGGTGACGGCGAGCGATTGATCGTCGTCAAGCACGGCTAAGCCCACACGGTGTCCCTCAATGTTTTTGAATTCGAGGTCAACCGGAATGACGTCATCGAGCCAATAGGCCGTCTCGTCAGCGTTGATGGCCTTATGCCCCCAGCTTCTCCACGGCAGCAAGCAGGACACAGGTAGCCACGCCATCCATCGCGGCCTCTACCTCTTCCTGCGGCGGCAGGGACGGGGCAAGGCGGATGTTGTGGTCCTTGGCATCCTCACCATAGGGGAAGGCGGAGCCTGCCTGGGTCAGGAGAATGCCGGCGTCACGGGCCAGCTCCCACACGCGGGTCGCGGTGCCCTCCATCACGTTGAGGGAGATGAAGTAGCCGCCCTTGGGGTGGGTCCAGTCTGCGATCTCATGGTGGGTGAGGTTCTTATCCAGGATGCGCAGTACGGACTCAAACTTCGGTGCCAACAGTGCAGCGTGACGGCGCATCACCGCACGCACGCCCTCGGCGGAGCCAAAGTACTCGTAGTGCGCCAGCTGGTTGATCTTGTTCGGGCCAATGCCGCGAATACCTGCGTGCTCGAGGTACCACTCAAGGTTGTCCTCGGAGGAGCCGAAGAAGCTCACGCCAGAACCGGCGAAGGTGATCTTCGACGAAGAGGACATGGCCCAGAAGCGGTCCGGGTTTCCTTCCTGCTCCGCAATCTCCAGAATCGGCAGAACCTCTGGGAAGTCCTCGGTGAGAGTGTGCACGGCGTAGGCGTTGTCCCACACGATGCGGAAGTCTGATGCACCCGTCTCCATCGCAGCGAGGCGGCGGGTCTTTTCCTCGGAGATAACAGCACCCGTTGGGTTGGAGAACATCGGAACAACCCACATGCCCTTGACCTGTGGGTCCTTCGCCAGCTCTTCAACGGCGTCAATATCCGGGCCGTCCTCCTCCATCGGCACCGACAGAAGCTCAAAACCAAAGGACTCCGTAATGGTGAAATGGCGGTCATACCCCGGAGTCGGGCAGATCCACTTGATGGTCTCTTCCTTGCTCCACGGCTGCTCAGAGCTGTTGTTGCCAAACGTGTAGGACAGGTGGATCAGGTCATACATGATGTTGAGCGAGGAAGAATCCGCAGCAACAAGCAGTTCCGGATCCATATTGGTGAGCTCACCCCAGAGGTCACGCAGCTCCTTGATGCCCTTCTGGTTGCCGTAGTTGCGCAGGTCATTGCCAGCAGCGTCGGTGTAGTGGCCACGACCTGGCAGCACCAGCAAATCGTTGGAAAGGTCCAGCTGTGCCTTGGACGGCTTACCGCGGGTCAAATCGAGGTTGAGACCCTCGGCCTTGAGAGCCTCGTAATCCTTGCGTACTTCGGCAGCAAGCTCCTTGAGCTCGGATGCGTCGAGATTGGAAAGCGACATCCCTCTTCCTTCCGGGACATGTGGCGGACAGATGGCACCTATAGTAACTGCCGCACGCTTCCCCCGTGTGCAAGGCCACATAAAAAAAGGGGACCCCGCGCACCCGCCAGAGCCTCCTGACCCTTGCTGCATTCCTGCCCTGGGGGAGTTCAGAGGATGGACGCCACGCGGAATCCTGCGCTCTAGCCTAGCGTGCCGTGCTTGCCGACGCCAAACCGCACCCTCGCCTCCCAGCTCCCACTCTGACTTCCAGCCTGGCTTCCCCCTCTACCGCCTCTCATTCCCAAGTTCTTCGCTCTGACCTGGCGATTTTGCTTCATTAGGGGGCTCATGTAATGTTTTCCAGCGGAGGATTCGACTAGCGGCCTATGTCACACGCCTGGAACGCGTGCGGGAGTCACATCCCTCAGGGGTTCAAATCCCCTATCCTCCGCCACTGGGAAGTCCCGGTTCACCAGCATCGCGCTGTGAACCGGGATTTCTCGCATTCTGACTCTCGGGCCTGCATGAAGCCGGCCACCAGACCGGGCCAGTTTCCGGTTAGAGCGGTGCGACTCGGGGTCCTAGGGCAAAGGAACCAAAGTAAAGGCACCATTTGCGGGGCCTAGGCCGGAAAGGCCCTTCCGGTTTTAGAGTGCGTTGATTTTGTCCTGTAGTTGTCCGGAGTGGATCAGGCACCGCAAGATGTAGTGG
>NZ_JASPGN010000012.1:0-79315 GCF_030232655.1 Corynebacterium sp. MSK218
TCGAAACCGAGTACTATCTCACCCAGCCCATCAACACAGGGCCGTAAAAGAAGCGGAACTAAACCCAGGACGCTTCAGGGGCTTTAACCAGAAGGCCTTGCTGCGCGGTAGGAAAGCGAATCGTGTAAGGAAGGTAGGTCACAAAGAGTGTCAGTTGACCAGGTCTTAACGCGGTAGTTCGATTGCCTTGTTCGATAATTGTTGTGCCAGATAGCTGCAAATAGAACTTTACGTCGTGAGGGCTCTCCGGACTAATAAGCTGCGGGGATCTCTCCAAAGTGTGGGGGTTCGATTGTATTCCGTAGATTTGTACGCTACCAACGTTTGATTCGAGGAAGGATGCCTGGAAATCGGATTCTTTCGCTTCAGCTGTCCTTATCGAAGAAAATTTGGCACTCAAAAATTTGCGCCATTCAGTGAGATTTATCGACGGAGGGTGATCTATCATTAGGTTGTCCCAGAAAAGGTTCTCGAATGGTTTTGCGCGTGAGCCCGATACGCACTCGGTGACTTGTGGTACTCCGCCTTGAAGATGCGCGAAAGGTGCGAGGGATCGTGCAGGCCATAGCGAGCGCTGATGTGGCTGATTGATTCCGCGGAGTGCCGCGGGTCCACGAGCTCTCTGCGGATGTGCTCTAGGCGCCTCGTTCTGATGTAGCTGCTCACGGAGAGGCCCTGTTCGGAGAACTTGGCGTGGAGATGGCGTACCGATACGAACAGTGCTTGGGCGATGGTGTTGGGGCCTAAGTCCGGGTCGCTCAAGTGCTGTTCGATGTAGGCGGTGGCCTGGTTGAACAGTAGCGTGCCGGCTGAGGGCTCATCGGCCACATCGGAGGCTAAAACCGACACCAACATGGTGAGCGCGGAGCGGACCAAGGCCGTGGCGTGGGGTCCATTGAGCAGATCGAGGTTCTTGGCCAGCTGCTCAAAGAGAGGGACAGCCACCGCACCTAGGCCGTGTGAGCGGGAGATTGGGTTCGCGGTCAGGCGTTGGATCTGCGCTGGTGAAATGTCGAGAAAGCTCTGCGGGAAGTGCACAATGAGTGTGTTCTGATCTTCCGGATAGCGCAGCGTGTAGGGCCGCTGGGTCACGTACAGAGCTAGGTCCCCTGGGTGCAGTTCACACGTCCGCCCGTCTTGGCTCATGGTTGAGGAACCGGTGATTTGCAAGCTGAGCTTACAAAAGGGGGCCTCGTTGGCGGCTATTTTGTAGCGATTCACGGTGTGCGGGGAAGTGCGCATGTCGAAGAGAGAAATATCCCCTACCTTCGTTGAACGCAGCGTGGCGTGAAAAGTGGCAGGGTCTTCGGTGTCCACGTCGAGTTGGCCAAAAGACCCGGATGACGCGGTGCGCCATGACGCGATATCGAAATGCTCAACAGCTGAAGCAGACATAAGTGGAATCATATCGTGAGAGCTGGCACATTTTTGGACAAATTGTGTGCGCGCATAGTCAACTGGTTCAGTGTGTCGCAGGTAACATAGCTAAAAGAAGTTTCTCTTGGCTTAGTTTCTTTGGGTTCTAAGCTGTTGACACCCCTTAGAAGGAGATCTCATGACTCAGTTCGCTACCTATGCTGACCTGCTCAACGCTATTACGGACGAGAACGGACGCGAAATCCTCAACCCGGCAACCGGTGAGGTTGTCGGCCGCGTGCCGGAAGGCTCTGTGGAGGACCTCAACGCTGCGGTGGAGACTGCACGTGCAGCGCAGAAGGACTTTGCCAAGCTTAGCGACGAAGAACGTTGTGAGCTTCTCACCAAGGCAGCTGCGGCTGTGGAAGCCAACGCGGAAGCGCTGGTTGAGCTGCTCTCCCGTGAGCAGGGCAAGCCGCTCAACGGGCCGAACGCCCGTTTCGAGGTCGGTGCCTGCTCCGGTTGGCTGAATGCTACTGCTTCCTTTGAACACCCGAACTACACCGCCGTGGATGATGACATCACCGCCACCGTCAACTACCGCCCGCTCGGCGTCGTCGGTGCTATTGGCCCGTGGAACTGGCCGATGATGATTACCGTCTGGCAGATTGCGCCGGCGCTGCGTATGGGTAACGCGGTCGTCGTCAAGCCCTCCGAGTACACCCCGCTGTCCGTATTGGGTCTGATTAAGGTCATCAACTCCGTTCTGCCGGAGGGCATCCTGCAGGTTGTTACTGGCGCCGGTGAGGTTGGCGCGGCGCTGACTACTCACGAGGGCGTCGACAAGATCATGTTCACCGGTTCCACCGCCACCGGCAAGAAGATTGTGGAGGCCAGCGCGGACAACCTCACCCGCCTCACGCTGGAGCTTGGCGGCAATGACGCGGGCATCGTGCTGGATGATGCCGACCCGAAGGAGATCGCCGGCGACCTCTTCTGGGGCGCGTTCATCAACACCGGCCAGACCTGTGCGGCGATGAAGCGCGTGTACGTGCCGGAGTCGCTGTACGACGCCGTCTGCGAAGCCCTCATCGAGGTAGCCAAGGCCTCCCCGATGGGCGTGGGCCTGGAAGAGGAGAACGTGCTCGGCCCGCTGCAGAACAAGCAGCAGTTCGACATCGTCGACAAGCTCGTCAATGCCGCCAAGGACTCCGGCGCACGCGTGCTGCTCGGCGGTGACCCGGACTATGACGCGCCGGGCTACTTCTACCCCACCACCCTGGTGGCGGACATCGACCCGGACAACCCGCTGGTTGTGGAGGAGCAGTTCGGTCCCGCACTGCCGATTGTGAAGTACACGGACCTCGATTGGGCCATTGAGCAGGCCAACAAGCTCGATGTGGGCCTGGGTTCCTCCGTGTGGTCCTCCAACCGCGAGCGTGCTCTGGAAGTTGCCGCACAGCTGGAGGCCGGCACCACCTGGATTAACAGCCACGGTGCGGTGGATCCGCGCGTGCCTTTCGGCGGCATCAAGTCCTCCGGTTACGGCGTGGAGTTCGGCACCGAGGGCCTCAAGGGCCTGGCCTACCCGCAGATCATCAACGGCTAAAACCGCCATGGCGCTGCTATTCTTAGCGCCATGAGCACCGCCAAAGTCCCGGAGATCGAGTACGCAGCCTTCGACGCCATGAAGGAGGTTGCGTCCTCGCTAAAAGCTGCCTATTTCCGCCAGCAGCTTGCAACCGACAGCGCGTTGGAGATTGAGTATTGGACTGCCCAAGAGGATTTTGTCCAGCGCACTGTGAGTGGTGTGGATAACACCGACCTTGATGAAATCCGCGCGGCCGCAGAATTCTTTGCTCGCTTGCTCGATGAGCTTGAAACCCGGGCAAAGGTGGCGTGACAGTGCTGAAGGCCGCGGATTTTCCGGTAGATGATGCTTTCAAACGCCGCGTCCTTGAGCGGCGTATTGCTTATCTTTTTCGTCAGCCATCCGCTGAGCCTGAGGTCATCTATGTAGCAGGGCAACCAGCATCGGGAAAATCTTCGGTGATTGAAATGCTCACGGGTGATCACGTCATTCTAGATTCGGATGAACTACGAAAGTATCACCCTGCCCTCGACGAGATCATGGAGCGCGATCCCCTGCGCATGGACGTGCTCACCAATGGGCCGGTTCCCTATTGGATGTCCTCGCTCATTGAATATGGCCGACAGCATGGGCACTCCCTCATCATTGAGAACACGTTGTCTAACCCGGAATTCATAGCGGGAGAGATAGCCAAGTTTCGGTCTGCGGGTTTCCGAGTGAAGGTCGTGGGGCTGGCGGTAGCGCAGGAGGTCTCAAGGCTAGGCGTGGTCCAGCGATACTTGGAGGCGCAGCGCGTGAGCCGCTACCCGCGGTGGACTAACGAGGTTTCCCACACGTCGGGCTTTAAGGCCATCATTCCAGGGCTTCGGGCTATCGCGCCGCTTGTCGACGACCTCGAGATCCGCACCCGCGACGGCCGCACCTTACGCGGCATCGAGGATATTGAGGCTGAGCGCGCAACCTGGTTC
The DNA here is from genome assembly GCF_030232655.1 of Corynebacterium sp. MSK218. Classification (NCBI taxonomy): domain Bacteria; kingdom Bacillati; phylum Actinomycetota; class Actinomycetes; order Mycobacteriales; family Corynebacteriaceae; genus Corynebacterium; species Corynebacterium sp. MSK218. Next base: position 3,916 of record NZ_JASPGN010000012.1, read on the forward strand.
GACTCCCGCGCTATCCGTACCGACTGGCTGGCCCGTTTCGATAGTTGCGACTTGAGTGGTCTTGAAGCGGAGAAGCTCACGCAGAATCTCGTGGCTGACGCAGAGCGTATCCGCAACCTTTAAGACTGCGCACGTGGAACTGCGCGCCCGGTAGGTGGTGAGAGTCTTGTGTCGAAGCGGCTGCAGGCGAGCTGACGGTCTGCAAGGTTGAGGAGGTTCAGGATGTCGTCTGCTAGAGGTTGTCCATTCGTCAAAAAGTAAATGAGTGGTTGGATAACTCTTATCCAACCACTCATCGGGGTTTGGGCGCTAGATAACTCTTAAACATGCGGGGTTTCAGGGTCATAATTCGGCTTCAACGAGAACGTCAATGACACCTCAATGGGAAGATCAATGAGAAATCTTGTCATTGAACGGGAATGAAGTTAGCATTGAGCCGTCATTGTTAACATTGAGGGCGGGTATTCATCGTGAACAATTGGTCCGAGAATCAGCTGAGAGAGCTATTGGCCGAGCTTGAGTTGCGCGGCGGTGATTCAACAACAGTCGAGGTCAAAACCGCTCAAGGGGGCATTCCGGACTCTCTACCGCAGACATTGTGCGCGTTCGCAAACATGCCGAGTGGCGGTCTTATCATTCTCGGCGTCAATGAGAAAGAAGGCTTCATTGTCACTGGCATTGAGAATCCTTCGGAGATGGAGGCTGCTCTGGCCTCGCAGGCGCGTCATGCCATCACCCCTCCAGTCACAGTGCATACCGACAGTGTGGCAATAGATGGCACGCATGTCGTGATTGCGGAGGTTACGGGCCTTCCGATTATTGATAAGCCTGCTATCTACAGGGGAGAAGCGTATCTTCGAATGGCTGATGGGGATTATCGTATGAGTGCCTCCGAGCTACGCATGATGGACGTAGCGAAGCTGCATGCCGAAGAGGCAGTGTCCTATGACACGACGATTGTGGAAGGCACGAGTATCGCAGACTTGGACCGCGCCGTGGTGGAAGATTTCTTGGTTCAGGCGCGGAGGAAGAATCGGCGACTATCGGGACTTACTCAAGATGAGGACGTCTTACGGGCACTAGCGGTAACGACCGCGACTGGAGAGCTGACGCTTGCTGGCCTGTATGCGCTGGGTTTCTATCCTCAAGGACATTTTCCCTCCTTAGCAGTAACAGTGGCGCAAAGGCTACCGAATGGTTCGAAGCACGGGCGAGTGTTGGGGTTGGAGACCTTTGAGGGGCCCGTCCCGGTGCTGTTGAACTCGGTAATGGGTTGGGTAAGGCAACGTTTAGCCGCCGTACGGCGATATCGAGAGGATGGATCAATGGTGGAAGTTCCTGAACTTCCCCTTTCGGCCATTCGAGAGGCCGTGGCGAATGCACTGGTGCACCGTGATCTTGGGCCGAATACCTTAGGGGCTGGTAAATCGATTGATGTCCGCTTACTACCGGACAAGATGGTCATCTCCAGCCCAGGTGGCCTGCGGGATCTGACGGTAGAGCAGCTGAAGTCGAGAGATCTGGCACGACAGGAGATTAACCAGCGTCTCTATAGACTGTGCCGATATCTCAAAGCAGACGATGGCTCTTTTGTCATTGAGGGCGAAGGCGGCGGCGTGCAGCTCATGTTGGATGCCGCGCGAGAGCAAGGACTGCCGGAGCCTGACCTGATAGATTCCGGTGTGCAATTTACGGTGAAGATGTGGCGGCCGGACACGCGTGGAGAAGCCCGTACCTGGGAGCCACTACGCAAGCAGGAATCACGTATTGACACTGACCGACGTATGGATACCCCAGTGAACTTGGATGGCCTAGGGATCAACGCCCCGCGCGTAGCGGAGGCGCTGAGTGCGGCGGTACAACCCCTGTCCATTGGCGAAATAGAAACAGCCACAAACCTCACTCGAGCGCAGGTCCGATATGCTCTGAAGTCACTGGTGAAGGCACGATTCGTGCGTATGGATGGTACGCGCGGCTCACAAGCGACAACCTATGAATGGCTAGCTAACCGCGGGATTGCAGGCTCTTAACCAGCTGGTCGTGATGAACGGGAGCGAGGCAGTCGGCGTCGACGACGCGCTGGGCTAGGTCCTTGTCCCCCATCTTGGCGGCGAAGGCCATGCCCATGGTGATGTCATGGTCGGGGCGGCCGATAAGCGTAATCTCATCGCCGGGGTTGATACGGCCGGGAGTGATAATGCGCAGGTAGGAGCCGCAATCGCCGCGCTCGGTGAAGGACTTGAGCCAGCCGGGCTCGTCCATCCAGCCGGAGAAGGTGGCGCAGGGCGTGCGCGGGATGGAAACCTCGAGCACGCACTCCCCCACCTGAATGCGCTGGTTGATGCGAATATTCGGCCAAGAAATACCCTCAGTGGTGAGGTTCTCCCCAAAGTAACCGTCACGCAGCACGCGGTTGAGCGCGCCTTCCCAGTAGTCGAGCTCCTCGCGGGCATAAGCGTAGACAGCCTTCTCGGCGCCGCCGTGGTGGGCGTGGTCACCAATGGAATCTCCCACCACACCGGAGCCGTCACCGTAGTTGGGCCCGGGGACCTCAAGGTCAAGGAAAGGGCGCGGCTGCTTATCGATGCCCGTGTACTCGTGCCGCCCATGCGGCTCTGGGCGGCGGACAGCGACGTTGGTGGAGATAACCTTCATGCTCACCTATTGTGGCACACCTCACTGCGCTAGATGTCGCGATTGTGGAAAAGGGCTTCCGCAGTCACGAGGTCGTAGAAGAAAAGGCGGGGGGCGAGGGGGAGGACGTCGGCAAGCATGGGCATGTCCTCCTTGAGTAAGGGACTTTCCATGATGATGTCGTTCGCCGCGGCGCGGGAAGCCAAGGCGAAGGCATAGGAGATATAAGGCATCCAAGCAGCGGCATTGAGCTCGTCTGCGGTATTTCCGCTGGCAAAGGCGCCCAAGGCCACGAGGGTATGGCTAATCGACATGTCCACGCCGGCATTCTGCACCACCGACGCGAGTGCAGTGGCGTCCTTGCGCAGGTGCTCGATGGTGCCCAGCGCATCGAGGGCGCCGTTGTTGGCAAAGCATTCGCGGAGGGCGGCGACGCGAGCGGCCTCCCCCATGAGGTCATCAACATTCGGGGTTGGGCTGTGAACCGTTGCCGCGTTGAGCAGCATCGGGCGAGTCAGACCATCCGCGCCGGTCTCGCGCACGGCAGTGAGCTCGGCATTCTTGCTGGCGGAGGGGTCGAGGAGAAGATCCAGGTAGTGGTCAGCGCTGTGTTCCATGTCGGTCGCGAGTGGCGAGTGGAAGAGTCGGGTACGCGCTATGGCGCGTGCCTGCTGGTTCACGCTGACGCCGGTGCGGGCCAAGGCGTGGAGCGCTGCTTCAGGGTTGGTACGCAGGCGGTCGATGATGCTGTCGAACATCGCCTGCAGCTTCGGGTTCGGGCTGCGCTGCGACAGCACGTGCAGCGCGCGGAAGGCACCCCACAGCTCCTCCGGTGTCCAATCCTTGGACGCACGGGCCGGTTCGGCGCCCTCCGGGGTCACGACAATGGACGCGCTCGAAGGGCGGGCGGGGGCGGTGAGGTTCGAGGTGGGGTTGAGCTCGCGGACGTCGACAAGCAGCGAGCCCTGTTCGAGGAGGTCGGCAGACAGCTCGAAACCATTCTCTGTCGGAGTGAGCTGGGTAGGGGAAACGGTGGGGTTAGCCAAAGGCCATGCCCAGCCCAGCAATTCTACCTGCGGATCCACGTTCTGCTCGATGATTACTTCCCCATCACCGAGCAGGCCGCGGCTGACCAACGGGGTCTTGCGCACCGTGGCCAAGGCAGCATAGATGAGGCTGGTGGAGGCCGACGCCTCGTACTCCACAATGCGGCGCTCGAGGCTGCGGGCTTCGTGGGCGGCGCGTTCCGCGTCCGGCAGGGAATCCAGGTAGTCCTCGTAGGACAACGTAGACCACATGAGGAAAAGCTCGGCAGAAGGCTGCTTGCGCACGGCATTGGCCAAGGCGGCATTCGGCACGGCGAGGCTCGTGACTGCCTGCGTGGTCTTCGAGGTGCGGGCCAACTCCTTAATCTTCTGGCGGCCATCAATGGTGACGAACTTGGCCAGCGGCAGCGGGCGCGGAGAATGGACGGTAAACATATCGTCTTGATCGAGCTGACCAGCGAAAATAACCGGTTTGTCGGAGTGCTCCGTGGGTTCCAGACCAATGCGCTTGACGCGGCTGAACAGGGCTTCGGGCCAGACGTCGAACTCGAGCTCGTACCCGGCATCACTGGCCACGACCTCGCGGCGCGAAACCTCGGTGTCCTCGAAGGTACGCAGGCCCTTCTCCAGCGCAATGGGCTTCTTTGGCGGAGAGGCCAGCGTGTAACTGAAAGCCGAGTGCGCGCCGAGGGCATCGATGATGCGGAAATCCATCCCGCGCGGACCGTCGTTAGTCGCGCGCATGTGGAGGCCCTCGGCGAGGGAGATGAAGCGGACGTCGACAAGCTCGTCGTCGCGGTGCAAGGAGACCTTATAGCGCCCTACCCAGGGGTCTTCGTAGAGATCGCCCGGGAAAGGTTCGGCGATGTCCGGCTCGAAGGTCTGTTCAGAAATCTCCTCCTGCTCGCCGCCGAGGGGCGCGTAGGTGAGATCGATACGCCACTCCCCTTCCGCGATGAGGTGCACGCGTGGGGACTGAGTAAAAATCGGCTCGTTATCGAGTCCGCAGGCGTTGGGAAGGACGGCGACGTCAAAGTCCCACTCAAAATCGCTGTGCTTGGCGACGTCCACCGGTTCCCTCTGCGGCACCGTCACCCGGTCCGGCAGCGCGCCGACCTCCCAGCCAGCCCAGATACCGAGAGGTTCAGCGGCCTCGAGGGTGCCCTGTGGGGCGATGAGCGTCGTGCGGTCGTAGACGATAAAAGGAGCGTCTTCCGTAATGCCCGTGAAGGTCGTGGGCTCGATGAGCTCCTCCTCGCCGTCGCGCAGCGTCACGATGATGCGGGTAAAGGGGCCAGGAATGCCAACCTCAAGTGGCTCGTCCGTGGCGAATTCACGCAGCGTGCGTGGGCGATCAATGAAATGTGATTGGACGACCCAGCGGGGATTGGTGAGTTCTGCCTCCGGAAAGGTGGCGGGCAGCTGAAGTGTGAGGATATTGCTGCCGCGGCGCAGGGAAAGACGGGGGCCCTGCTCGATGTACTCGCTGGCTACCAGTGGCGTAGTTGGAAGTGAATAAATCTCCGCGCTCATTTGCTTCATCATAGGACACGGCGGGGTGCGGTTGCCATGTGGCTGGTGGGAGCGTGTGAAGTCTCGAGACTTTTCGTTTTCGGAACCGGCATTCAGGCTTGAGGCTACATTCACGGTAGATAAGGGCCAGAAATTTGAAATTTTTCGCCCTTATTCACCGTGAACGACAGTGACAGGTGTGTGAGATCCAGGGCTGTGGGCTGGTGCCCGAAAATCGGGTAGCCGCAACGTCACGGATACTTCGCGGGACAGGGAGCTGTGCGGGCCGAGATTGTGCCCCGTATGCGGGCTTATTTTCAGCAGCCGTCACTTCGGTGCGGAAAAGTCGCAGAGGATCGATGTCTCAAGACATGGCGCTTTTCCTCGCATTTGGTCAGTTGATGAGTTGCGGTTATACGGCATTGAATATCCCTAAGGCGAGAAGATTGGAGTTCAACCTTGCCCTTGATGAGTTGTTCCGTTCGGATGATGCCACGACATTGATGGACTTCTTGTACGACTGCTTGGCAGAGTTTTCTTTGTAGGGCCATCTTTTGTGTGCATGGCCTGAATCCACTGAAGAACCGTAGTGAGTGTGGATGTCGGCAAGGCTACGGACGGGTAAACGCCAGGGAAATTTAAGCGTGGGTGTGAAAGCGCTCTTTCCGGGCGGCGTCGGCAAGCACGGCGAAGCTACCTTAACAACGACAAACGGTGAACCCCAGGAGGTGGGATTCACCGTGGTGAGTGAATGGGCAGATTATGCCATCTGCAGCGTGGTCACGCAGGTACCGCCTTCGTCAGAGGTATCCAGGGGAACCTCACCGGTCTTGCCGTCCTGCTTGATGGTGATGGTGCCCTTCTTGTCGGCGGGCAGCCAGTAACCAATGAAGCCGTTGTCAAAGGTCGTGGTGTCTTCGTTGACCAGCTCGTTTCCTTCGTCATCGGTGATGGTGACGTGGATGTCTTCCTTGCCGAGCTCACCGGTGCAGGTGGTCAGGGAGTGGTTGAAACAATCGTGGGTAGCAGAGACATACGGTGCGATGGAGACGTAGAACTTGTCCTCCGGCAGGGGTAGGGAGGCCTGGCCCTGCTCGGCGGTGAGGATCAACTCGTTCGGGCGCACGGAAGCGTGAAGATCGCGATTGCGCTCCTCCTTGGGCATGCGATCCAGCTTGTCGATGATCTCCGGGCCGTCCAATCCTTCAAGGTCGAACTCGGCCTGGATCTCCTCGGCGGAGACCTGCTGGACCTCGGTGGTGGCAGCGTCGCTCTTGGAGGCTTCGCTCTGAACGGGGCTCTCGGTGGAGCAGGCGGACAGGGTGATAGCTGCGGCACATGCGGCAGTGAGAGAAATAAGACGTTTCATAGTTCTTTCGAATGAATCCGATTGGGTGTGCCATAATCCTATACCCCACCCGGGTATCAATCAAAGGAATGAGAGAAGGATCATCTTTTTGCGCCACGCGGGATAGACTGTTCCTTATGACTGACGCTGCAGGCACAACTTTGCCACCTTGCCCCGAATGTTCCTCCGAATACACCTACGAAATGCCGCCGCTCATCGTCTGCCCGGAGTGCGCGCACGAGTTCTCCGCCGACGCTGTCGAAGCCTCGCCCGCGGAGGCAGCCGCCCTCACCATCGTGGATTCAGTGGGCAATGCGCTTGCCGACGGCGACACCGTCACCATCACCAAAACCCTCAAGGTCAAAGGCGCGCAGCAGCCACTGAAGTCCGGCACCAAGGTGCGCGGTATTCGCCTTAATTTTGATGCCGGCACAGGCCAGGAAGACCACAACATCGATTGCCGGATTGACGGCTTTGGCGCGATGAAGCTGAAGCCTGCTGTGGTGAAGAAGGTCTAAAGCGCCCTTCCGGGGGCACCCTTTCGAAGGTTGTTAGTGCGATGCGTCAAGGAAAGGCTATTACTGTGGCGCCGGTGGACCAGTTGCTCACAACGCAGGAAGCAGCAGACTTCCTGAGTATTAGTAGGCCAACTTTGGTGAAAAAGCTCGAGGATGGGTCGATCCCGTTTGAGTGCACCACAGGGGGCAAGCATAGGCGGGTTCGGCTTGTTGACCTACTGCAGTACCGGGATGGACAGCGGACTGAACGTCGTAAAGCGCTGCGAGAGCTGGCGGCTGAAGCCCAAGCGGCTGGTGCCTATGACGTAGATGCTGCAGACGCAGCTGACATTGCGCAGATCCTTAAAGACGCGCGCAAGGAAGTGGCAGAGATGGCGCGGCGTGGCTAAAATCTCGGCGTTTTTGGAATGCCGAAGTAACCGCACAAATCGTCACAAGCGGTCTTCTCGGTCCAGTAACGAAACAACGTCGGCACCAGAAGGTAGAAAGTCTGTGCTGCTTGGCTGTGAGTAAGGCTCTGGATTGTGGCTCAAGATTCCGGCAGCCACCGCTTGCACTATGCGGCAAGAACGTTGATTGAGTTTGTGCAACGAAATGCTGGTCATCGCTTCAACCGCCTTGCCTGAACGTCCGGTAGACCGGTGCTCTGCGTCCTTGCTTATTGGCTAGTGATTCCTTGGATAGCCAAATGTAGAACAGTAGAACAATGGTGATTTTAGTGGCGATGCCTAGGGAGAACAAGGGGGCGTCGACAGTGGCGCCGCCGCGCAGCGGAGCAGAATGCGGCATGGCTGGGTCTAACTGGGGAGATGTCCGTGGGGTGACTACACTGTCTAACCATGACTAACCCGAGCGATAACACCACCCACCGCTACACGCCGGAGCTCGCCGCGCAAATTGAAAGTGCCTGGCAGCAATACTGGAAGGACAACGGTACGTTCAACGCGCCGAACCCAGTTGGGCCGCTCGCGGAGGAGGGCAAGGAGCTCCCCGCGGAGAAACTGAACATCCAGGATATGTTCCCCTACCCGTCTGGTGCGGGTCTGCACGTGGGCCACCCACTGGGCTATATCGCTACTGATACCTTTGCCCGTTATAACCGTATGTTGGGCAAGAACGTCCTGCACACGTTGGGCTACGACGCTTTCGGCCTGCCGGCGGAGCAGTACGCTATCCAGACGGGTACGCACCCGCGCACTACGACGGAGGCGAATATCAAGAATATGCGCCGCCAGCTGGGTTTGCTGGGTCTGGGCCACGATCCACGCCGCTCGGTGGCCTCGACTGACCCGGAGTTCTATAAGTGGACGCAGTGGATCTTCCTGCAGATTTACAACTCCTGGTTCGATGAGGAGCAGCAGAAGGCGCGCCCAATGTCTGAGCTCATCAAGGAGCTCGAGGTGGGCAAGCGCACCACCAAGGATGGCCGCTACTACGCGGATCTGACTAAGGAAGAACAGCGCCACGCGCTCGATGAGTTCCGTTTGGTGTACCTGTCCAACTCCACCGTGAACTGGTGCCCGGGCCTGGGCACGGTGCTGGCTAATGAGGAGGTCACCGCGGAGGGCAAGTCCGAGCGCGGTAACTTCCCGGTCTTCCGCAAGAACCTGCGCCAGTGGATGATGCGCATCACCGCCTACTCGGACCGTCTGCTCGATGACCTGGAGCTTCTGGATTGGCCGGACAAGGTCAAATCCATGCAGCGCAACTGGATTGGCCGCTCCCGCGGCGCGGAGGTCACTTTCCACGCCGAGGGCTACGACATCGACGTCTTCACCACGCGCCCGGACACCCTCTTCGGCGCGGAGTACGTGGTGCTGGCTCCGGAGCACGAGCTTGTCGACGCTCTCCTCTCCCCCATCCCCTACGACGATGACGTGGACGAGCGCTGGACCTTTGGCAACGACGACCCCAAGGAGGCCGTGGAGGCCTATCGCGCCTCCATTGCGGCGAAGTCCGATCTGGAGCGCCAGGAGAATAAGGAAAAGACCGGTGTCTTCCTGGGCACCTATGCCACCAACCCGGTCAACGGCAAGAAGGTTCCGATCTTCATCGCGGACTACGTCCTGACCGGTTACGGCACCGGCGCCATCATGGCGGTTCCGGCACACGATACCCGTGACTACGAGTTTGCTACCGTCTTTGGCCTGCCGATTACCGAGGTTGTGTCCGGCGGCGACATCACCAAGGAGGCGTACACGGAGTCCGGCAAGGCCGTGAACTCCGCCAACGATTCCCTGGATATCAACGGCATGTCCAAGGATGAGGCCATCGCTGCCATCATCCCGTGGCTGGAGAAGCAGGGCGTGGGCCGCGAGAAGATCCAGTACAAGCTGCGTGACTGGCTGTTTGCCCGCCAGCGCTACTGGGGCGAGCCCTTCCCCATCGTCTACGACGAGGCCGGCCAGGCCTACCCGCTTCCGGAGTCGATGCTGCCCATCGAGCTGCCGGAGGTAGAAGACTACAAACCGGTGTCCTTTGACCCGGATGATGCCGATTCTTCCCCGCAGCCGCCGCTGGCCAAGGCCCGCGAGTGGGTTGAGGTGGAGCTGGACCTGGGTCTGGGGGATGGCCCCAAGACGTATTATCGCGACACCAACGTCATGCCGCAGTGGGCAGGTTCTTCCTGGTACCAGCTGCGCTACATCGATCCGACGAACGATGAGAAGTTCTGCGATCTGGAGAACGAGCGCTACTGGACGGGCCCGCGCCCAGACGAGCACGGCGCCAACGACCCGGGTGGCGTTGACCTCTACGTTGGTGGCGTTGAGCATGCCGTGCTGCACCTGCTCTACGCCCGTTTCTGGCACAAGGTCCTCTTTGACCTGGGCTACGTGAGCTCCAAGGAGCCCTACCGCCGCCTGTACAACCAGGGCTACATCCAGGCTTATGCCTACACCGATTCCCGCGGCGTCTACGTCCCGGCCGCCGAGGTAGTAGAACGCGATGGCGCGTTCTACTACGGGGATGAAGAGGTCAACCAGGAGTACGGCAAGATGGGCAAGTCCCTGAAGAATTCCGTCGCTCCGGATGACATTTGCCGCGATTATGGTGCCGATACCCTGCGTGTTTACGAGATGTCCATGGGCCCCTTGGACACCTCCCGCCCGTGGGCAACCAAGGACGTCGTCGGTGCGCAGCGCTTCCTGCAGCGCCTGTGGCGCCTAGCTATCGATGAGACCTCGGGCGAGCTGTCCACAACGGACGCAGAGCTTTCCGACGATGACCTGAAGCACCTCAACCGCACCATCGCCGGCGTACGTGACGACTACGAGAACCTGCGCCTCAACACGGTGGTGGCCAAGCTCATCGAGTACGTCAACTACCTGACCAAGACCTACCCGAAGGGCGCTCCGCGCATCGCGGTAGAGCCCTTGGCCCAGCTGGTCTCCCCCGTCGCCCCGCACATCGCGGAGGAACTGTGGAAGCGCTTCGGCCACGCGGGCACCATCACCTACGAATCCTTCCCGGAGTTTGACGAGAAGTACCTTGTCGACGACGAGATTGAGGTGCCGGTGCAGATCAACGGCAAGGTCAAGGCCCGCGTCATGGTGCCTGCCGACGCCGACCAAGACACCGTCGTAGGCATCGCCAAGGCCGATGAGCGCATTGCGGAGCTTACCGCCGGCAAGAACGTGGTCAAGGAGATTTACGTCCCGGGCCGCATGGTGAACCTGGTGGTGAAGTAAACCAACATCCACGTTCCGCCAGGCCGCATAACACCAAACCCCCAGACCTGGAACCCGCAACTCCCTGGTGGGAGGTGGGGCGTCGCCAAGCGCTAGGCGACGCCGACCAGCGAGTATGGGGTTTCAGGTCTGGGGTTATGAGTGTGGCGGCAAGGGCAATATTTGGTTTCAAGTAGATAACAAAGCTGTCAGTTGCGTGGCTGCTTACTGAAAACAAAGGTAAGCAATAGGCATGGAACAGGATCCAGCACTTGAAGAGCTCCGCCGCCGATTGGATGCGGCAGAGCGCGAGCTTCATGAAGCCCGCCGGTGGCTAGCCCAGCAAGAACAGGCTCGGGCCCAGGCTGCGGCAGCACAGGCACCACTGCAGCCTTCGCCTACGCGATTCCCCAACGCACAGCAGCAGCAACCGCAACGGTCGCAACAGCCGCCCTATCGTGGCCAGCCGCGTCCTCTGGAGTCTGGCCCTCAGCGGCCTATGCCCCGCCAGCAGGCAGGACCGAGTGCGCAGCAGGTGCAGCGTCCGCGGCAGCAACCTCAACAGCCTCCGCAGCAGCATCAGCGACAGGCTCAAGGCGTTCCTCAGCGAGCAATGCCACGGCCACACCAAGGAGCACAGCCACAGCGGGGACCGCAAGGACAACCTGTGCCGCAATTCCCGCCGCAGCATGGACCCAACGGTGCCCCGGCCCCGCACGGTGGTCAGCAGCGACCGCCGGCGCAGCCCTGGGTGCCTAAGAAGCCGCGTAATCCAGAAGACCAAGAAAAGACACTCATCGGTGTTGTGGCTATTGCTGGAACGGTCATCACCCTGATTGGTGTCGCCTTCCTCGTGGGCATGGCCATTCAGGCAGGGCTGCTTGGTCCGCTCGGACGAGTGATCCTTGCCTATGTGGTCTCCTTAGCGCTGGCCGGCGCAGCATGGAAGTTCCGTGGCAAGGCGCCAGAAGCAGGAACCACTGCTCTGCTGGCGACTTCGCTGTATTCAGCACTCGTTACTTCCTTGCTGGTGGTGACCTGGCTGGGATGGTGGCCAGCGTGGCTAGGCGCGGTAATTCTGACCATGCTTTTTGCCGCGTACATGGCCTCCGTCCACTACAAGCCCGAAGGCTTCCATAGGCTAACCATCATGTGGTTTGCCATCGGTATGGCCGTGGTAGCCAGCATTCTGATTGCCAATACCGGTGTTGGTGCTTTGCCCGTGCTGCTCATGCCGCTGATGGTGTTGGGCTACTCAGCGTGGCGCAGGAACGATACTTTGCGTGGTACCGGCGCTATTGCACTGCTGCTGGTCGTGGCCAACCTGATCATGGGCAAGTCATCCGATATGCATATCGTGGCCAACGCGGTGTTGGGTGTATCCGCTGTACTACTCGTAGGCCTTGCAGTCCACTTCCCCACTAGCCGTAGGGCTTTCGGTGATTACACAGCTGGCTTGCTTGTGCCAGCACTGTTGTTGGGGCTCTGCCTTGTGCGAGTGAACTATGAGATTCCTGCGTGGATTCTGGTTGCCGCTTTTGCCGCCATCGCTGCGGTAGCGTGGGGCCAACTACAAGGACGCATTGCGCTGGGAGTGTTCCCTGTTGCCTTTGCGCTCGCGTATAAAGCCACCCAGCTCGCCAACTTTTCCGATAGTGAACATGGGGCAAACGGTGGCATGTCCGATGTGCGCTTGTGGGTTGCGGTTGCCCTCACGGCAGTGTTCTACATCGCGCTGGTGCTTCTGCTGCCCTACCTAAAGCATGGCGCTCTGCAAGCAGCGTGGGTAGTAGGCGTGGTGATCTTTGTCAATCCCCTATTCTTCTCGAGCATTGCCGTTCCGCAGGCGTTCCGTGAAGAACCGACAATGTTTGCTTCCGCAGTGCTGCTGGGTCTGGCATTGATTGCAACGTGGTTGCGCAGGTCCCAGATCCATGGGCTCGCTAACAATCGCGTGTACGCTGCGTGCGCGACAGTCTTTGCGCTGGGCCTCAGCATGGTTGCAGTGGTTGGAACAATTACCGGTCTTGGCGGACTCATTACCGGTGACGCCTGGGGTTCCTCGCCGTGGTTTGCCAGCCACGTGGTGGTGTCCGTTGCCTGGATGCTCATTGCCGCGCGCTTGCTCATCAAGCACCACGAAGGTTTCACTGGCCTGGGTATTCTCCTTGCCCTCGTGGCAACGCTGAAGCTGACCTTCTTCGACCTAGCTGCCTTGTCCGGTATTTTCCGGGCCCTGGCGTTCTTGCTCAGCGGTCTTGTCTTGCTGGTGATTGCGGTGCGGCGCGTGCGCTCAACTCCTGCGAAGCCACAGGAAGAACCCGCTGCGCCACAAGGCCACAGTCACAGCCAAGGCCGCAACCCAGGCCAGAGCCAGAATCAGGGCCCTGGCGCGGGGCCACAGGCCTAGCCACGCGCTACACAGCGCGTGCTGGTGCTAGTCGAGTTCTTGGTTGAGGTCATCGCGCAAAGACGCGAGTACAGCGGCCACAAAACCTTCGTGACCTGGCTTGATAGTGGCCAGGTGGGTGTCATGGGTAAGAATGCCCAGCGCGAAGAACAGGTCACGCGAGATGATGAGGATAGGGTCCCAGTCCAGTTGCGTCGGTATGTCGCCGCGCAGCAGATGCACGAGGTCTAAGCCCAGCTGCGGAGCACCACTCGGAGGAGAGTAGGAATAGGGAATGGCTCCAAGAATGAGCTGCGTTGCAAAGTCCGGATCGCGGGCAGCCCTTTCGCCAAGCTCAGTGACTCGGATGGTAGAGGTGGTGCACGTAATCCAATCTAGGCCGAGGAAGAACTCCCGCAGATTCAACAGCGTCTGGTGGTAGTCCTCACGCTTGACGGTTTCATGGGCGTTAGGCTTCGGCAGCCAGTCCTTCAAGCGCTGAACTGCAGCTTGTTTGAGGAATCCAGCGCCGGTGAGGCGGGGAAAGTCGCGGATGACATCCAAGTATTCGCGTACACGCTGACCAATCATCTGGACGGTGTCCTCAGATAACTCCGGAAGCGCAAAATCCGGGCTCAGCTCTGGGTAGGCCTCATAAACTTCCTCGCGCCATTGCTCGAGGAGCTCAGTGGGGAAGCCCAAGTCATCAACGTCATCTGAGAAGTCATCCCACGGGTGAGCGCTGAACGGATCAAAGGGGAGCTCGGAGCTGAGTGAGGATTGGGTTCCTCCTTCAAGGTTGGCGGCTTCCGTGCCCATCGTCGCCAAGCGCTGCGCGATCGCTGGGTGATAGCACGTTGTCAGCCGCTGATTGATCTGGTCAAGGGTGTAATTGGGAAAGAGCCTGAAGATGCGCTCCATGTCCTGTGGCGGGACGCCCATGTAAGCCATGGAGGCTTGAACGTCGAGCATGACGCTGAACATCGCCTGCGGGGAGCCCAACTCAGTGACTAGGTCGGGGCCTTCGCCGGAGATAAGCGCAGGCAGCCCCATGACCACCCGGGAGGTATCTGCGATGCTGATGGTGATGCACCAATCGCCCTCAGAGGGGTGGTAGTGGACGTCATCACCGAAGGACGTGTAGAAGTCCGAGTCGATGATGGGGAAGATATCGATGGGCTCCTCGTCCTCACGCACCATGAGCTGGCCCGGGCTTGATGGTTCGAGGCCGAGAGCTGCATGCACGATGATGATCATTTCGCCCACGGTGAGTTCAGCGGGCGTGGCGACGAAGCGTGTGACCGTAAAGTAAGGATTCTCCACGACGATGCGGACGTTTCTAGCGAGGTTCATGGTCTCTACGGTAGGACAGTATGGGCGATGGCGCTGGGTGAACTATTGGTTGGCTCTTAGTTAACTCTTCGCTAGGGCTTCGCCTACACGCTTGCCGGAATGGATACAGCCGCCGAGGAAGGTTCCTTCCAGTGCGTTCTTTCCGTGCATGCCACCGCCGCCAAAGCCGGAGGCCTCGCCGCAGGCATACAAACCGGGAAGCACCGAGCCGTCGGCGTTGAGGCATTGGCCATCCAGGTTGGTTTCCAGCCCGCCCAGAGTCTTGCGGGTGAGAAACGTCAGGCGGACCGCAATGAGTGGGCCCTTGGATTCATCGAGGATGCGGTGCGGGGGAGCGACACGAATGAGCTTGTCGCCTAAGAAGCCACGCGCAACGCGGATGTAGTTGACTTGGGCGTCCTTGCTGAAAGGATTATCAAGCTGCGAGTCGCGGTCTTCCAGGACTTTTCTCAAGTGGGCCTCCTCAATAGTGGGGGAACCCTCCGGAGCGAGTCGGTTCATGCCGGCGACGAGATCGGCGAGGTTATCCTCAACGACCCAGTCGATGCCGTTATCCATGAAAGCCTTAACCGCCACGTGCGTACCCGGGCCCAACTTGCCGGCGAGCTTCTTGATCTCCTTGTCGGTGAGGTCCGGGTTTTGTTCGGAGCCGGAGAAGATGAACTCTTTGTCCACGATGGCTTTGTTGAGCACGAACCAGGAATAGCCGTGGCCGGTTTGACCAATGTGGGCGAGCGCGGCCAGATTATCGGTGCCGGGGAAGAGGTTGGTGGGCAGGCGATTACCTTCGGCGTCGAGCCATAGTGCCGAAGGGCCCGGAATGATGCGAATGCCGTGACCAGGCCAGATGGGATCCCAGTTGGTCATGCCTTCGGTGTAGGCCCACATGCGGTCGGTATTGACCACGGAAGCGCCAGCGTTCTGGGCGATGTCGATACCGCGGCCGTCGACATGTGCCGGCACACCCGTGACCAGTTCCTTCGGGCATTCGCCCCAGCGCTCAGTGGGCCACATCTTGCGTACCTTCTCCAGGTTGCCGCCGATGCCGCCGGTGGCGATGACCACGGCGGAGCCGCGGAGCTCAAAGTGCTTGACGACGTCCCTCGGGCTCGCCTCGCCACGTATCTGGTTGGTGGGGGAGAGGACACTGCCGCGCACGCCCACGACACGCGGACGACCCGTCTCGTCGTTCTCGACGACGAGCTCATCCACGCGGTGGCGGAAATGGAACTCTACCTGGCCTTTTTCTTCTGCTTTAAGGAGTGGCTCGCGGAAGACACGCACGACCTCGGGGCCCGTGCCCCACGTGAGGTGAAAGCGCGGGACGGAATTGCCGTGGCCGGACGCATCACCAGAGCCGCGCTCGGCCCAGCCGATAGTGGGCAAGACGTTGAGGCCCAGGCCTTTGAGGTAGCTACGCTTTTCATTGGCGGCGAAGCGCACATACTCGCGTCCCCATTTCTTGCCCCAGTAATCGTGACGGTCCTCCTCGGTCACTGGGTCATAATCAGCGGAGTTGGCCCAGTCCCGCCACGCCAACTCTTCGGAGTCCTTGACCCGCATCATGGATTGTTCAGGGGAATTGACATAGAACAGCCCGCCAAGCGACCAAAAGGCCTGCCCGCCGAGGTTATTGCGGTTTTCTTGTTCAAGGAAGATGACGTGCTTGCCACCTTTGAGGGCCTCGTAGCCGGCGACCATGCCGGCGAGGCCGGTGCCCACGATGATGATGGAGTTAGTGACTGGGGTAGTTTCTTTCATGACAGTAATGATAAAAGAAACTCGCCCCGATTGTGTGACTTATCTCGCAAATAATTAGCGAGAAATCGAGGCCGAGTCCTAGGCGTAGGTTGTGTTGACCTTCTCTACGAGTGTCAGAACGTCGTAGGTCGCCACAATCTCATCCTCCTGGTTATAGAGGACGGCGTCCCAACAGACCTCACCGTAGTCATCGGTCACGCGCGGGGTAATGCGCTTGGCGGTCAGCTCCACGCGAATGGAATCGTCATAGGTCACCGGCGTGATGAAGCGCAGGTTTTCCAGGCCGTAATTGGCCAGGACTGGGCCCGGTGCCGGCTCCACGAAGAGTCCCGCTGCCCAGGAGACGAGCAGGTAACCGTGTGCTACGCGGCGCGGGAAGAAGGGGTTAGCTGTGGCGGCTTCCTCGTCGGTGTGAGCGTAGAAGGTATCGCCGGTCTTCTCCGCGAACTCGAGGATCTCTTCGAGGGAAACGTGGCGCAGGTCGGAGGCGAACTGGTCGCCGATCTGCAGCGTGGCCAGGTCCTTGCGGAAGGGGTGGGTACCCTGGCCATTCTCAACGTCGGCACGGGTCACACGCTGCACGGCCGCGCCGCGGTGCCACTGGCCCGTGATGGCGGTGAGATGGTCTGGGGTTCCCTGGATGGCGGTGCGCTGCATGTAGTGCTGAATGCCGCGCACGCCACCGAGTTCCTCGCCGCCGCCGGCGCGGCCTGGGCCGCCGTGGACGAGGTGCGGAAGGGGAGAGCCGTGCCCAGTAGACGTCTTGGCGTCATCGCGGTCAAGGAAGTGCAGGCGGCCGTGGTGGGCGGCGATGCCGAGGGCATACTCGTTTGTGAGCTGCGGGTCGTGCGTAATGACGGAGGCGACCAGGGAACCGGAGCCCAGGGCGGCGAGCTCGATGGCCTCGGCGGGGGAGTCATAGCCCAGGAAGGAGACGACGGGGCCGAAAGCCTCGGTGTCGTGCACGGCCGGGGCGCGGTTATCGGCAAAGCGCAGGATGGTGGGGTTAAAGAATGCGCCTTCGGCCTCCTCGCCGCCGTAGACAACCTCGCCGCCGCCTGCCTTGAGCTTCTCGACGGCTTCCGCGACGTCTGCTTTCTGATCTGCAGAGACCAGCGGGCCCATGGTGGCGGAGGCATCGCGCGGATCGCCCACGACGACCTTCTCGCTCAGGCGTGCGCTGAGGGCTTCAATGGTGGCGTCGACAAGCGCATGCGGGACGATGGCGCGGCGGATGGCCGTACACTTCTGGCCGGCCTTCGAGGTCATTTCGCCAAAGACCGCCTTGACGAAGGCTTCGAACTCCGGGGAATCTGCAGTGACATCGGTGCCCAGGATGGCTGCGTTGAGGGAGTCCGCCTCCGCGCTGAACTGGATGCCGCCCTCGATGACGTTGCGGTGTGCACGCAGGGTATTCGCGGTGTCAGCGGAGCCGGTAAACGCCACGTGGTCGCGGTAATCCAGGTGATCGAGCAGGTCTCGGGCGGAGCCGGAGATGAGCTGCAGGCTGCCCTCCGGCAGGATCCCGGAATCAATCATGAGGCGCACGCAGGCCGCGGTGATGTAACCAGTCGGCGTCGCCGGCTTAACAATCGAGGGCACGCCCGCGATGAAGGCCGGGGCGAACTTCTCCAGCATGCCCCAAACGGGGAAGTTGAAGGCGTTGATTTGCACTGCGACGCCGGGGATGGAGGTGTAGATGTGGCGGCCAATGAAGGAGCCGTCCTTGGAAAAGACTTCTGCCTCGCCATCCGGCAAGACGGTGGAGTTGGGCATCTCGCGGCGTCCCTTCGAGGAGAAGGTGAACATGGTGGAAATACCGCCGTCGATATCAACGAAATTATCGCGTTTGTTGGCGCCGGCCTTATTGGCTAGTTCGTAAAGCTCCTCGCGGTGATCTTGGAGGTAGAGTGCCAGCTCCTTGAGTTTGAGGGCGCGCTCATGGAAGGTGAGCTTCTGGAGTCCTTCGCGCCCAGTGTGGCGGGCGTAGTCGATGGCGCTGGCGATGTCGAGGCCTTCGGCGCTAACCCTGGCGACAACGTCCCCGGTGGAGGCGTCGTGCACGTCCGTAACGCGCGAAGGATTGTCTGGGGTGAGCCACTGGCCGGAGAGGTAGCTGGGGACGAGGGCTTCAGTCATAGCGAAAAGTTTGGCCTTTCCATTAGTTTCCGAACGGTTGGTCAGTAAATACAGGCTAGTATAGTCTGCGTCACATTTCTAGGAGTAAGTAAGGAGTACTGCATGGCCGCGGAGGTATGGAAGATTCAGTTGGGTGAGCTGGACAAGAAGATGGGCGTAGAAATCCTGGAAGAGTCAGCTCAGCGAGTGGTGGCCACCATGCCGGTTGAGGGCAATACCCAATCTTTCGGTCTGCTCCACGGTGGTGCCATGGCCTGTATCGCCGAGGCCGTTGGCAGCTGGGCGGCGGTGATTCACGCTTCAACCTTGGGCAAGGTCGCCGTCGGCGTGGACATTAACGCCACGCACCACGCCTCTGGGCGCACCGGCCTAGTCACGGCGACGGCCACCGCGATCAAGCTGGGCAAGACGCTGTGCTCCCACGAGATCGTCATCGTTGATGACGAGGGGAGGAGACTGTGTACGGCGCGCATCACGAATGCGTTGATTTCCCCTAAAGCGGAAGGGAGGTAAGGGAGTCCGTAAATAAAGCGTAAAAATCGGGGTCAAGGGGTGTAAAGATGCCGCAAATAACCCGTAGGTCTAGGGGAGAGCGGGCCTAACGTCAATGATCGGCAGGTGCTCACCAGCACCGGCGCTCGATGCTCTGGGGCACCGGGCACACCTTGTATTGCTTTCACCCAAGGGGGTCTCTCCCACATGTTGGACATTCTGGTCATCGTGATCGTGGTCCTTACATTTAGCGCTCCCTCCGCCATCAACGAGTTTATGGACGGAGACGCGTAAATCATGAACACCATCACAGCGGTCATTGGGCTCATTATTGTTGTCGCGCTCGTGGCCTATCTCATCATTTCCCTTATTGACCCGGAGCGTTTCGCATGATCGCCAGCATTGTGGCGGTAGCACCGCAGTACCTCGCCCTCCTTGCCCTTCTAGCGGCGGCTTATGTGCCGCTTGGTAACTGGATGGCCCGTGCCTATACCTCTGAAAAAGACTGGGCTGTCGAGCGCCTCGTGTACAGAATTTTGCGGGTTGACCCCAACCGGGGCCATAACGCCAAGAACTACACTCGTGCGCTGCTGGGCTTCAGCCTAGCCTCTGTCTTGGTTCTTTACGCAGTGCAGCGGCTCCAAGCAGTGCTGCCAAGCTTTGGCAACGCCCGCGAAGACGCAGTGGAGCCGTGGATGGCCTTCAACACCGCGGCTTCCTTTACCTCCAACACCAACTGGCAGTCCTATTCTGGCGAAGACACCCTGACCAATGCTTCGCAGATGCTGGGCCTGACCGTACAAAACTTTGCCTCGGCTGCTGTGGGCATGTGCGTGGCTGTTGCGTTGATCCGCGGCATCGGCCACCTGGGTTACCAGCGCGACGTGGCAGCAACGAAGGATGGTCAGAAGCTCATCGGTAACTTCTGGGTGGACCTCACCCGTGGTCTGGTTCGCATCCTGCTTCCCCTGTCACTCATCATCTCCACCGTGCTCATCCTCGGCGGAACCATGCAAACCTTTGGATCCAACCTGGTCACTGACTCTGGCGTGGATATCTCCCGTGCTCCCGTGGCCAGCCAAGAAGCTATCAAGCTGCTGGGCACCAACGGTGGTGGCATCTTCGGAGCCAACTCTGCGCACCCGTTTGAGAATCCAACGGGCTTTACCAACCTGGTGGAGATCTTCTCCCTGCTCGTCATCTCCTTCTGCATGATTCGCACGTACGGTGTGATGCTTAAGTCGCAGAAGCACGCGTGGACGCTGCTTGGCGTTGCCGGTGGACTGTGGACCGTGATGGTTGTCCTAGTGACCTGGGCACAGCACACCCTCGTCGGCGGTGCGTCCCAGCTGGCAGGCGCCAACTTGGAAGGTATCGAACAGCGCCTTGGCATTGACGCCTCGGCATTGTTCGCCGTGTCCACCACGGGTACCTCGACGGGTGCGGTGGACTCCATGCACGATAGTTATTCTCCGCTGGGCGGCGGCTTGCTCATCCTCAACATGTTGCTGGGTGAGATCGCTCCAGGCGGTGTGGGCACTGGCCTCTATGGTCTGTTGATTGTGGCCATCCTCGCAGTGTTCATCGGTGGTCTCCTGGTAGGCCGCACACCGGAGTTTATGGGCAACAAGATTGGACGCAAGGAAATTTCGGCAGTCAGCCTCTACATCCTCACCATGCCGGTTCTAGTCCTCGTGGGCGTCGGAGCCTCCGTGGCGCAGCGCAAGCTGGTTGAGCTCTCTGCAACCAACTTCGGCGCGCCGGGCACAGCGGACAATGCGCACGGCCTCTCTGAAGTGCTTTACGCGTTTACCTCCGCGGCCAACAACAATGGCTCGGCTTTTGCAGGTCTCACGGTGACTGAGCCCTGGTGGCAGATCACGTTGGGCTTGGCCATGCTGTTGGGCCGCTTCCTGCCGATCGTCTTCGCCCTATACCTAGCCGGAAGCCTGGCAGGGCAGAAGCGCCAGGCCACCACTGCCGGCAGCTTGCCCACGTCCGGCATCACCTTTTCCCTGTTGACCATCGGCGTCATCCTGCTGGTCGCAGCACTCACCTTCTTCCCCGTCCTCACCCTGGGTCCCATTTCGGAGGCACTATCATGACAACCCCCACCATGACCGCTGAGCAGGTCAAGGCTCCTCGCACAAAGACTGCGGACAAAAATAGCGGTCTTGCCGCTGCGGCGCTGAAGGCGCTGCCAAGCAAAATGTCCCCGCTTGCCCAAGCACGCAACCCCGTGATGTTCGTCGTGTGGGTCGGCGCCGCACTGACTACGGTGTGGTCCATCATCAACCCCAGCTTCTACGGATGGGTCGTGACTATATGGCTGTGGTTTACTATCGCCTTCGCGGCCTTTGCGGAGGCTTATGCCGAAGGCCGCGGAAAGGCCCAGGCCGACAGCCTGCGCTCTGTGCGTGATGATGCTACTGCCAACCTCATAACGGACTCCGGCATTGAGGTGGTCCCTGCGTCTGAGCTCACGAGAGGATCTATCGTGCGAGTGGAGGCCGGAGAGACCATCCCGGGTGACGGTGACGTCATCGAAGGCGCCGCTACCGTCGACGAGTCTGCTATCACGGGTGAATCGGCTCCCGTCGTCCGCGAGGCCGGCGGTGACCGCTGTGCCGTGACTGGCGGCACTGTGGTGCTCTCTGACTCCATCAAGGTCAAGATCACCTCTGAACCGGGTTCCACCTTTGTGGACACGATGATTGCTCTGGTGGAAGGAGCCGAACGCCGCAAGACTCCGAATGAGATTGCGTTGAGCATCCTGCTCTCCACGCTGACCATCCTCTTCCTCATCGCCGTGACGGCTTTGGCTCCCATGGGTTTGTTCACCGGCGCTGAGTTGTCCCCGCTGTCCCTCGTCGCGCTGCTGGTATGCCTCATCCCGACGACCATCGCCGCACTGCTATCCGCCGTGGGTATCGCCGGCATGAACCGCCTCGTTCGCCACAACGTTCTGGCCACTTCCGGCCGTGCGGTGGAAGCAGCCGGTGACGTCGCCACGCTTCTTATGGATAAGACCGGCACCATCACGTACGGCAACCGCCAGGCCACGGGCCTGATCGTGGCTTCGGGTGTGAACGAGCGCGACGCTGCAGAAATTGCGCGCATTTCTTCTTTGGCGGATGAAACCCCGGAGGGCCGCTCCATCGTGGCTTGGTTGACGGAGAACTACTCTCTGTCTAGCGAGGGCGACGCGGAAGCTCGGAAGGCTGAAGTCATCCCGTTCAGCGCTTCTACCAGGATGTCTGGTCTCGACCTGGCTAACAGAAAGCTGCGCAAGGGCGCGGGCGACGCCGTGCGAAAGTGGGTAACTGAGGCAGGCGGCACGTGGCCGCAAGAGATCGAGGATTCAGTAACCCAGATTGCGCAAGACGGCGGTACCCCGCTGCCAGTTGCCGTGGAAGAATCCGATGGCAGCCGCAAGGTGATCGCGGTGGTGCAGCTGAGTGACGTCGTCAAGCCCGGCATGGCCGAGCGTTTCGCCGAGCTGCGCCAGATGGGTATCAAAACCATCATGGTCACCGGCGACAACCCGCTGACCGCCGCGGCCATTGCTAAGGAAGCCGGTGTCGATGACTACATCGCCGAGGCCACCCCGGAAGATAAGCTCGCCCGCATCCGCGAAGAGCAGGCGCAAGGCCGCATGGTGGCCATGACCGGTGACGGCACCAACGACGCCCCGGCCCTGGCGCAGGCGGATGTGGGGGTAGCCATGAACACTGGTACCTCCGCGGCGAAGGAAGCCGCCAACATGGTGGACCTGGACTCTGATCCGACGAAGCTTATCGACGTCGTTCGCATTGGTAAGCAGCTGCTGATCACCCGTGGTGCGTTGACCACCTTCTCCTTGGCCAACGACTTGGCAAAGTACTTCGCCATCCTGCCGGCGCTCTTCACCGCGCAGTTGCCGCACTTGGAACGCCTCAACATCATGCACCTGCATTCGCCTGAGTCCGCCATCGTGTCCGCGGTGGTCTTTAACGCGCTCATCATCGTCGCGCTCATCCCATTGGCACTCAAGGGCGTGTCGTATAAGCCAGCCTCCGCGTCCTCCCTTCTACGCCGCAACCTCGGTATTTGGGGATTAGGCGGCGTGATTACCCCGTTCATCGGCATCTGGCTCATTGACCAGGTCGTCTCCCTCCTCCCAGGCCTCTAAAGAGAACCTGCAAAGAAAAAGGAAGAACAATGCGTGTTTATCTGCGTAACCTCATTGCCGGCTTTGTCGCCGTGCTGCTCTGCGTCGTAGCGCTTGGCATGGTCTATCCGGCGGCTGTGTGGGCCATTTCCCGCATCACACCGCAGTCCGCCGACGGCAATCTCATCTACCAAGGTGAGTGCCTCGTGGGTTCTACCCAAATCCAAGACGGGGTGAGCGAGGGCCCCTACTTCTTCCCTCGCGCCGAGGGAATGAGTAACTACGGTACGAGCAGCACGGAGCTGGAGAAGAACATCCAGGAACGCCGCGCCGCTATTGCCCAACGGGAAGGCGTAAGCGAAGACCGTGTGCCTGCCGACGCCGTCACGGGCTCCGGTTCCGGAGTGGATTCCGGCATCAGCCCCGAGTACGCCGAGCTGCAAGCTCCGCGTGTGGCTCGGGAGCAGGGCATTAGCGAGGAAGAGATGGAAAAGCTTATCGCCGAGAACACGGAGCATGCCAGCCTCGGGTTTCTAGGCGAAGACACGGTCAATGTGACAACTCTCAATATGTCGTTGCCCACGCCTACTCCCTGCTCATAAAGATCAGCTCATAAGATGAAGCAATGTTGACCGAAGCAACTGCGCCGTCCTCGCGCACCAAACGCGGCACCTTGAAGATTTTGTTGGGCGCCGCTCCCGGCGCGGGCAAAACCTGCGCCATGCTTAGTGAGGCGCACACGCTGATTAACCAAGGCCGTGACGTTGTCGTCGGCATTGTGGAAGACCACGGTCGCGCATATACGAAAGCCTTGTGCGAGGGTTTGGAGATCATTCCGCGGCGCACCGTTGACGGTCTGTCCGCCGGGGAGCTGGATACCGCCGCAGTCATCGAGCGCAAGCCTGACATAGTCCTCGTCGATGAGTTTGCCCACTCCAATCCTCGCGACGAAGAGCACGAGAAGCGGTGGGAAGACATCGAAGAGATTCTGGATGCCGGAATTGACGTCATCTCGACTCTCAATATCCAACATCTGGAGAGCCTCAACGATGTTGTTAAGCAGATTACTGGCATCGCACCGCAGGAAACCGTGCCGGATGAGGTAGTGCGTGCTGCGAATGAAATCGAGCTGGTCGACGTCTCCCCGCAGCTTCTGCGCACCCGGCTTAGCGACGGACACGTGTACCGCGAAGCACGCATCGAACCTGCACTCAACAACTACTTCCGCGTGGGAAACCTCACCGCGTTGCGCGAGTTGGCACTGCTCTGGCTGGCAGATCAGGTTGATGAAGCACTCATTACGTATCGCTCGGATCAAAAAATCACCGATACGTGGGAAGCACGTGAGCGGGTAGTTGTGGCCATCCAAAACGTTGCCCATGCTGAGACCCTGATCCGGCGCGGGCGGCGCATCGCGACGAAATCTTCGGCGGAACTGCATGTGGTCCACGTTGTTTTTGGTGATTCCTTCACGTCGCGTTCCTCTTCGGTGGCGGGATCGGCGCAACAACTTGCCCGGCTGCAGACCTTGGCCCACGATGTGGGCGCGCGGCTGCACCAGGTTACTGGGGACTCCGTGCCGGAAGCTCTGCTCAACTTTGCGCGAAGCGTCAACGCTACCCAGCTTGTTGTCGGGGTGTCGCCGCGGCGGCGTTTCGGCGTGCACTGGCACAGCACAGTAGCAGAGACAGTACTGCGCGAATCCGGCTCGATTGACTGCCACCTTGTCAACCTTCCCCCGGAAAAGCCGCTTCCGCTCACGCGGATGCTGCATCCTTTCCGGCCCTTCCCGCAGCGTGCAATCGCGTGGCTTAGTTCAGCGTTGGCCTTCGTCGGACTCACTGCGTTGTTAGTGCAGGCTGACAGCCAGGACTTGGGAACAGGTACCTGTTCTGCGTTCTACTTTGCACTCATTCTGCTTGTCAGTTTGGTGGGTGGCCTGTGGCCGGCCGTGGTGGTGGCGGTGGCTTCCGGTTTGGCGGTCAATTGGTTTTTCACCGAGCCAATCCATACCTTCGACATCGCCGATCCCGCTAACGCTATCATCGCCGTGGTCATGGTGGCTATCGCTCTGGCAGTTGGCATACTTGTGCGCCGCGCCAAGATTGAGCGGGCGAATGCAGCTGTGGCTGCGCGCGATGCTGAGCTGCTTACGGTGTTTTCCCGTGCCGCGTTGAATCGCCGAGCAGATTCCTCCCCGAAAGATGCCGTGATGCGCAAGGTGGGGGAGGCATTCAATTGTCGTCGAGCGGAGCTGCTGGATGACAACGGTGACGTCCTTGCCACCTGGCGCGCAGTTAGCCCCGAGCGCACTTCGAAACACCTTCATATTCCCGAGAAAGTGCGCCATGAACAGACAGTGGACACCGTTGTGGCGAGCGAAGATGGGACGGTTCAGCTTCGTCTTGCGGGCCCGACTCTGTCTGCCCGGGATCGTGGCCTTGTCACCGTGGTCGCGGGCTATCTGGCGGGAATTGTTCGCCGCGAAAAGCTTTCTGCTGAGGCCGCGCGCGCTGATGCGATAGCCGCTGCAGACGAGCTGCGACGAGCACTGCTGTCGAGTGTCAGCCACGATCTGCGTACTCCGTTGGCAACGGCCAAGTTGGCGGTGTCGTCATTGCGTAATGCCGACATTGAATTCACTCCCGAGGACCAAGATATGCTTTTGGCAGAAACTGCGGCGAGCATCGAGGAACTCACCGGGTTGGTCACCAATTTGTTGGATTACTCCCGGCTTACCGCTGGAGCAATCACCGCTCGCCACGACGTCGTCGAGGTGGCAGAGGTGGCTCATCGTGCCATCGCTTCCTGCGCCTTTGGGCATTCCCCGGAGCAAATCGGGCGCATCCATCTGGACCCTACTGTGCGTGGAGTTACGTGCTGCGCGGATGCAGCCCTCATGGAGCGTGTCTTGGCCAATCTCTTTGATAACGCCCTGCGTTATGCACCGACTGGTCAGGTGACGATGAGTGCTCAGACCATCGCCGAACAGGTGGAACTGATTGTCGGTGATGAAGGACCGGGTATCCCGCCGGAGAAACAGAAGGAACTGTTCCAGGCGTTTCAGCGTTTGGGTGATACCAGCAACGACAACGGAGTGGGCCTTGGCCTTTCTGTTGTTCAAGGCTTTGTGGAGGCCATGGGCGGTAGCATCGAGGTGGCTGCCACCCCGGGCGCAACCTTTATTTTGCGGTTTCCCGTCGCGGGAGGAGAACAAAAATGACGTCGAAGAAAACTAGCATCGCCATCGTGGACGATGACCCGCGTCTGCTCAACACATTGAGCATTAATTTCAAGGCTCGAGGCTACGATGTTCACCCAGCACGTACAGGTGCTGAGGGACTGCAGGTGGTGTCACAGCAGCAGCCAGACGTAGTCATCTTGGACATGGGGTTGCCGGATATGGACGGAACCGTCGTGTTGGAAGGAATCCGCGGATGGTCTGCAGTACCGGTGATCATCTTGACGGCACGCTCTGATCCGCTGTTCAGCGCCGCAGCTCTCGACCGCGGCGCGGACGACTACGTCACCAAGCCCTTCTCTATGGAGGAGCTTCTGGCCCGCGTGCGCGTGGCGCTAAGACATGGTAGCCCACAGAGTCCAGTGAGGCGCACTGAGACCGCTGTGGTACGCGCCGGAGACGTTGTGATCGACGTTCCGCGCCATTCCATCACTAAAGACGGTGAGCCGCTGCACCTGACCCCCACCGAGTGGGGCGTGCTCACCACGCTACTTCGCGCCCACGGCGGCTTGGTACGCAAAGAGGATCTGCTTTCTGAAATCTGGGGCCCAGGCTTTGAGGGGCAGGGGCACTACCTGCGTATTTACACCTCCCAGTTGCGCCGCAAGCTAGAGGATGACCCAGCCAATCCCGCCTTCCTCCTCACCGAGCCCGGCTTGGGGTACCGCTTCGTGGTGCCCGAGCCGGGTGTGGGAGGGAGTGGCTACTCGGAGTAGTCGTAGAAGCCCTTGCCGGACTTGCGGCCCAGCTCCCCGCGGGCAACCATGTCCCGCATGAGTTGCGGCGGGCTAAAGCGCTCGCCCAGCTGAGATTCGAGGTACTCCGCGATGCCAAGGCGCACGTCCAGGCCGACGATATCAGTCAGTTCTAGCGGGCCGATGGGGAACTTGTAGCCCAGCACCATGGCGTTGTCGATATCGCGCGGGGAGGCCACGCCTTCCTCCACCATGCGGATTGCCTCAAGCGCGATGGCCACGCCGAGACGGGAGGAAGCGAAGCCAGGGGCGTCCTTGACCACTACTGCGGTCTTGCCCAGGCCCTCGACCCAGCCCTTGGCGGTGTCCACGAGGGCTTCCGGCGTGGATTCGGCGACGACCACCTCCACCAGCTTCGAAGCCGGAACCGGATTGAAGAAGTGCAGGCCGATGACGTCGTTGGGGATGCTCTCTGCCAGCTGGGATACCGACAGCGAAGAGGTATTGGTGGCCACGACGGCCTGTGGGGCTGCCTCAGCGATATCCCGGAAGGCGGCCACCTTGAGATCCATCGATTCCGGAACTGCCTCAACCACAAGGTCGAAACCGGCGAAAGCGGAGGCAGTGGTGGAAAAGCTGAGACGCTCATCCCAGGATTCGAAGCTGCCTTCCGCACCACGGTCGAGGGAGCCGCGGATGGCTTTGTGCACGCGCTCGCGGGCGGCGGCCACGGCGTCATCGTTGATATCCACCACGGTCACGGACGCGCCGGCGGCTAAGAAGGCATGCGCGATGCCCGCGCCCATACGGCCGCCGCCGAGCACGCCGACCTTGGCAGGAACCTGCAGTACTGAGGACATGAGTTGAATCTCCTTGTGAGTGGAAGGTTTATTTCTTGCGGTCCAGGAAGGCCTGCATCCGCTCAAACTTGGCGGGGGACTCAAAGAGCACGGCCTGGGCGATGTTATCCACCGCCGGGTGGGCCGACTCCGGCATAGAGATGAGTTGCTTGGTCAAGCGCACGGCCAGTGGGTCCTGTTGGGCAATGCGTCCGGCTAGTTCCAGAGCGCCGTCGACCAGCGCATCCGGCTCATGCAGCTCGCTGACCAGGTGGTTGGCCAGTGCTTCCTCGCCGTTGAGGATGCGCCCGGTCAGCAGAATCTCCTTCGCCAACGGGGTGCCCACGCACTCCTTGAGGCGCCAAGTAGCGCCCGCAGCGGCGGCGATACCCAGGCCCGCCTCCGGCTGCCCAAACTTGGCAAAAGGGGTGGACATGCGGAAGTCTGCCGCCAAGGCCAGCTCCAGACCGCCGCCGAGGGCGTAGCCATCCACCGCCGCGATGACGGGGGCCGGCAGTGAGGCGATGCGGTGGAAGATGCCGGAGTTGATGCCGCGGAGGGCATCCTCGCGGCGGCGCTCACGAAGCTGCGCGATGTCCGCCCCAGAGGCGAAGATCCCGCGGGGGCCCTTCGGGGTATCTACCGTGCAGCCGGTGATAATGAGGATGCGCGGATCAGACTCGAGCTGGGCGCACAGTTCGTGAAACTCCGTCACCATCTGCTCATCGATGGCGTTGCGCACCTCGGGGCGGTTGAGCTTGGCGACGACTATCTCGTCGTTCTCACCGCGCGTTGAAATCTCAATGGCAGTCGTCAATTTATACCCTCTCAATCGCAATCGCGGTGCCCTGGCCCACGCCCACGCACATGGTGGCGATGCCGCGGCTGAGCTCATCCGTTTCCAGGCGGTTGAGCAGGGTCAAAGTAATGCGGGAGCCGGAGGAACCCAGAGGGTGGCCCAGTGCAATGGCGCCGCCCCAGGCGTTAACCTTGTCCTCATCCAAGCCGAGCTCGCGGATGCAGGCGATGGACTGTGATGCAAAGGCTTCGTTGAGTTCGATGGCATCCACGCTGTCCAGCTCCCAGCCGGCGCGCTCCAGCACGTCGCGGGTAGCAGGGATGGGGCCAGTACCCATTATCTCCGGACGCACACCGCGCGCGGAGTTGGCCACCACGCGGGCGCGGGCGGTCAGGTTGTGCTTCTTCAGGGCCTCGTCGGAGGCGACAATGACGCAGGAGGCGCCGTCGTTGAGCGAGGAGGCGTTACCCGCCGTGGTGACGTCACCCAGGGAGGTCACCGGGCGCAGCTTGGCCAGAACCTCCATCGTGGTGCCCGGGCGTGGGCCTTCATCGGTATCGACCACGGTGACGTTGCCCTTGCGGTCGGTGACCTCGACGGGCACGATTTCCCTGGCAAACTTGCCGGCTTCGATAGCAGCGAGCGCGCGCTCCTGGGAACGCACGGCGAAGGTATCGGCGTCCTCGCGGCTGATACCGAAGACGTTAGCCACCTCTTCGGCGGTTTCCGGCATGGAGTAGGTCATCTTCTCCTGCTCCGTGAACTTCGGGTTGGCAAAGCGCCAGCCAATCGAGGTATCAAAAACCTGGCCTGGCTTGGAAAAAGGCTTGCTTGGCTTCTCCATGACCCAGGGCGCGCGGGACATGGACTCGACGCCACCGGCGATGACAATATCCGCCTGGCCGGATTCCACAAGGGCGGTGGCTAGGGCAATCGACGACATACCCGAAGCACACAGTCGGTTGACCGTAATGCCCGGTACGGTGTCCGGGAAACCGGCGAGCAGCCAGGACATGCGGGCAACGTTGCGGTTCTCTTCACCGGCGCCGTTGGCGTTGCCGATGATGACGTCATCCACCGCGGAGGGGTCAAGGCCAGCCTCCTCTACCGTCTTCTTGATGGCGGTGGCCATGAGGTCATCTGGGCGAACCGAAGACAGTGCGCCGCCGTAGCGGCCCACGGGGGTGCGGAAGCCGGAAACGAGATAAGCGGTCATGTTTTTCCTTAACTAGTTCTTGTGTACTGAGCTGAGTGGACTACGGGGTGCGTTGGTGGTTTAACGTCCGTGGAAGACTGGCGGGCGCTTCTCGTTGAAGGCAGCGAAGCCCTCGTAATAGTCCTCGGTATCGCAGAGTTTTCCTTGGGCGATGTTCTCGGCATCGACGCTGGCCCACAGCCCGGTGCCGTTATCGCGGATGTCCTGGACTAGGGTGCGGCTGGTGAGGAAAGCTTGGGTGGCGCCGTGGGCTGCGCGCTTGGCGACGTCCCGAGTGAACTCCAGCAGCTCCTCTGCCGGGACTGCACGCGAGAAGAGTCCTGCGCGCACTGCTTCCGCGCCGGAGATGAGATCACCAGTGATGATGAGGTCCATCGCGCGGTGCGTTCCTAGACGCTCGACGAAGAGGGAGTGCCCGCCCGAATCGAGGGTGGCGCCCAGGTTGGCGAACGGAGAGCCGAACTTGGCATCCTCGGCGACGTACACGACATCGCACGCCAAGGCGAGGCCGAGACCCACGCCGAGGCACGGGCCGTGTACGGCGGCGAAGGTGGGAGCGGGGAAGTTGTCGATCTTCTTGAGCACCGGGGTAACCACGCCCGCGAGGTAAGCAGTGGCGTCGTCTTCGCGCGGGTTGAGTCCCTTGATGTTGCGGCCGGCGCAAAAGCCCTTGCCTTCGCCGCGCAAGATGAGCGCGCGGGGGTTAAGCTGCGCGGCCTCATCGAGTGCGCGGGAGAGCTCGGCGAGATCTTCCTTTGCGAGGGAGTTCAGGGCCTTCGGGTTGTTGAATACGAGCTCGACGACTCCGGCTTCGGCGTCGTGGTGCAGGTCAATCATGGGTATTACTCCTAGGCGTCGAAGTCGAGGACGATGGCGGGCGTGGTTGGGCGCGACTGGCAGGTGAGGATGTAACCGGCCTTGACCTCGTCGGCCTCCAGTGCGTAGTTCTCCGCCATGTCGACTTCGCCTTCGACCAGCTTGGCGCGACAGGTGCCGCACACGCCGCCAGCGCAGGCGAAGGGGACGTCGGCCCGCACGCGCAGGGCCGCGTTGAGCAAGGATTCCCGTGCAGAAACTGGGGACTCAACAGAACCGGAGAGGCCATCGAGCTGGAAATTAATGCTGACGTTATCGCCTTCCGGATCGACTTCGACGTGGCGGCCAGCCTGGTTCTGGTTTCCGGAGGGCTTGCCGGTGGTGAACAGCTCGTAGCGGATATCCTTCTCGCCGACATCGCGACTGGCCAGCTCGTCGCGTACGAGCTGCACCAGCTCGAAGGGGCCGCAGAGGAACCATTCATCGACGTTGTCGGTGCGTACGACGTTATCCAGCAGGGTCTGGAGTTTTTCAGCGTCGATGCGCCCGGAGAACAACGGGTTGACGCGTTGCTCGCGGGAGAGGACGTGGTGCACGGCAAAGCGCGTGGGGAACTTGTCCTTGAGGTCACCGATCTCTTCGGCGAACATGACGTCACCGCCGCCTTTGTTAGCGAAGATGAGCTCGAAGGTGGTGTCGGGGGAGGTGTGGAGCACGGTCTGCGCGATCGCCATGATCGGCGTGATACCAGAGCCTGCGGCGATGGCTACGAGGTGTGGGTTCTCCAGTTTCTCCAGTTCCTCGCGTACAGCCTCGGGGTTGTTGAGGCCGGTTAGGTGGGTCTTCGAGGTGAATGCGCCCTGCGGGTTCATGACATCCATGGTGTCGCCGGGCTTCAGAGTGTCGTTAGCCCACGTGGAAAACACGCCACCGCGGTCGCGCTTGATGGCGACGCGCAGAATGCCATCGCGCGGCACATCGCAGATGGAGTAAGAACGGCGGACTTCCTGGCCATCGATGGTCGCCCGCAGGGCAACGTATTGGCCGGGGATGTAGTCATAGTCGTCTTGCAGCTCCGGAGGGATAGCGAAGGAAACCTCCACGGAATCCTCAGTCAGTGCGCGCACCTCGGACACGGTCAGGGTGTTGAACGTGGCCTTCTTCTTAGCGGGAGCGGAGGGAGTCGTGGTCATTAGTGCACCTTGAAGTAGTCGAAGGGTTCCATGCAGTCCAGGCAGTTGTACAGAGCCTTGCAGGACGTGGAACCGAATTGGGCAAGCTTACGTGTGCGGCGGGAGCCACAGTGGGGGCATTCGATGGCCGGCGGTGGTTCGAGTGTGAGCGGGATAGGACCTTCTGGCGTAACCCGGGTTTTCCCGCTGGGAGGCGCGATGCCATAGTCCTTGAGGTTTTGCCGGCCGGTCTCCGTCATCCAGTCAGTGGTCCACGCCGGGTGGAGCACGAGGTCAACGCGTACCTTGGCGTAACCGGCCTCGGTCAACGCTCTGGTGATGTCCGTCGTGATGTGCTCCATGGCAGGGCAGCCGGAATACGTTGGCGTTATCGTGGTCACCGCAGTGTCGCCTTCGAGGCGAGCATCCCTAAGAATCCCAAGGTCAGCGATGGAAATGACAGGGATTTCCGGATCGGGCACCTCGGCGGCGACGTCCCACACGTGGGCATCATCAGGCTGCGTGGGGCGCAGCGGGTGGGATTTATCAGTGATGGACACGATGAAACCTTGGTCCTTTCCTTGTCTCTACCAGGTCGCGCCGGGGTGCTGGCGCGCCAGGGACTGCATCTCCGCGAGGATGAAACCGCGGTGCTCGGAAAAACGCCCAGTGCGCTGTCCGGAGCGAGCTTGCTTGACGTCCGGGATGGCCAGGCCTGCCTTGTCCAGGACGTAGGCGATGCGCTCGTCGAACTGCGCGCGCAGGCTTGAGGGTAGAACCGCGATGCCTTCTGCTGCCAGCTTTTCGTGGAGCGGGAGATCCTCGAAAAGCTCGTCGAGGTAGGGCCACATGTACATCAGGCCCTCCGTGATCCGGCGGTGCGACTCCTCGGTGCCGAGGCCAAGGCGCAGAATCCATTGGTTGGCGTGATCGACGTGGTACTCAACTTCCTTGATGGCCTTGGCCGCGATAGCTGCGAGCGTCTCATCCTTCGACTCCAGCAGGGCGGTGTAGAGCCCGTATTGGTAGTAGGAAAAGAGCAGCTGGCGGGCGATGGTGTAGCCAAAGTCCCCATTTTCCTGCTCAACAAGGCGCGCGGAGCGGAACTCCTCCTCATTGCGGAAGTAGGCTAAGTCATCCTCAGTTTTGCCCCATGCGGTGCCGGCATAGGTGAGGAGGAAGCGGGCGTGCCCGATGAGATCGAGGGCGATATTACCTAGGGCGATATCCTCTTCCATCTCCGGTGCTCGCGAAATCCACCAGCCCAGGCGCTGGGCCAAGATGAGGGCATCATCGCCCAACATGAGCGCATAGTTGGCCGTGTCTTCGGGGGCGACTGCGCCGGAAGCGGCGATGTCTTCTGCGGTGATGCCGTTGCCCTGCGATTGTTTGGTCGCAGAATCGGCGGCTGCAAATCCGGTCACAGGTGCGGTACTCCTTCTGACTTGTCGTAGTACGTGGCGTGGCGGTAGCTCTTACCCTGTGGCGATTCGAAGAATCCGCCCTTGGAGTCCGGGTCGGAGGAGGCGATGGCCTCGCTGGGGACAACCCAGACGGAGGTTCCTTCGTTGCGCCGGGTATAGAGGTCACGGGCATTGCGCAGGGCCATCGTGGCATCCGGTGCGTGGAGCGAGCCGGCGTGAACGTGGGAAAGGCCACGGGAGGAACGTACGAAGACCTCCCACATGGGCCAAGTGGAGCTAGACATGGAATCTTCCTTAAAGTGTCGTGGCTGGTTGGGCAGTGTGCTTAGGCGTTAAGCGATGAGCGAGGTATCAGCCGAGTGGTGCTTCTCGGCGTAGGCCGCAGCGGCTTCGCGGACCCAGGCGCCGTCGGCATGCGCTTGGCGGCGGCGCTGCATCCTCTGCACGTTGCAGGGACCCTCGCCCTTGATAACTGCCTTGAATTCGGACCAGTCGAGCTCGCCGAAGTCATAGTGGCCGCGCTCTTCGTTCCACTTCAGGTCCGGGTCCTCGAAGTGCAGGCCAAGGGCCTCAGCCTGCGGGACGATCATGTCCACGAAGCGCTGGCGCAGTTCGTCGTTGGAGAAGCGCTTGATGTTCCACGCCATGGACTGCTTGGAGTTGGGGGAGTCATCATCCGGCGGGCCGAACATCTGCAGTGCTGGGCCGTAGAAACGGTTGATGGCTTCCTGCGCCATCTGCTTCTGCTCGGGCGTTCCGTGGGACAGCTCGTAGAGGATCTCCCAACCTTGGCGCTGGTGGAAGGACTCTTCCTTACAGATGCGCACCATGGCGCGGCCATAGGGTGCGTAGGAAGCACGGCAGAGCGGGACCTGGTTGCAGATGGCGGCGCCATCCACCAGCCAGCCGATGGCTCCGATGTCGGCCCACGTGCGCGCCGGGTAGTTGAAGATGGAGGAGTACTTGGCGGTGCCGTCGAGAAGCTGCTGCACGAGCTCGTCGCGCGACGTGCCCAAGGTCTCCGCAGCGGAGTAGAGGTAGAGGCCGTGGCCGGCTTCATCCTGCACCTTCGCCATGAGAATGGCCTTGCGCTTGAGCGAAGGTGCGCGGGTAATCCAATTGGCCTCCGGCTGCATGCCGATGATTTCGGAGTGCGCGTGCTGGGAAATCTGGCGCGTCAAGGTCTTGCGGTAGGCAGCTGGCATCCAGTCGGTGGGCTCGATGCGGGAATCCTCGGCGATGAGCTCGTCGAAGTGCTGCTGTGCTTGTGCTTCATCCGCAGCCGGGACGGCGGCGAGTGTTTTTTCTGATGGGGTCATGGGAGGAATCGTTCCCTCTCTGCTCAGTGTGGGCTGGGTAATACTTACTGACTGGTTGGTCAGTATATGGCGCAGGTGTGAGCTATGTCAACCAATTTTGTGAGCTGCGCCCTATCTCTGCATGCCCTCTGCTGGGCTTACATCTGCGCTTTACGCGTTGCGATTCTGTGGTTTAGAAGGGAGAACGCGGAATGTGCCGCGGAATTCGGCGATGGGCTTTCCCTTGATGCTGAGGGTGACATCGACAACGCCGTTGCGGCCCCATGCCTGGCGGGTAATTCCAACGCCGTCGACGACGTCCCCTTCGAAGGCGGGTGCGATGTAGTGGATCGAGTTGTGTGCGGCCACGGCCAAGTCGCCGCCTGAATTGCAGGCGCCGGCGAAGATGGAATCGGCGAACATGTACAGGTAGCCGCCTTGGGCCGTGCCGTGACCATTGCACATTTCCGGGCGGATGGTGAAGTGGCCTTCGCACGTGCCGACACCTAGAGCGGTAATCTTCGCGCCGATCTCCGCGGTGGCACGGTCACCATCGAACATGGTGCGCACGTGAGTGAACTCGGGGCCTTCGGCGACGCCGGGGGCGAGGATGGGGTGGTCGGTGCTCATGGAAAATCTCCTTGGGAAGAGCCTTCCGCAGTGACACCGAGGGAGCAAATAAAGGGTGTGGTGGCTCACTAGTCTAACGGTGTGAAGTGCACTCTGCTTGAATGGACTGCGTGAATAAAGAGAAATCCATCGCTCAGGGCGCGGCCCGTGGCCGCCCCGGCTACTCCCGTGAAGATGTCATTCGTGCAGCTGTTCGCGCTTTTACCGCTCGCGGATACGACGCCACGTCGATGGACAACGTGGCGAGCGAATTAGGGATTTCTAAGTCCGCGCTCTACCACCACATCTCCTCAAAGGAGGAGATTTTGGAGCTCACGGTGGTGCAGGCGCTGAGCCGTCTAGAGGCAGTCGCGGAAGAGATGGCTGCAGCCGATGTATCGGCGGGGGATAAGGTGCGTGGGCTGTTGCGTGGCTCGATCGAGGTGCTGTGCTCCGATCCGAAGTCTGTAGCGCTTTTGCTCCGCTTGCGGGGTAACTCTGAGGTGGAGCGTTCTGCTCTTGAGCGTCGTCGCATTCTGACGCGTTCTGTAGTCCCGCTGGTTGCGGCAGCTCAGGAGGAGGGGGCAATTCGTTCCGACGTTGATGCCTCGCTGCTGACCCGCATGATTTTCGGAATGATCAACTCGACGTCCGATTGGTATGAGCCGGAAGGACGGCTTGATGCCGATGAATTGGCTGCCACATTTGAAAGTGTCGTTTTCGGCGGCTTGGCCCCGCATGCGATGAAAAAGGGGTAGCGCTGAACGTGTAAGCCGATTCGGCGTTGGGGGCTTCATGTGGGGTGAGACCTTCTTTTGCCTATGAAATCGCCGTGGCCTGCGATAATGTGGTGCTCCTTAAAAACTTGGCCTAAATGTGTTGTCTATCACCGCTGTAGTCTGTAGTGTACGTCACAAGACTTACCTAACCGAACGGTAAGTAAGTAACGCACTTTGTGCGTGTTGTACCTGCTAATCAACTTCTTGCAGCATTTTCGAGGGAGCTCAATGGGTGTGGTATCCCCCTCCCCGAATTGAAAGGCAAATAACGTGACCGCAACGTTTGACATTTTCTCCGACCACCATGGCCCCCAGATGGGAATTGAGTACGCTTCCCGCGACGAAATTATTGCGCTGCAAACCGCGCGCGCGAAGAACGAGTTGCGTCACGCGTACTACAACGTCCCCCACTACCGCCGTGCATTTGATGAAAAGGGCGTCCATCCGGATGACTTCAAGGAGCTCTCGGACTTTGCGCTGTTTCCGTTCACGGACAAGGAAACTCTCCGCGCGGAGTATCCCTTCGGGATGTTTGCCGTAGGACAGAACCAAATTTCCCGCATCCACGCGTCTTCCGGTACCACTGGCCGTCCGACAGTTGTGGGCTATACCGAAAATGACGTGCGCATTTGGGCAGAGCTCGTGGCGCGCTCGCTGCGGGCAGGAGGCTTGCGCAAGAGCGATAAGGTTCAGATTACGTTTGGCTACGGCTTGTTCACCGGCGGCCTCGGCGCCCACTATGGCGTCGAAGCCTTGGGCGCTACCGCAATTCCGACCTCCGGCGGTCAAACGGAGCGCCAGATTCAGATCATGCAGGACTTCCAGCCGGACGCGATCTTGGGTACCCCGTCTTACGTGCTTAACCTCCTTGATCGCATGCGCAAAGAAGGTCTGGACCCGCGTGAGTCCTCCCTGCGCGCTGGTGTCTTTGGTGCCGAGCCGTGGAGTGAGGGAATGCGCCGTGAGCTTGAGGAAGGTTTTGGCATCACCGCAACCGATATTTACGGTCTCTCCGAAGTGATGGGCCCAGGCGTGGCCCAGGAATGTGTGGAGACCAAGGATGGCCTGACTGTCTGGGAGGACCACTTCTACCCGGAGATTATTGATCCGGAAACCATGCAGCCGGTTCCAGACGGTGAGTATGGCGAGCTGGTTATCTCCTCCCTCACGAAGGAGGCTTTCCCGATTATCCGCTACCGTACCCACGACATCACCCGTCTGCTCCCAGGAACCGCGCGCTCGATGCGTCGCATCGACCGTATCTCCGCGCGTAACGATGACATGATCATTCTGCGTGGTGTGAACTGCTTCCCGTCTCAGTTCGAAGAGATCATCACTGAAGATCGTGTCCTGCGCCCGCGTTACCAGTGCGTGCTGAGCAAGCGAGGCCGCATGGACCACCTCACCTTGGTAGTTGAGCACTCCCCGGAGGCGACGCCCGATCAGATCGATGCTTCTGCCCAGTGGCTGAAGAAGCAGATCAAGGAGCGCATCGGCATCAGCGTGGGTGTCGAAATTGCTGACTACGTCGACTGCGGTGAGGGCAAGGCCAAGAGGATCGTCGACAACCGCGGTCAGTAAAACTCTGCAGCGCTCTCGGTCCTTCAGGCATACCCCGCCTCACTAATTGCCCCGTTCGTTCACTGGCTTAACTGTATTCACCGTGCTTCTGCACCCATAGAGAAGAGAATCCCACTATGTCTGCACCAGTCACCCAACAGCCTGCCCAAGGGCCGGGAATTACCAAAGAACACAAACGTGTGCTTGCCGGCTCGATGGTTGGAACCACTATTGAGTGGTTTGACTTCTTCATTTACGCTCAGGCCGCCGGTCTGATTTTCGCTACTCAGTACTTCGATCCGGTTTCCAATGAAAGCGCTTCACTCGCGCAGATCATCTCCTGGGCGTCTCTGGGTATCTCCTTCCTCTTCCGTCCTCTCGGGGCGATCTTGGCCGGACACTTGGGTGACAGGCTTGGTCGCAAGCCGGTCCTCGTCGTGACGCTGGTTGGCATGGGCCTGGCAACAATGTTGATGGGTGTTCTGCCTACTTACGCATCCATAGGTATGGCAGCGCCTATCCTGCTAGTCGTACTGCGTATTCTTCAGGGACTCTCCGCTGGTGGCGAATGGGGCGGTGCGGCGATGCTGTCTGTCGAACATGCACCTGCGGGTAAGCGTGGACTATTTGGAGCGTTCCCCCAGGTTGGCGTTCCTCTCGGCATGTTCCTTGCCACCATTTTCATGCTGGTGCTCTCCTCTGTCTTGACCCCGGAGCAGTTCCTTGAGTGGGGTTGGCGCATCCCGTTCTTGTCCTCCGTTGTGCTCATCGTCCTCGGCTACCTCATTCGCCGAGCGGTGGAAGAATCTCCAGCCTTCGCAGAAATGCAGGAACTGAAGGAGAAGTCCACGGCACCGCTCGCGGTCCTGTTTAAGGGTCACCTAGGAACCGTGATCAAGTGTGCGGTCATCTTTGCTGCCAATAATGCTATTGGTTACTTTGTCATCGCCTACTTCACCGCCTATGGCACGAAGGTTGTGGGCTATACCCGCCCGCAGGCGCTTGGGGTAGCCCTCGTCGCTTCGATCGGTTGGTTCATCGGCACGCTGTACTTCGGTCATCTGTCTGACAAGGTGGGGCGCCGCACGACGTTCATTGGCGGCTATATTGTCCTTGCGCTGTACATCACCCCAGTGTTCCTAGCGGTCGATTCGGGCAATGTCATGTTGTTCGGCGCTGCTGTATGCCTCCTGGGCGTTATCTTGGGCGCGACTTATGGCCCGCAATCGGCGATGTATGCAGAAATGTTCCCGGTCAAGGTGCGCCTGTCGGGCGTGTCCATTGGTTATGCCTTCGGTTCGATTATCGGTGGCGCATTCGCCCCGATGATTGCGGAGATGCTCTACACAAGGTTCGAGACTTCGATGGCCATCGCGGCTTATGGCGTTGCAATTTCGGCCATCTCCCTGGTTGGAGTGCTCGCCGTTCCAAAGGGAATCCAGAACCGCGATCTCCACGTCTAGCCGCGCCCTAAGCTCCTCAATCTCGACGCCCCTCGGCGCTCAGCTTTAGTTCGGGACACGTTGTCCCGAATAGAAGACTGGGGGCCGAGGGGTTTCGGCGGTTGTGAAGAAGGAGTGATGTGCACCCTAGGGGGCAACAAATGAGACACAATTCTCAGAAAGTGGTACCTATAGGTCGGCAGGTAGTATAAACTCCTCCCTAATACTCGTCCGCATGTGGATGCTGAAGGTCCCTCTTTCGGGCCCGTGCGCACGGGATGTGCTCTACAAGAAGGTGCTCTCATGTCCTCAACAACCACGACAAAAACTAAGTCGACGC
The DNA here is from genome assembly GCF_030232655.1 of Corynebacterium sp. MSK218. Lineage (NCBI taxonomy): Bacteria > Bacillati > Actinomycetota > Actinomycetes > Mycobacteriales > Corynebacteriaceae > Corynebacterium > Corynebacterium sp. MSK218. The sequence continues at coordinate 43,156 of NZ_JASPGN010000012.1, forward strand.
GCGATACGTTTAATACCCGCTTCGTATTCCTCATGGCTGCAATTGGCTCCGCCGTCGGCCTGGGTAATATTTGGCGCTTCCCCTACGTTGCTTATGACAACGGTGGTGGTGCCTTCCTTATCCCGTATATGGTGGCGCTGCTGACCGCGGGTATTCCGATTCTCTGGTTTGACCTGGCCATTGGCCACCGCTTCCGCGGCTCGGCGCCGTTGGCCTTCCGTCGCATCGGCAAGAGCTGGGAAGGCGTTGGCTGGTTCAAGGTCGGCGTGAACTTCTTCATTGCCATCTACTACGCCGCCATCATTGCGTGGGCGGCGTTGTACACCGTGAAGTCAGTGACGCAGGCGTGGGGCGATGATCCGGCCACCTACTTCATGAGTGACTTCCTCCAGGCAGACCCAGAGGCCACTTATTCCGGCAACGTTGTTCCCTCCATCCTCATCGTCATGATCCTCGTGTGGATTGTCTGTATTACGACGTTGGCCACGAGCATCAACGAGGGAATTGGCAAACTGACATCGATTTTCTTGCCGGTGCTGGCGGTCATGTTCATCATCCTTGTGGTTCGTGCCTTCTTCCTGGAAGGGGCCGCTGCAGGCCTGAACGCCTTCTTTACTCCGGACTGGTCCGTACTGAGTAACCCTTCAGTGTGGATTGCCGCCTATGGTCAGATCTTCTTCTCGCTGTCCATCGGCTTCGGCATCATGATCACCTACGCCTCTTACCTCAAGCCGCGTACCAACCTGACCAACACCGGTCTGGTTACCGCCTTTGCGAATTCCTCCTTCGAGGTCCTAGCCGGCATTGGTGTCTTTGCCACCTTGGGTTACATGGCGGCGCAGCAGGGCGTGGCCGTGGATGAGGTGGCCTCTTCCGGCATTGGCTTAGCGTTTATCGCTTTCCCGACCATCATCAATCTCATGCCGCTGGGTGGGCTCTTCGGCGTCCTCTTCTTCGGCTCACTGTTCCTAGCCGGCGTGACCTCATTGATTTCCATCATGGAGGTTGTGGTTTCTGCGGTGGCCGATAAGTTCGATGTGTCCCGACGGGTATCCGCGATTTCTGTCGGCAGTGTCATGGCGGTCCTGTCCTGCTTCCTGTTCTCCACGTCCTCCGGGTTGGTGACGCTGGACATCATGGATAAGTTCACTAACAACCTGGGTATTGTCTTTGGCTCTATCTGCGCGCTGATTGTGGTGGGGTGGATTACCGGCCGCCGCCGTGAAATCCAGCAGCACCTCAACGCCGTGTCCGAGTTCAAGGTTGGAGCCTCCTGGCAGGTCCTTACCTTCGTGGCTACGCCGCTGCTTCTGGTGTACTTCCTCGTCAACGAGATTCTCACCATCGCGCGTGAAGGTTATGAGGGCTATGCCTCGATCCAGATTGGGCTCTTTGGGTGGGCAGTTCTCGGCCTTATCCTGCTGGGAAGTCTGCTCATGCCGCTCCTAGCATTCCGCGGCCACAAGTACCTCGACGGCATGGAGACCTCGGATTACGGCGTCCCAGTCGGCGGCCGCCCCGCAGGTACCCCAAACCCATTGGCAGCCGGTACCGCGGCAGAAGTGAGCACCGAGAGCGCAGCCGCGCCCGGACACAATGCCGTGCCCGTCTCAGGCCAAAAATAACACCAAGTAGGAAAGGAGAATGACAATGACTACCAGCGCAATCCTGCTCTTTATCCTCTTCGTCGTCGTCATCTGGGGTGGACTAGTGGTGTCCTCCATCTGGCTAGCCCGCACTGACGATGACACTACGGGCGAGCTGGGCTCCGCCCCCGGTACGGATGACGAAGCCCTGTCACATCGCGTTCATCAGCGCAGTTAAATTTCCACTACAGTGCGCCCGTGGCGGGTGCCGGCACGCAGTTCCTTGGCGGCCGCGGCGACGGCGTCGAGCGGCACGGTTTCCGTAATGGAGTGCAGCAGGTCGAGGTCTAGGTGGTCGTCGAGAAGCTGCCAAGCAGCCTCACGCACCGCGCGCGGAGCGTCGACAGAGTTGCCACCCGCCAGCACGATGCCGCGCAGGATGAACGGCAGGACCGAAGCCGGCAAGTCTGGGCCGGCCGCCATGCCGGTGGCTGCGACAACACCGCCCCAGCGCACCTGCGCCAGAACGTTAGCTAGAACAGTAGAGCCGGCGGTGTCGATGGCGCCGTCGTACAGTGCTTTCTGCAGCGGGCGCCCAGTTTCCGAGAGCGCAGCGCGGTCCAGAATGTGATCGGCGCCTAGCCGGGTCAGGTACTCCGATTGGGAGTCCACGCGGCCAGTTACGGCGGTGACCTCGTAGCCGGCAGACTTGAGCAACTGTACGGCGATGGAGCCCACGCCGCCTGTCGCGCCGGTGACGAGGATGTGACCTTCCGTCGTGCCGTGCGTGCGCAACTGGTTCACGCAGATAGCCGCGGTGTAGCCGGCGGTGCCGATGGCAGCAGCATCGTGGGCGCTGAAGCGCTCCGGAACGGGGATGGTGGCCTCACCGTTGACGCGCTGCTGAGTGGTGTAGCCGCCGTGGCGGAACTCGCCTAGGCCGTCGCCGAAGGCTGCGACGAGCTGGCCCGGTTTCAAACGCTCATCCGTGGTTTCCTCCACGGTGCCTACGACGTCGATGCCGGGCACGAGCGGGTCAATGCGCATGACGCCCTTATCGCCCTCCAAAGCCATGGCGTCTTTGTAGTTGAGGGAGGAAAACTGAACATTGACCAGCGTGTCCCCTTCTGCCAGAACCTGCTCGTCCTGGAAAGTCTGGGAAACGCCGGACTCGGTGCGGGTGACAATTAGTGTGCTCATGCGCACTATCCTACCGACACTGTGAAGCAGCCTCTTAGCAGCAAATGTACTAGGAACTTGTCAGCTTTTCCTCTTACAGTGTCCACCATGAGCACCACAGAGCTACGCCACACTCGAAACCGGCTTGCGTCCGTGCCGGATCCGTACCGGCATGTGCTTCGCGACGCCCTCCTCGTCACCCTTCTCGCCCTTGTCACCGTCGGGCTGGCCACGCTGGGCAAGCCCTTCATGGACATCCCGGGCGTCGTGGATGGCTCAGCGCATGCAGTACGCAAGGTGAACCTGCATCTCTTTGGTGGTTTTGAAACAGCTTCGGTGTGGTACGGAGGGTGGAGCGATCTCTTCGGCAACATCCTTCTCTTTATGCCCTTCGGCGCGGCGATGTACGTGGTGGGGCGCAATGTAAGGCGGATTCGCTGGGGTCTCGGAGGCGCTTTGCTGTTAGGTCTCACGGTGAGCTTGGGGATTGAAACCGCGCAGTACGTTTTCTCCCTAGGCTTTAGCGATATTGATGATGTCCTCTACAACAGCGTGGGCAGCATTCTTGGCGCACTTCTCATGGCGCGGCTGAGCCGCGAGCAGCAGATGAAAGTCCTGCAGCGCCTGGGTTTTCTTCTGGCGCTGGCGTCGGTGGCGCTTATCGGAGCCATGCTGCTGAATTAGGCGTTTCGAAACTTAAGCGTTCGGGGTGAGCCGAACGCGCTCTGCGATGGTGGTTGCCACCTGCCGCGCATAAGGAGAAACACCGGTAATCGTCGCCGAACCAGGCCCAGTCCATGAGCCATAGCCCACGGGGAAGAAACCTTCCACCGTGGGTTTGCCGTTGTGGAGTAGCCCGGTGAAAGGGCGCAGGGCAGGGCGGAAGCCAGTAGCCCAGATGAGATCGCTAAAGCCCTGCTGGTTGAGCTCATCGAGGGATTCCACCATCGGCGTCGCGCGCAGGAGCCCACTATCCCGGGCCTTGAGTACGGGAGGGACCATGACGATATCGCCGAGCTCCGACTCTGAGCCTGGGTCCGGTTCGCCCTTGAGCTGAGCCAGCATGCGTTGTCGACTGCGACGAAACAGCACGCGTCCGTCGACGTTATCCGGCATCCAGCGCGGCGGGTGGGTAGTAAACCATGTAGTGTCCACGCCTTCGAGAGCGAGCTCGGCAGCGATTTGGGCACCAGAGTTACCTGCGCCCACCACGGCGCAGCTCCTCTCGTCGTTGCCTAGCGTGGAGAGAAACGGCGCGGGGCCCGGGTAGGTGGCGGTGTGCCACTGGCGGCCTTTAAACGCGCCGGGGTAGAAGGGGATAAACGGTGCGGTCCACGTACCGGTGGCGGCCACAACAGTGCGGGCACGGAACTCCTCGTGGGCGGTAGTGAGGTGGAAGAAGGGGGCGTCGACAAGCACGGCGGTGACCTCTACGCCATGCCGAACGGGCAGGTCATAGCGCTTTTCATAACGCGTGAGGTAGTCCACCACGTGGGCGGCCGGCGGGAACCCGGGGTAGTGCGGCATGGGCCAGCCGGGAAGCGCGGAGGATTCGGCATCGCTAAAGAGCGTCAGCGAATCCCACACGTGCTGCCAAGCACCGCCGGGGGAAGGGTTGGCGTCGAGGATAAGAAAGTCGAGCTTCTTTTTGCGCAGGTAGTAGCCAGTAGCGAGGCCGGACTGGCCGCCGCCAACGACAATGCAATCATAGGTATGCATCGACTTAAATGAGCTTGCGCTCGCGGGCAGCAGACACCGCCGCGGTACGGGTCTCCACTCCGAGCTTTTGATAGATGTGAACAAGGTGGGTCTTCACTGTGGCCTCGGAAATGAATAGCTCCTGCGCAATCTGCTTGTTGGACTGTCCGGTGGACAGTGCCTGAAGAATCTCCAGCTCACGGGCGGAAAGGGCAGTCTCCGGCTGGGCTAGACGCTCTGCCAAGAGGTTGGTGACCTCGGGGGCCAAGGTGCGCTTGCCCGCAGCGGTATCAAGGACCGCGTTATGCAAGGCTTCCTCGGGAGCGTCCTTGAGGAGGTAACCCATCGCGCCAGCTTCGACTGCGGCGAGGATATCCGCCTGCGTGTCATAGGTGGTGAGAATCAGCACCGGTGGGCCGTTGAGCTCACGCACGCGCCGGGTGGCGGCAATGCCATCGACGTCTGGCATCTGGATGTCGCAGACGACGACGTCGATCGGGGGGACGCTGTCAAGCACCAGCTTCTCCACCGCCGAACCGTCAGAGCCCTCCAGGACCACATCAATGTCGTGGAACGTGTTGAGAATCGCGCGCAGCCCGGCGCGGACCACGGGGTGATCATCGATGAGCATCACGTTAACCATTACGGCTGCTTCCTGTTGGGATTCGCACCGCGAGCGCGGTGCCGGCCGGTGAGGATTCTACCTGGACAGAGCCGCCAACGCTGCGAACACGCTGCTCTAGGCCGGTCAGGCCGAAACCTTGTGGGCCGTTAATGCCGCGGCCGTCATCGACCACGTCCAAGGTGATCTCATCAGTGAAAGCGCCCAGTGTGACCACCGCGCGGTCGGCGTCGGCGTGTTTCATTACGTTGGTTAGCCCCTCGCGCGCGGAACGCAGAATGACGTGGTGGAGTTCGGTAGGCACCTCGCCGCCGCCGGTGAGTTTGAGGCTCAACTGCGTGTGCAGGCCCAGACCGTGTGCCTGAGCTTGAAGCTCATCCACCAGCGCGCGCAGAGCTTCATCGATGGAGGAGGTCGGGGCGGCGAGCTCTTTGACGAAGCGGCGAGCCTCCGCGAGGTTATCCTTGGCCACCTTCTCAATAAGCTCGAGCTGCGCGGTGGTCTCCTCCGGGTCAGTGCTGTTCTTGGCTGCGCGGCTGAGCAGCACGATGGAGGATAAACCCTGGGCCACGGTGTCATGAATCTCCCGGGAGAGCCGCTCACGCTCCTCCAGGCGGCCCGCCTGGTGCTCGGTGGCGGCCAGCTCTTCTTGTGTCTCACGCAGTTGCTTGGCGACGGCCGCGTGGTGCACCGCCTCCGCCTGAATCTTGCGGGCGGCGTGGTAGACGACCACGGCGAAACAGGTGCCGATAAAGGGGCCAATAGCAGCCGCTGCCGTCCATGCCTGGGGGTGCAGCCAGGCAGGGATGAAGGCGGCGATGGCCCACAGCACGACGCTGGCGAGAATGCCAGGCCAGAAGGGGAGGGCATGGACAAAGACGAAGACCAGCGGGAATTCCATCCACATGAAGTCTTGGGCATGCACCATGAGGCCGATCCACAACAAGCAGAGCACAGCGAGCCACAGCGTAGTGGGCACGGGGCGAGCGGGCTTGCGGGCGGCGTAGGCCACGAAGCCGGCATAGACCACGGCGAGGGCAATCGAGAGACCGAGGACTCGGGCATCGAGCCGGTCATCGGCCCAGGCGCGGAGTACGCCAAAGACCAGCAGGAATCCGAACATGATGTGGAGGCCAACGGTCCACAAGCTGTTTCGCATCATCACGCCGATCCAGCCTATCGCCTCGGCGGTTGAGGCCGAATCAACCAACTGGTTGAGTGAAGGTTCAACTAGGTACCCGATTACTTTCTCTTAGCGCGTGAGCAGTATGAATACTATGTTCCTTGCATTGAGAGAGATAGTCACCGCGCGCGGTCGTTTCTTCCTGATCGGCGGCGTCGTGGCTTTGATTACGTTGTTGCTCGTTATGCTGTCCGGCCTTACCCAAGGCCTGTCCAAGCAAAATACTTCTGCGCTGGAGGCACTCGGAGAAACTACACCGAACGTGACCTTCTCCACCGAAGACCCGTCTTTTACTGAGTCGGAGATTTTCGCTGAGGATGTCGTCGACGGTGGTCTCCCGCTGGGCGCGAGCCAGACCAAGCTGGAAGGCCACGGCGGTGTGGCCGTCCTGGGCCTGCCTGCCGGCACTGAGATTCCCGGGACGGACACCTTGATTCCGGAACGCGGCATGATTCTTAGCCAGTCCATCGATGAAGACATGAACGCTCCTTCTCAGGGCACGCTTGGTGGCGTTGACCTGGAAGTGCGTGGCATGGTCCCGGATGAGTATTACTCCCACTCCCCGGTTATTTGGGTCGACACGGCCACCTGGCAGCAGGTCTCCCACGCGCCGGAAGGCATGGTGGGCGTGGCGCTGCTGACCACAGAGCCGACGGAGACGTCCGTGTCCATGGGCAAGGCGCTGTCTGGCCTGCCGGCCTACAGCTCGGAGCGCGGCTCCCTGTTGACGATGCAGGCCTTCCTCTACGGCATCTCCGCGCTGGTGACCATCGCCTTCCTGAGCATTTGGACCATCCAGCGCACCCGTGACCTGTCTATCCTCCGCGCTCTTGGTGCCAGCGTGACGTACCTGCTCAAGGACGCTATTGCCCAGGCGGCCATCATCCTGGCTGCTGGCGTGGGTATTGGAGCGCTCGTCGGCTGGCTGCTGGGCCTCGCCGCCCAGGGCACCGTGCCTTTTGAGGTTTCTGTCTTGACGGTCATCGTTCCCGCACTCGGCATCTGGCTGCTCGGCATCGCCGGTGCCTTCCTCGCCACCCGCCGCGTTTCCAAGATCAATCCGCTCGACGCCCTAGGAGGCAACGCCTAATGATTACCACTGCTACTCCTGCTCTGTCCCTCCGCGACATCGTGGTGACCTACCCCGACGGCGAATCCCGTGTTACCGCTTTGGACGGTGTGAGCCTAGACGTGAATCCCGGCGAGCTCACCGCTGTCATTGGCGAGTCCGGCTCCGGCAAGTCAACTCTCCTTTCCGTAGCCGCTGGCCTTATCGAACCGGACTCCGGCACCGTGGAGCGCACCGGTTCCCGTGGCCTCATCTTCCAGCAGGCCAACCTCATTGCTTCACTGACCGCGCGTGAGCAGCTACTCATCATCGACCACATGGAAGGCCGCAAGCCGCGCCAGGATCGTGCCGATGAGCTCTTAAGCTTCGTGGGCCTTGAGGGCTTTGGTAACCGCCGTATGAACCAGCTCTCCGGTGGCCAGCGCCAGCGCGTCAACATTGCCCGTGCTCTTATGGGCCAGCCTTCCGTGTTGCTGGCGGACGAGCCCACCTCTGCTCTTGACTCTAAGCTTTCGCGAGACATCGCCAAGCTTCTGCGCGGTGTCACCGAGGACTTTGGCACCGCCACCCTGTTCATCACCCACGACCGCAGCCTGCTGGACTATGCCGACCGTGTCCTGGAAGTCAAGGACGGACACGTCTCCGCTTACTCCGACGTGGCGGCCTAGTCCTTAATTGATACAAGGAACTAATTTTCTTCTTAGTGCCCACAAGTGCTGAAGGCGGAGTACATTAGTACTCCGATATGCTTCGACCTCGCCGCCCACGGGTAACCCCTACCGACTATGAGCGCATGCAGCAATGGACCCCGCTGCATGCGCTTATGTTGACGATTACCATCGCTGCCTGCGGTGTCTTCATTGTCGGCGCTCGCCGTGTTAAAGGCACAAGCCGTGAAAAGTTCGTACGACAGATGGTCGGCTGGGTCCTTTTGGTCCTCGGCACCGCATGGACAGTCATTTCCCTGGACCCCTCCCAGTTCGATATCCGAGAGTCCCTCCCGCTGCACCTTTGTGACGTGCTGCGCCCCATCTTGGCGCTCGGCCTTATTACCGGCAACGAGCATGCCCTCACCCTGACGTATTTCTGGGGCATCATCCTTAACCCGCAGGCCATCATCACCCCGGATGTCATCTACTACTTTGCCCCACGCTGGCTGCGCTTTAGCACCTACTGGTTCTTCCACATCGTGGCGCTCGCCGTGCCGCTGGGCCTGACCTTTGGCCTGGGCTATCGACCGACGTGGAAGGGCTACCGCTTTGCCGTTAAGGTCACGCCCATCTGGATGGCCATCGCCATGGCGGTCAATGCGAAGACCGACGGCAACTACGGCTTCCTCAACCACGCGCCGGGCAGTCCCTCCATCATCAACCTGTTCGGCCCATGGCCCGGCTACATTGCGGTGGAGACCCTCGCCGTCATGGCAGCCTGGGCTGGAATGACATGGCCCTGGGAGAACACCTCCCTGCGCCGCGGCACCGTGCCGGTGGGCACTCGGGGACTGTTGCGCAAGTCCGTCGGCACCGCGTCCGGGATTCTGCGCCGCGCCGCGGTACGTTTTCGTAAATAGTGGCCCGAGAACCGCGAAAGTCTAGGGCTTCGTTGCGAAAACGTACCAACACGGTGGCGGCTGGGTACGTTTCGATCAAATAAGGTCCCAGATCTTCGAATCTCTGGGGTGCTATTTGATCGAAACGTACCTTGCTGCGGAGCTAGTGCCGGGCTACGGAGCTAGCGCTGCGCGTTGAGGAGGCGCGCGATGGCCTGCGGGATGGCCGCCGCAATTTGGGAGGTGGAGCAGGGGGCGAAGCCCTCGGGGGTCTCAGCCGCGATGGACGCAGCATGCGCGTGGATGGCGCCGGCGTGGAGGACCTCGGCGATGACCTTAGTGGGGGACGCGGCGGGCGAGGTGGCGGAAAGCTGAGCCATCACTGCACCGAGGATGCCGGAGAGCACGTCGCCAGAGCCGGGAGTTGCGGCAAAGGAGTGGCCGGCGTTGAAGGCGTAGATGGGCAGGTCCGGAGCGGTGACGCGGGTGAGGCGACCTTTGAGCAGGATGATGCTGTTCAGCTCTTCGGCTAGTTCGTGGAGGGCGCGGCTCCAGCCGTTAGCCGCATTGAGAGCAGAGCCGAAGGTGGCCTCGTAGAGACGAGTGAACTCGCCCTCGTGTGGGGTGAGGATGGTCAGCGGGTGCTCGGTGACGAGCTGGCGCAGCGAGGTGTTCTGGGCTAGGAGGGTAAGGGCATCGGCGTCGAGGATGGTGGGAAGCTTGTGGGCCAGAACCCTGCGCAGTTCGGTGGCCGCCGCCGAATCGGTGCCGCGGCCGGGGCCCACAACCCACGCCTGAGCGCGCCCGGCGGAGGCGACGTCGGGGTGGCAGACCAGCTCTGGGAGGAGCGAGGTGATGGTGTTGTCGCCGATGAAGCGCACCATCGACGGCGTGGCCCGCACCGCCGCGGTGGCGCATAGAATGCCAGCACCCGGGTAGGCCTCGCTGCCGGCGGCGAGGGCAACGACGCCGCCAGAGTATTTGTCGGAACGTGAATGTGGTGTGGGATCGGCGATGGGCCCGGTGCAGCCGACGGGCCAGGGGCGGGAAGCACGCCCGCCAGGAAGATCGAGTTCGCCCGGGAGCCACTCCCAGGGCAAGGGAACCGTGGGCTCGTGGGCGATGAAAGCCGCTGGTTCATCCAGTTCAGCGAGGGTTTCAGCGAAGGAGGGCGCGCTGGGCAGGAAGAGATCGGAGACCACCACCTGTCCGCATTCGGCAGCCAGCGCGTGACCCAGGCGTGGGTACCCGAAGGTGATGGTGACATCGGCCTCGACGGTGTCTGGGGCGACCATGCCCGTGTCAGCATTGATGCCGGTGGGCATGTCGACGGCTAGGACCGGCACACCGGATGCAACGGCTTGCTCGTAGAGCGAGAGCGCGGTACCGGAGAGGCCCCGGGCGGAACCGAGGCCGGCGATGGCGTCGATGAGCAGCGCGCTGCCTGGAGTTTCGCTGCCGTCAGGTAGCGAAACGTCGGAAGGAAGGACCGTGCCACCCGCGGCGAGGAACGCATCCAGTGCAGCGTCGTGGTGCTCTTGGGGGACTAGGGCGTGAACGTCTACGCCGCGCTCAGCCAAGAGCGCGCCGGCGTAGAGGCCATCGCCGCCGTTGCCGCCTGGGCCGGCCAGGATGAGCACTGCGCCGGGGCGGGCGGCCAGCATGGTGTCGGCAGTCTCCGCCACCGCTGCGGCGGCGAGCCGCATGAGCTGATCCGGCTCCGATTGCTGGGCTAGAAGCCGCTCTTCAGCAGCACGAACTGTGGCAACGGTGTAGCAAGGGCGCATAACTGACTACCCTAGCGCGCGGGTTGGCAGGTCGGGCACCAGAAGAGATTGCGGCCCTGCATGACCTTCTCCTGAATCTCTGTGCCGCAGACATGGCAGGGCTGCCCGGCGCGGCGGTAGACGTAGACCTCGCCGCCGTGGTCATCCTTGCGGGGCTCGCGGCCCATAGCCTCCGGGGTATGAGCTGGGCGGACGGTGTCGATGCGGCCGTGTTCCACGCCGTAATCCATGAGGCCGACCAGGTCAGACCAGATAGCATCGAACTCGGCACGGTCGAGTTGAGTGCCGGGGATGAAGGGGGAGAGTTCTCGGCGGAAGAGAGCCTCGGCGCGGTAAATATTTCCTACACCAGCGAAGAGGCCTTGGTCCATGAGCATTGCACCGATGCTGCGCCGTGAGGCATGCACCCGGGCCCACAGGGCATCGGGGTCAGCATCCTCACGCAGCGGATCCTGGCCCACCTTCGCCACCTTGGCCTGGTATTCCTCCTCGGTAATAAGAGTGCAGAACTGCGGGCCGCGCAGGTTGGCGGCCGTTGTGCCGTTATCGAGGCGTAGTCGGATCTGGCCCCACACGTCAGCCGAGGGCTCGAAACGCAGGGAGCCGATGAGGCCTAGGTGGATATAGATGACGTGGCGCGGGTCCTCGGCATCGAAGTGAAGAAACAGGTGCTTGCCAAAGGCTTCGGCGAGGGTGAGGGGTGAGGCGTCGACAAGCGCGGCCTCAGCAGCGAACCTGCCTTGGGGGCTGCTCACAGCGAGTGGTGCATCGCGGAAATCCGCATTGAGTGTGCGGGCAAGGCGGTGAATAACGTGTCCCTCAGGCATGTCAGGAAGTCTACGCGGGGGCTGTGCTGCTGTAGACTTTCCGGGTACTACCCGTTGAACGGAAGGGCCTAAATATTATGGGGCGCGCACTCGGTTTTGACCGTGAAAAATACATTGAGCTGCAGTCGGAGCACATTAACGCTCGGCGCCAAGAAATCGGCGGGAAGCTTTATCTCGAGATGGGTGGCAAGCTTTTTGATGACATGCATGCCTCCCGTGTGCTGCCCGGCTTCACGCCGGATAACAAGATTGCGATGTTGGAGCGCATCAAGGATGACGTGGAAATCCTCGTCTGCATCAATGCCAAGGACATCGAGCGCCAGAAGATGCGCGGTGACCTGGGGATCCTCTATGAAGATGATGTGCTGCGGCTTGTCGACGTTTTCCGGGACCGCGGCTTCCTAGTCAACAACATCGTCATGACGCAGCTGGAGGAGGGCAATAGCCAGGCGGAAGCCTTCATCGAGCGTCTAGAACGCCTCGGTCTGACCGTGGCGCGTCACCGCGTCATCCCCGGCTACCCCTCCAACATTGATCTCATTGTTTCCGAGGATGGCTTGGGCAAGAACGACTATGTGGAGACCTCCCGGGACCTCGTCGTGGTGACCGCGCCGGGCCCGGGCTCCGGCAAGTTGGCCACGGCATTGTCGCAGGTCTACCACGAGAACCTGCGCGGCGTGCAGGCAGGTTACGCCAAGTTTGAGACCTTCCCTATTTGGAACCTTCCGCTGGATCACCCGGTGAACCTGGCCTATGAGGCCGCCACGGTGGACCTTAATGACGCGAATGTCATCGACCACTTCCACCTCTCCGCGCACGGCGAATCCACGGTGAACTACAACCGTGACGTCGAGGCCTTCCCACTGCTCAAGTCCCTGTTGGAGCGCCTTACCGGAACCGTGCCCTACCAGTCCCCAACGGACATGGGCGTGAACATGGTGGGCTTTTGCATTACTGACGACGAAGTCTGCCGCGAGGCCTCCCAACAGGAAATCATCCGCCGCTACTTCAAGACCCTGGTGGAGGAGGCCCGCAACGGTCTCGATAACACCCAGTCGGAACGTGCTGCGGTGATTATGGCCAAGGCTGGAATCAAGGCCACTGACCGCCCCGTGGTGGAGCCGGCGCGTCAGAAGGCAGAGGAGACCGAGGGACCCGCATCGGCGCTGCAGCTTCACGACGGCACCATCATCACCGGCCGCACCTCCCCGCTGCTGGGCTGCTCGGCGGCTACCCTGCTCAATGCGCTGAAGCACCTGGCCGGCATCGACGACGAGCTGCACTTGCTGTCGCCGGAGTCCATCGAGCCGATTCAGACTTTGAAGACCAAGCATTTGGGCTCTCAGAACCCGCGCCTGCACACCGATGAGGTGCTCATCGCCCTGTCAGTCTCCGCTGCGAAGGATGAGAATGCCCGCCGCGCCCTCGATGCATTGAAGGAACTGCAGGGCTGCGACGTCCACACCACCACCATCCTGGGGTCTGTGGATGAAGGTATCTTCCGCAACCTCGGCGTGCTTGTGACCTCCGATCCGGTCTTTGCCCGCAAGAGCGCTCTCTACCAGAAGCGTTAAGGCCTGTTAGGGCCAACCCGTCGTCCTGCGTCGACCTCGCTGCATACACTTTGCTATTTCTGTAGCTCACTCTGACAATGAGGCGCTTCACTGATCAAAGTGATGTCCTCAGTGGTAGAAGTGAACTCCTCACTTATCAAATATGTGCTCTCACTGTTAAAAGTCAGCGGTGTCAGTGTTAAAGTGAAGAAAATAGCTGAGGGAGGCACGGGCAGTGACGGTATGGAATGTCGAAAGCTTCAGTGATGAAGACATCAACGCGATTGTCGAACGCCTGCGTGCGCAAGGTAGTGATGACAATGACTGTGAGGCTAAAGCGGCGGTAGGAAAACTCAACAAGGACGTCTGGAATACGGTTTCAGCTTTCGCCAATACTGATGGTGGCGTCATACTTCTTGGGATTGATGAAACCTCCGGTTTTATCCCTGCCCAAGGATTTGACCCGAACAAGATTATTGACTCAGTGGATAACGGGCTAGGGGACAAGGCGCCGAGAGTAGAACCGGTTCCTACATTTCAGGTGCGTCGTTTCACCTTTGAGGGCGCCAATCGTGGCGTTGGGAATCGCGTCGATGTCTGAGGAAACTCAAAAGGCTAAACGCATGCCGTGTTTTGTTGTCGACCAGGGGATAACGAAGGGAAGCTATAAGCGCCTCGATGACAAGAACAAGCATCTCACCGCACATGAGATCTATCAGCTCCAGCACCGTTACGAATCTGATTTCTCTGATCAACAAATTGTGGAGGATGCGGCTATCGAAGATCTCGATATGCCGTTGGTCAACTCAGTCATTGAGCGTCTTCATGCTTCCCAATCACGTTTGCTCAACGGAGATAATTCTGCACTCGCAGTTTTGAGAAAGCTCAATAGTCTTAATAGGGCTGGTGAAGTGGTTTTTTCCGGTTTGATGTGCTTTGGTGTTTATCCCCAGCAATTCTTCCCGCAGTTGTTTATCGATGTGGCGAAGCACCCCGGACAGCAAAAATCGGCAGATCCAGAAGTACGGTTTGATCATCGCAAGGTGTGTGAAGGCCACATCAAAGATCAAATCGAAGATGCGATCGGTGCGACGTTAAGCCTGCTCAATACCCGATATGTTGAGCGGGGAAGAACCGTAGAGCAGGAACCGGAGATTCCTGAGGTGGTCCTGCGCGAAGCAATTACCAATGCCGTGATGCATCGCGACTATGGTCCAGTGTCGATCAGCGAGCAAGTTGCGATTGATATTTTTAGTGACCGTGTTGAGATTCGCAATCCAGGTGGCCTGTGGGGAGACCGTACACTCGACAATCTTGATGACGGAAGGTCAGTGCCTCGTAATCAATTCATTGCTAAGACATTGTCTTATGTTCCGGCAAGAGACAAAGGAACAATAGCGGAAAACCAAGGAAGTGGTATTCGCCGAATGCAAGCGGCAATGAAGCAGCATGGCCTGCCGCAACCACAATTCAAAATCGAAATAGGTGCCTTTACCGTGGTGCTGCATCGGCACGGTCTGTTGAATCCTGAAGCCCAGCGATGGCTAGAGAAGCTTGGAATCGGGGATTTATCGCCAGAGCGTGCCCAAGTGATGCTTCTAGCACGGGAATATCGTGAGGTGACTCCGCAGCTTATTCGAAGCGTACTTGGTATCGATAGCGACGAAGCGCGCGAGGAGCTGGGCGAGCTCGTGAGTGAAGGTCTCTTAACTGAGCATCAGCGTGGTCCTGAACGGTACGGTCTCTCCGCTGATGTCTTAGGGCTGACTCCTGTGCAAGTGGGAATCCTAGGTGTGTTGGAGGTTGACGTGGAGCACAATATTCATCAGCTCATGGACAAGACCGGCTATAGCGCAAGCACGATTCGTTACGGCCTTCGGGGGCTCATCGATTCAGGGCGAGTTCAACCCACAGCGCCGCCCACGAGTCGCAGCCGGGCCTATGTACTAAATCCACAACCTTAAGTCAGGAAAGATTGGGGTTTTACTTCGCAGCAGGCCTAGACTTGCGGGCGTGACTATTGGCAAGATTCTCCTCTACTACTGCTTTACTCCCATCGAGGACCCCACCGCGATTATGTTGTGGCAGCGCTCGCTGTGCGAGAAGCTCGGGCTTAAGGGCCGCATCCTCATTTCGGAGCACGGCATCAATGGCACCGTTGGCGGTGACATGGATGCCTGCAAGCGCTACGTGCGCGAGACCCGCGAGTATCCGGGTTTCAAGACGATGGAGTTCAAGTGGTCGGAGGGTGGCGCGGATGACTTCCCGCGCCTCTCAGTCAAGGTCCGCGATGAGATCGTGGCCTTTGGCGCGCCGGGTGAGCTCAAGGTAGATGAGAATGGTGTCGTCGGTGGCGGCGTGCACCTGAAACCCGAAGAAGTCAACAAGCTGGTCGAAGAACGCGGCGATGAGGTCGTCTTCTTTGACGGGCGCAATGCCATGGAAGCGGAGATCGGCAAGTTCAAGAATGCCGTGGTGCCGGACGTGAAGACAACGCACGACTTCATCGCTGAGCTGGAATCCGGCAAGTATGACTGGATGAAGGATAAGCCGGTCGTTTCCTACTGCACCGGGGGCATTCGCTGCGAAATCTTGTCGTCGCTGATGAAGAATCGTGGCTTCAACGAGGTCTACCAAATTGACGGTGGCATCGTGCGCTACGGCGAAAAGTACGGCAATGATGGCCTGTGGGAAGGCTCGATGTATGTCTTCGATAAGCGTATGCACCACGAGTTTGGCCAGGGGATTGAGGATCCGGGCTTTATCCAGCTGGGCCACTGCGTGCACTGCGGCAAAGGCACCAATACCTTCCACAACTGCATCAATGAGGACACATGCCGCCAGCAGGTGCTCATCTGTGATGACTGCATCCAGCACACAGAGACGCAACATTGTGGGCGCGAGGACTGTGCGAAGGTCGCGCGCGCCGAAGCCCAAAAATAGGACTAGAGCTCTGGGGCGAGGAGAATCTGAATGTCGTTAATACCCCAGAGCATGAAGTTGCCGGCCATGACCCAGAAAATGGCCATCCACCCGCGCCAGCGCAGATAAGCCTTGAGCTTGCGCACCATAATGACAGCGCAGCCGATCATGCCCGCGAAGGGGATGATCATCGTTGTGGTCGCGAAAATGGTTCGCTGAGTCTTCGTGCACAGCCATGAGGCATAGACCGCCGGGTGGCAGTTGGCATCGGGGCCAGTGAGCTTGAAAATGCCAGCGAGGAGCAGTGCATACAGTGCCGAGCCCAAAAGGATGGCCACCATGAACCAGAGAGCCTGGCGCGAGGAGCGGCGGTTGGCTTCGGCGAGGACGAGGGGATCGGGGGCGTCGGCAAGCTCGTCGAAGCTCCGCGGCTCAGGACGGCGCAGGTTAGCGTAGTCCGCGTCCGACGTCAGGTCGTTTTCAGGATGCTCAGCTGCCATGATGTGCAGTCTAACGCGTGAACTAGGACTCAGGATCCGGGCCCGTCGGGCACACGAGCACGGGCACGCCCACGTGGGGAAGAAGTTCAGTAGCGGTACTGCCTATGAAGACACGGGCAATGGGGCCCATGGGCGCTGAGCCCAAGCAGAGAAGGTCGCCCTTCTTCCACTTCAGTGAGTCCACCGCCCCGGACCAGCCGTTACCGCTGCCGATGGCCGTGGTGACCTCGAGATCCGGGAAGGCGTCCGCAATAAAATCGTGGGCGCGGTCCAAAAGGGAGAGCGAGTGCTCGCGCCAATTGGGGGCGTCGCTGGGGAAAGTAGGGGAGTAGTCCAGGGGGACGTCGATAAGCCCCTCCGGCGAAAACGCCAGTATGCGAAGGGGGAGCCCGGCGCGGTGTGCCATGCATGCAGCGCGGAGGAGTGCGGGGTCGTCATCGCAGCCGCGGTCGGTAAACGCGAAGTTGATGCGAGTGACTCCGTGCTTGGAGAGCTTGATGCCGCGTGGGCTCAAACCGACAGGAAGGGGAGAATAGTGAAGGAGGGCATCCGCCGTTGAGCCGGAGAAGAAGCGGCCCTTCGGTGCGGACTGATTGGCGCCCAACAAAATGACGTGAGCGCCGAAATCCTGGGCCATCTCCTCTAAGAGCTGCGGGCGGGAGGGCCCGGCGACGAGAACAGACACGTCCGTATCCCATTGGGACTTATGTACGCCGGCTGTGCTCAATGCATCCCGGACAGCACCTTCGCAGGTAGCGCGTTCCTTCTTGAACCACTTCTTGTAGGAACCGCTGAGCTTGCTTAAGGAAGTAACGGTCAGCGGTTGCGAGATGGTGGAGACAACGCGGATGTGCGCAGGTGTGGTGCGCGCTATCCATGCTGCGAAGTCAATAGCCTCCGTACCGGCGGATTTAGGACTCCACGATACGAGGATGCGGACCGGAGGGAGCGGGTCCTCTGATGTTACGAGCCTCTTGGAGGGGCGGGAAGATTTCTTAGCCATTCAGTACATGTTTCGGGGTTGTTTATTCCATTATCAACCCCTCCGGCCTTAAAATAAAATCTGCATAAGGCCTCCTCTATGGTCTATTTTCCTTCCATGATGGGGCGGTAGACATCCGCCAGCTTGGAGATCAGGTTTACGAGGGAGTCGGCATCCTTAATGTCTTCCGGCTCCAGCCAGCGCAGGATCTCTGCCAAAGCGGCCGCACGCTGGCGAGAAACGATGGTCAACTCGGACTCGCCCAGCTGGGTAAGGGCAACGAGAACACCGCGGCGATCCTTCTCGTCACGGTGGCGCTCCACAAAGCCATGGCGCTCCAATTGGTACAGGGCATTAGAAGCGGTGGGCATACGGATCAGTTCTGCCTGGGCGATGGTGCTCACGCGGGACGGGCCGCGCAGGCGGAGTTGGTTCATGATGGACACCTGGGAGGTGGTCAGGGAGGTGCCCTCCGTGGTGCGCTGGAAAATCAACATAAGTTTGTTGAGCGCGGGCTGAATTTGGCGGGCAACCTCGAGGGCGTCCTCGTACGGTACGGGGGATTCGATATTTTCTTCACTCATGGAAAATAAGTCTAGCGAGTTTGGTTCCCCGATGGTAGTTAGCTTGCTGAAAAGTTTAGTTTTTGCAGCGTGAATCGCTTACACCTTCCCAGACTTCTATGAGAGTGGGTCCGTAGATTGTTGTCGCAGCCCCTAGTAGAATGTATCGGGTGAATGTGGCGTCGCTGTCAGCGGCCATCATGAGCAAAGGAGGTACACAGGTGTCGGCAAAAGCAACTGCAACAGTGGCCTACCGTAACGAGATCTCCTACGAGTGGGAACGCGCCCAGCATTTGCGCGACTTTCGCGCGGGCCGGATGAGCCGTGACGAGCTGTGCGACGCCGACTTCCTCCTTTGTGCTGCGGCGGAACACCATGGCGTCGATATGCACAAGTCCTGCCCCATCTGCGAACACGATTTGCGCCTCACACGCTGGGTGTATGGCGATTCTTTAGGGCGCCGCGCAGGCAGCGCACGCAGTGAGCAGGAGATTGCAGATCTGGTGGCTGAAGGGCTGGAGTTTACGGTCCATGCGGTGGAGGTATGTCCGGCGTGCCGCTGGAATCATCTTCTTCGGGCCGCCACGGTCTATGCTTTAGGGTAGTTTTGGCTTCCCAGTTCACGCCGGTAAGCTGCATGTATTTACAGTTTCTGTACAGGATTGATGAGGACACGGATCAGTGACCGAAAAGGAAACGTCTCGGCGAAAGCCAGGTAGCCACAGGAAGAAGAGCTCCGACAACGGACGCCGCCGCAAGCGCAGGTGGCCATGGGTTGTGCTCGTTGTCCTGCTCGTGATCGTGGCCGTACCTGCGGCCCTTTTTGGCTACGCCTATACGCAGTATGACGTACCCGACTCCAAGGAGCTGCAGCCCAGCCAGATTTCCACCATCGTTGCCCGCGACGGTGAATCGCAGTTGGCTAAGCTCGTGCCGCCAGAAGGCAACCGCCGCCAGGTCACCCTGGAAGAGATTCCTGATTATGTGGAGGACTCGGTCCTGGCTGCGGAGGACCGCGAGTTCTGGACCAACTCTGGCTTCTCCTTTACCGGTCTCGGCCGCGCCGTGTTGGGCAAACTTACCGGCGATAGCAGCGCCGGTGGTGGCTCCACCATTACCCAGCAATATGTGAAGAACACGCTGGTGGGTGACGAATACTCCTATGTCCGCAAGATTCGTGAGCTCATCTACTCCGTGAAGATGACGAATGAGTGGTCCAAGGAGGAAATCCTCAACGCCTACCTCAATACCGTCTACTTTGGCCGCAACGCCTACGGCATTGAGGCAGCGTCCAACGCGTACTTTAATAAGGACGCCAAGGACCTCACCAAGGAAGAAGGCGCGCTGTTGGCAGGCGTTATCCAGTCACCGTCCGTCCTCGATCCCTGGGTAGATGAGGAACGTTCCCATGCTCGTTGGGACTACGTCATGGATGGTCTCGTTGAGATGGGTGACCTAGATCAGGCTGAACGTGACCAGCTCGTCTTCCCGGAAACCCGTGATCCGTCTGAGTACTCTGCCTACACCGAAGCGCCGGGAGCTTATGGCCACATCAAGAATCAGGTCATCGATGAGCTCTCTCGCGTGGGCATCACCGAGGATCAGCTGGCCACTGGTGGCCTGAAGGTGACGACGACCATTGACATGACCGTCCAGAATGCATCGACGGATGCTGCCCACGCAGAGTTGGACCAGCTTCAGGATGATGCGCGCGCGGCGGCTGTCACCATTGACCCGGCTACGGGTGCCGTGCGCGGCTACTATGGCGGCGATGATTCTGGCGGCTGGGATTATGCCAATTCCCCGCTGCAGACCGGTTCCGTCTTCAAGATCATGACGTTGGCAGCGGCCCTTCAGCAGGGTATTGACCTCAACACCTACTATTCCTCCGCGCCGTACCAGCTGCCAGGATCGCAGATCGTGACCAACGACGTGGGTGGCGGCTGCGGTAGCTGCTCCATCGCTGAGGCAATGAAGAAGTCTTATAACACGTCCTTCCTCCGCCTCCAGGATGACCTGGAGAATAAGATGCAGGACACCGCGGACATGGCCCACGCTCTGGGCGTGGCGCGCAGCTTGCCGGGAATTGAGAAGACCCTCACTGAAAATGGTGGAACGCCGTACGAGGGCATCGTGCTGGGCCAGTACCAGTCGCGTCCGCTCGATATGGCGACGGCAATGGCCACCTTGACCAACCAAGGCATCTGGCATCAGCCGCACTTCGTGGAAAAGGTAGAAAACGACGCGGGTGAGGTTCTCTACGAGAATCCAACTGATGGCGGTGAACGCCGTGTCTCCGCTAACGTGGCCAACAACGTGATCTCCGCGATGCAGCCAATTGCCGCATGGTCCAATGGTGCGCTAGCTGGCGGACGCCCGTCTGCGTCCAAGACTGGTACGACGCAGCTGGGCGATACGGGCCAGAACAAGGATGCGTGGATGGTCGGTTCCACTCCGCAGCTGGCTACAGCAGTGTGGGTAGGCACGGCCGACAACACCTCCGCAATCTTTAATTCTTGGGGCGGCATCATGTACGGCTCCAATTCGCCGACGAAGATCTGGAAGTCCATCTTGGATACCTCGCTTGCTGACGTCGAGCAGCAGGCCTTCCCGCAGGCTTATCCCATCAACTACGGCGTCGGCAGCTGGGGCTCTGGCTACACCTATGACCCGAGCCAGACCCAGACCTGGCAGGAGGACCCAGCGGCCCCCGAGGAGACCACCGAGAACGGCGGCGAAGGCCACGATGGTGAGGGCCACGGTGGGGATAACCACGACGGTGGCGGTGATACCCCAGCACCGCCTGAACAGCCGGCTCAGCCGGAACAACCCGCCCAACCGGATTCCCCGTCGATTGATGAATTGATCGACGACGGACTTAATAAACTTCTTGGTCAGTAGGAGACAGATCCCCCGGTGAGTCAGCAGAAAACTCAACAGCTTGTACCCCTGTCCTCTGAGCCAGTAGCGCTGAGTGCAGTCAACGCCTTGGGCGGGCGCACAGGCCGCTTCGCCCGCTCCGGCACCGCCGGATGGTGGACGCCGCTACGCGTCATCATCACCTTGGCGTGGACCTTCCTGGCTTTCGGTTTTCTGAGCAAGGCCACGTGCGCTGGCAGCCGCCGGGGTGACGACGGAACCATCAGCCTCAACTGGGATGGAAACCGCCAGTACACCTCCTTCTGCTACAACGACATCGTCCCGTTGTACGGCGGCCGCGGCCTCGACGAGCCGGGCTTTCCCTATGCCTACTCTTGGGTCGAAGGGGACCTCACTCGCTACATGGAGTACCCCGTGCTTGCCGGCCTGTTCCAAGGGGCCGTCGGCTGGCTGGCGCGCAACACCTATGCGGCTGTTAAGTGGACCGGTATGGCGGAGGTCAGCTGGTACTTTGGCCTGACTGCCCTAGTGATGGCGCTCAGCTGGGTGGGGGTCATCGTCATGGTTTTCCAGCTCACCGGAAACCGCGCGTGGGACACCATTCTCGTCGCGGCCAGCCCTCTGGTTGTCATCCATGCCTTTACGAACTGGGATATCCCTTCCGTCGCGTTTATGGTGGGCGCCCTTCTCGCGGTGACGAAACACAAGAACCTGCTAGCCGGTGTGCTCATCGGACTGGGTACTGCTTTTAAGCTGTGGCCGCTGTTTATCCTCGGCGCCTTCCTAGTGCTGGCCATCCGCAACAAGCGGTGGGCGCCGTTCATCACGATGTTCCTCTCCACGATTGTCACGTGGGTCGTGGTCAACCTTCCGGTGGCGCTGATGTATCCGGAGGCATGGCGCGAATTTTTCCGCCTCAACCAGGAGCGCGGTGCTGAGTGGACCACGATCTATGCACTGATCAACCGCACGACGAGCCTCAGCTTTTCGCCGGAGTTCCTCAACACCTTTTCTTTGGTGGCGTTCTTGCTGTGCTGTGCAGGCATCGCCATCCTCGGTCTGAAGGCGCCACGCACGCCACGTGTGGCGGAGCTGGTCTACCTCATCATCATGGCTTTCCTCATCTTCAACAAGGTGTGGTCGCCGCAGTATTCTCTGTGGCTCGTGGTACCGGCAGTGTTGGCTCTGCCGCGGTGGCGTCTCATCCTGAGCTGGGCGCTTGCCGACGCCCTCGTGTGGCCCATCCTCATGTGGCACATGCTCGGCTCAGAAAACAAGGCCCTACCGCATGAGATGCTGGATCTGGCGGTTATCACGCGCGATGCCTTCATCATTGCCATCGGCGTGCTCGTCATCCGCCAGATGTGGGGCAAGTCCGAGGACAAAGTCCGTGAGGCCCATGGCGGCCGCGATCCTCTCGCCGGAGGATTTAGGAAGTGATCATCACGATCGTCGGCATTGTGTCCATTGCCTTAGGTTTCTTGTGCGTGACCACGGCCTACTACCTATTCCAGAGAGCTGAGAACCGGACGTGGCCTCTTGTTCTTGGGTTGTTGGCTCTCCTTTTCCTCACCGTCATCCCGGCGAGTACCGCTATTTTCTTCGCGGCAACGACCAACGGTATGTAAGACCGAGCGAGTGATTTCTTTTCCGCCGGTCAGTGCGGTACTGTGTGGGGGTTGCTTGACGCAACAGACCCTCCTGCCATATCCGCAAAGGTGATATGGCCGATACCAATTACTAGACCATAGGAGGTGATGAGGTCCGTGCGTCACTACGAAGTCATGATCATTCTGGATCCCAATCAGGATGAGCGCACCGTAACCCCGTCCCTGGATAAGTTCCTCGAAGCAATCCGCAAGGATGGCGGCAAAGTCGACAAGGTTGACGTGTGGGGCAAGCGCCGTCTTGCCTACCCGATCAATAAGAAGGAAGAGGGCATCTACGCCGTCGTTAACCTGGAGTGCGAGTCCCACTCGGTTCTCGAGCTCGATCGTCGTCTGAACCTGAACGACTCCATTCTGCGTACCAAGGTTCTGCGCACCGACAGCAAATAACGGATACTGGGTTTCGAGCATTTCTACACGAATCCGCGTAACCGATATTAAGGAGTAAAAACATGGCTCAGGGAGATACCAACATTACGGTAGTCGGCAATATCGTTGCTGACCCGGAACTGCGCTTCACCCCGTCGGGTTCCGCAGTAGCGAACTTCCGCGTTGCCTCCACCCCACGTCGCTATAACCAGCAGACTTCTCAGTGGGAGGACGGCGAGGCCATGTTCCTCACCTGCAACGTGTGGCGTCAAGCCGCAGAAAACGTTGCGGAGACCCTGACCAAGGGCATGCGCGTTATCGTCACTGGCCGTCTGCGCCAGCGGTCTTACCAGACCCGTGAGGGCGAAAACCGTACTGTCTTTGAGATTGAGGTCGATGAGGTGGGACCGTCCCTGCGCTACGCTTCCGCACAGGTCACCCGCAAGTCCGCCAACGGCGGCAATGGTGGCAACTACGGTGGCGGTCAGCAGCAAGGTGGCGGCAACTACGGCGGTGGAAACAACCAGGGTGGTTTCTCCGGAAACCAGTCCCAGTCTTCTGCCCCGCAGCAGTCCCAGCAGCAATCTTCTCCGAGTAACGATCCGTGGAATTCGGCACCCCAGGCAGGAAGCTTTGGTGGTGCGGATGCAGAACCCCCGTTCTAAGACTGTCACGCAAGTATTCATTTAACTCAATTGAAAGGCAGGGATCATGAAGCTGATCCTCACCGCTGCCGTTGAGAACCTCGGCGCCCCCGGCGAAATTGTAGAGGTTAAGGACGGCTACGGACGTAACTACCTGCTTCCGCGTGGCCTGGCTATTGTTGCCACCCGCGGCGCTGAAAAGCAGATCGAGGGCATCAAGCGTGCCCAGGATGCTCGCGCGATCCGCGACCTGGATCACGCACGCGAGATCCGCACCCAGCTGGAGGAACTCAAGGACGTTACCGTCCCCGTGAAGACCTCCGAGTCCGGCAAGCTCTTCGGCTCTGTGTCCGCTGAGGACATCGTTAACGCCGTTGCCGCCGCTGGCGGCCCGAAGCTGGACAAGCGCATCGTTGTGCTTCCTAAGGGCCTGGTCAAGAAGACCGGCAACTACCAAGTCGAGGTCAAGCTGCATGCAGACGTCCTCGGCAAGGTGAACTTCTCGGTCGTTGCTGCCTAAGAATTAAGGCGCACGACGGTCCCCTCCGTCCATCCCACGTGTGAGGCGTGGCGAGTGGACGCAGGTCTGACCCACAGACAACAGCAAAGCCCACAGGCCGTGCTTCTCCCACTATGTGAGGTGGTGGAGGAAGCGCGGCCTGTGGGCCGTTTTCCTGTCTGCGCACCTCAGCTGTGGGGGTTGTGGACAAATGTGGATAACTCCAAAAACCTGTGGATAACGTCGTCGGCTGTTTACGGTGAGTTTACGCGGAAGAGGTTCAGTTAACCTGCTGGTAGCAGGGATTTCGGTCGAATAGTCGTACTTTTCCACTGGTTTTGTGCATATTTTCACACCACCAAAAACATCCGTTGACCTGCAGTTATGATAGCCGCAGGTCACAGGCCTGGAAGGTTATCCACAGCCATGACCTTGGACTTCGCCGCGGCGGAGTCTGCTGAGCTGGTAATTCCACAGGCATCTGTGGATAACTCTGGGAGTTATGCCCAAGGGGGAGTGTCGGAGGCCTCGACTACACTGATGTGTACTCCGCGCGTATCCCCCGTTCTGAGCACACAAGAGTGGAGGAAAGCGCGCCGAATTTTTGAAGGTTTAACGAGCACCCCGGGGGCTGATGACAATGACTAGCGCTAGCTTTGATGACGACACTGTACCGCTTCCTCCGGAGCCGTCGGAGGAGGAGCCACGCCGCTCCTATCGCCGTGATCACTCTCGTCCGGAGGAGCCGAAGCGCTACGGAGAATTCCGTCAGCCTCCTGCGGACCGCGAAGCAGAGCAGGGTGTGCTCGGCGCGATGCTCCTGAGTCCGAATACGGTCATGGAGGTCATCGAGGAGCTCGAACCGGAGGACTTCTATTACCCGGCCCATACGCTCATTTATCAGGCCATGATTGACCTGTATGCCGCAGGAACTGATATCGATGCCGTGATTGTGGCCTCCCGTTTGGACCGCTACAACAACCTGGAGCGTGTCGGCGGCGCGCCGTATCTTCATACCTTGCTCGCCACGGTGCCAACCGCTGCTAACGCTCGCTATTACGCAGAGATCGTCGCGGAGAAGGCAGTGCTGCGCAAACTTGTCGACGCTGGAACGAGAGTCGTCCAACTAGGCTTCGAAGGCTCCGAGGATCTGGAGATCGAATCGGTGCTGGACCGCGCCCAGCAGGAAGTCTTTGCAGTCGCACAGAAGAAGACAACGGAGGACTACCGCGCGCTGACGGATCTCATTGACCCCACGATTGATGAGCTGGCAGCCCTCCAACAAAATGGCGTGGAATCCGGCGTTCCCACGGGATTCATTGACCTTGATAACCTCACCAACGGTTTGCGCGCGGGACAGATGATCATTGTGGCTGCGCGTCCTGGCGTGGGTAAGTCCACGCTGGCCATGGATTTCATGCGCTCGGCATCCTTGCAGCATAACAAGACCTCGGTGGTGTTCTCTCTGGAGATGTCGGCCTCTGAGATTGTGATGCGCCTTCTCTCGGCGGAGGCGGAGGTCAAGCTCTCCGATATGCGCGGTGGGCGCGTCTCCACGGAGGACTGGGCCAAGATTGATGACACGCTGAACCGCATACAGGATGCGCCGTTGTTCATTGATGATTCCCCCAACCTCACCATGATGGAGATCCGTTCCAAGGCTCGTCGTCTCAAGCAGCAGCATGGGCTCGACCTCATTGTTCTGGACTATATGCAGCTGATGTCGTCCGGCAAGAAGGTTGAGTCCCGCCAGCAAGAGGTCTCGGAATTCTCTCGTCAGCTCAAGCTGTTGGCCAAGGAGCTCGAAGTTCCTCTCATCGCTATTTCGCAGCTCAACCGTGGTCCGGAATCGCGTACGGACAAGAAACCGCAGCTGGCAGACCTGCGTGAGTCTGGTTCTCTGGAGCAGGATGCCGATATGGTGATGCTGCTCTACCGCCCAGACTCGCAGGACCGCGATGATCCTCGTGCCGGTGAGGCGGACATCATCTTGGCCAAGCACCGAGGTGGCCCGATTGACACGGTGAAGGTGGCACACCAGCTGCACTACTCCAAGTTCGTCAACATGGCGCACGGCTAGGAAGCAGGGCCACAGATTTACAGGTCCACCACCGCGTTGGGGTCTCCCAACCGTGGGCCAAGGATCACCAATACTAAGAAAACTGCAGCTGCGGCGAGTGCCAACCAACGCCAGACGGGGAAGAACCGTTCGCCGCACAGGCGAGCGCCTGCAGCGCCCAACAGTGCGCCCAGCGTGTTGAAGATGAGATCGTCAATATCTGTGCGCCCGAGCGCGAAGGTGTATTGGGCAATTTCCAGAGCCACGCTCAGTGCGAAGCCCCACGCGGCTGTTTTAGTCACTGAACGGCACTGGGCAAAGACCAGCATTCCGAAGGGGATGACGAAGGCGGTATTGCCCGCATATTCAAAAAGCGGGCCAAACCACGTGCTGCCGGAGAATTCATCCAAGGGAACCAGCCGCAGATCGCGGACGCGCTGGTTCTCCGGCTTCCACAGGTAGCCAATCTGATAAAAGGGCTTGAGCGTGGTGAGCGCGACCATTACCGCTACCCATGCGGCCAGGGAAATCCTATTGAGCAAGAGCCTTCCCCTTGAATTCTGGAAGACAAAGTGCTGCGAGTGCCGCAAGGGCAAAAGCGGCGGCAAAAAGTACGAAGAGCCAGCCTGCGCCGACGGTTGCGATAAGTGGCGGCACGATAAGTGGGGCCAGGATAGAGGCGAGGCGTCCGAAGCCGGCGGCCGCACCAGTTCCGCGGCCGCGCAGCGCGGTGGGGTAGAGCTCTGGGCCGATGGCGTAGAGCGCACCCCATGCACCTAGGTTGAAGAAGGAGAGCAAGCAGCCGGCCAGAATAATCGTGGCCTCGGTGCTGGCGAAGCCGTAGAGGCCAGCGGATAGTGCAGAGCCCACGAGGAAGGTAGCCAGCGTACTGCGGCGTCCCCACACCTCAATGAGCCAGGCCGCGGCGGCATAACCGGGAAGCTGGGCCAAGGTAATAATGAGTGTGAAACTGAAGGATTTCACTAGGGAGAAACCGTCTGCGACAAGCAGTGAGGGAATCCAGATGAAGGCGCCGTAGTAGGACAAGTTGACGCAGAACCAGATGGTCCACAGCGCCAGTGTGCGCCCGCGTAGGCTCTTCGACCAGATACTGGTGGCAGTGATGTCTTCTTCGGAATAGGTAGGCGCGGGCGTGTTGCGGTCAATATCTGCGTCATCCACCTCCGCCTCGAAGGAGGCGACGACCTCTTCGGCTTCTTCGTGGCGTCCCTGTGATTCGAGGAAGCGTACGGATTCCGGGAGTTTGTAGCGCACGTAGAGTGCGTAGGCCGCCGGCACCATGCCGAGGGCGAGCGCCCAGCGCCAGCCGCTTTCCGACGCCCCGACCACAAACGTTCCGATAATCGCTGCCAGAATCCAGCCCACTGCCCAGAAGGCCTCGAGTAAGACGACGAGGCGGCCGCGCACCTTGAGCGGGGCAAACTCGGAGATGAGTGTCGAGGCGACGGGAAGTTCGGCGCCGAGGCCGAGTCCGATAAAGAAGCGCAGGATAAGGAGCGCTACTAGCCCCGTCGCAAGAGCAGACGCGCCCGTGGCGAGGCCGTAGACAAGCAAGGTCAGAGCGAAGACGTGGCGGCGGCCAAACTTATCGGCCAGTAGGCCACCGAAGGTCGCGCCCAGCGCCATGCCTATGAAACCAACGGAGGCCAGCCACGAAGACTCAGTAGGCGTAATACCCCAGTGCACGGCAAGGGCAGCCATGATGAAGGAAATGAGGCCGACATCCATGGCATCGAGAGCCCAGCCGATGCCAGAGCCGATAAGAAGGCGTTTGTGTTTGGAAGTGACGGGGAGCCGGTCAAGCCGCTCCGTGCGAGAGACTGCATGATGATCGAGGCGATTCATGCATCGTTAGATTACTCCGCAGGTGCGAACTTTCTCAGGCGAAGAGAGTTCGTGACGACGAATACCGAGCTAAAGGCCATGGCCAGGCCCGCGAGTAAGGGGTTGAGCAGGCCAAAGGCGGCGACCGGAATGAGAATGATATTATAGGCGAAGGCCCAGAAGAGATTGCCCTTGATGATGCGCAGCGTCTGCCGAGCTAGACGCACAGAATCGGCCACCGAGCCTAAGTCGTTGTTCATCACGGTGATGTCGGAGGCCTCAATGGCTACGTCGGCGCCAGCGCCCATGGCGATACCTAAATCCGCCTGGGCCAGGGCTGCGGCGTCGTTGACGCCATCGCCCACCATGGCCACGACCTTCCCCTCAGCCTGAAGGCGCTTGACGGCATCCACCTTGTCCTCCGGCATGACTTCTGCCTGCACATCGGTCGCTGCAATTCCAACTTCCCGTGCCACTGCCTGCGCTGCGCCCGCGTTATCGCCGGTCAAGAGATGCGGCTCCAGGCCCAGCTCTTTGAGGCGTGCAATGGCGGCCGCTGAGGAGGCCTTGATGCGGTCGTGGAGCTCGATGGTGCCGGCGAGCGTGCCGTCGACAAAGACGCCGACCTGTGTGCCGGTGCCCTCGTAGCCGGCAGGCGGGCGTCCCACGCGAACCCGGGAATTACCAATGGTTGCTTCGATGCCTTGGCCAGGCAATTCTTTGAAGTTGTCCGCGGCGGGCAGCTCCCCGTCGTACGCGGCGACAATGGCGCGGGCGATCGGGTGCTTGGAGCCTTTCTCGACGGCCGCGGCAAGGCCCAGGAGCTCTTCCTCGGTGCGAGCGCCGACGATGGGCGAGTCAGTGGGCGTCACCGTCGTCACGGACATCTGGCCTTCGGTGATGGTGCCGGTCTTGTCGAGGACGATGGTGTCGATCTGTCGGGTGGATTCCAGGATTTCCGGTCCCTTGATGAGGATTCCCAGTTCGGCGCCGCGCCCGGTGCCGACGAGGATCGCGGTGGGCGTCGCCAAGCCCATGGCGCACGGGCACGCAATGATGAGCACAGCGACCGCGGCGACAAACGCTGGGGCTGTGCCGCCCACGAAAAGGTGCGCGATGAGAGTAAACAGTGCGATAGCGATGACGATGGGCACGAAGACACCCGCGATGCGATCTGCAAGGCGCTGGATAGGAGCTTTCGAGGCCTGGGCGTCGGTGACGAGTTTGCCCATCTGGGCTAGCACGGTGTCGGATCCGACACGGGTAGCGCGCACTTCGAGGCGGCCTGAGGCGTTGATCGTTGCACCGGTAACGCGGCTGCCGGGGGAGACCTCGACCGGAAGGGATTCGCCGGTGAGTAGTGACTCGTCCACAGCGGAGTGGCCGGCGGTGACGACGCCATCGGTAGCAATTTTTTCCCCAGGACGGACCACAATGATGTCGCCTACACGCAGGTCAGAGACAGGAATACGCTGTTCGGATTCTCCTCGCAGCACAGTGGCGTCCTTCGCGCCCATGGTGAGCAAGGTGGTCAAAGCCTCCGAGGAACGCCCCTTGGCTTTGACCTCAAACCACCGTCCCAGCAGCAGGAACGTAGTGACCATGCCGACGGACTCGAGGTAGATGTGGTCCATCTGGGCGTCGTTGGAGTGCAGCGTCATGTGCATGGTCATGCCGGGCATTCCGGCATTGCCCAAGAACAGTGCGTAGAGTGACCACGCATAAGCCGCAGTGGTGCCCATGGAGATGAGCGTGTCCATTGTGGCTGCGCCATGCTTGAGGTTCGCCCACGTGGCGCGGTGGAATGGAGCACCGCCGAAGATGTAGACGATGGTCGCCAGCACCAGGCATGCCCACTGCCAATGTTGGAACTGCAAGGCTGGAACCATGGACAGCACCATGAGCGGAAGCGAAAGCACGCCGGAGACGAGCGTGCGCTGCAGTAGGTCGGCAGCTTCGGCATCGCGCGCGGATTCCGTTGTGATGGAGGTGGATTCCTCCTCGTCCTCGCCGCCCACGGTGAAGGCACCATAGCCAGCGCCTTCGACGATCTCAATGAGATCAGACGGGGTGGTCGTGGTCGGGTCATAGCTCACGGAGGCAGATTCCGTGGCGAAATTGACCGTGGCTTCAACTCCCTCCACCTTGTTGAGCTTGCGTTCGACCCGGGAGGAGCACGAGGTGCACGTCATCCCGGTGACGCCAAGGTCGAGGTGGGCAAGGGGGCCGTGGGGCTGGAGGACGTCAGTCATAGTGCTTAGGCCAGCTCGTAGCCGGCTTCTGCAATAGCGGCAGCAACCTGCTCATCGGTGAAACCTTCGCCGCTGACGCTGACTGCGCCAGTCGCGTGGTCAGCGATGACCTCAGTAACGCCGGCGATATCGCCGATCTCTTCCTTGACGGACATTTCGCAGTGTCCGCAGGTCATGCCGGTAACGGTGTAGTTCTTGGTGGCCATAAGCTGTTGTCCCTTCTACTCGTGATGGTTCATCCCCGAGGATATACCCCCCTAGGGTATATATGCAAGGAATAGAACTAGGTTGTGTACCGTTGAGTGGGAAAGAACCTAAGAATGAACCCGAACTGATAGGGAGAATGACCAATGGCAACGATTGATATTACTGAGGAGAGCTTCAAGCAGCTCATCGAAGGTGAGGGCATTACGCTTGTCGACGCTTGGGCGGAATGGTGTGGCCCCTGCAAGCGCTTCGGCCCGATCTTTGAAAAGGCCTCCGAGGAGCACCCAGACGCTACCTTCGCCAAGCTTGATACCGAGGCCAATCAGGAATTTGCAGCTAAGCTGCAGATTCAGTCCATCCCGACCCTCATGGTCTTCCGCGACGGCATCATGGTTTTCCGTGAAGCGGGCGCCTTGCCGCCAGCAGCCCTGGAGGATCTCATCACCCAGGTGAAGGCCCTCGACATGGATGAGGTTCGCGCCCAGGTGGAGAAGGAGCAGGGCGAGCAGGCTGAGTAAATTCTCGCCGTTCACCACGCGCGCTTTTCTGTGAGTATCGCTACACTCGCAGGAAAGCGCCTTTTTTATTGAGCGCTACATAAACAAAAAGACTGACAACATAACCGCGGCAGGAAGTACTGCTGCAGGAAGCATGAAGGAGTACGTGCGATGGCTAATCCATTCAGCAAGGGCTGGAAGTATGTGATGGCATCCTTCGATCAGAAGATTGATGAGAATGCTGACCCAAAGGTCCAGATCCAGCAGGCAGTGGAGGGAGCAAAGGAACAGCACCGCCAGATTTCTGAGCATGCCGCGGAAATTATTGGGCGCAAGTCCCAGCTGGAGATGCAGCTTAACCGTCTGGTGAAGTCCCAAAAAGACTACCAGGATCAGACGCGCCGGGCACTAGAGATGGCGGAGAAGGCTGAGGATCCGCAGACGGCCTCCGAGTACAACCAAGCGGCTGAAGTTGTAGCCAGCCAGCTCGTCGCCGTGGAGAAGGAGCTTGAGGGGCTCAAGGCCCAGCATGAGGCTGCCACCAAGGCTGCTGAACAAGCAAAGGCTCAGCAGCAGCAGTCGGAGGCCCGTCTCAAGGAGCAGCTGGCGCAGGTAGACCAGCTCCTGTCTCAGGCTGATCAGGCCGCGATGCAGGAGAAGAATGCCGAGGCGCTCGACTCCATGAACGAGCTGAAGCCAGATGGCTCTACCCCGACTCTGGATGGTGTTCGCGCCAAGATTGAGAAGCGCTACGCTGATGCTCTCGGTGCCCAAGAGCTGCACCGCGCCTCCGGTGGTGACCGCATCCAGGAGATTGCGGCCGCGGGGCACGATATGGCAGCTTCCTCGCGCCTTGAGGAGATTCGCGCCGAGATGGCAAAGAGCAAGGAGCTGGAGTCAGGCTCTGCCGAAAAGGCTGCTGACGCCCTCGAGGCCGGCGCCACTGATGTCGATGCTGCTGGGGCTGCCGAGACTACGGAGGACCCCGAAAGCGGCGACTCCAAGTAGTGCAGGTCCCTTAAAAATCGGGGCCTGCAGGGTCGGGCGCGCAGGCCGCCTGACCAATAGGTTGGGGGTCGATTCGTGAGTTAGCCGTCCTGGCGGCGAATGTTGATGAGCACGCCGCGGATGCCGGAGTGGAAGCCATCTCGCAGATTCACGCGCTGGGTTTCGGTCAGCGTGTACTCGTGCAGCGTCTCGCAGGCGAACTGCAGGAGCGGGCGATCAATCTCTGGGGGCAGGCCACCGCCGGATAGCAGGTGGGCTTGATCGCGTTGTTCGGAGCTGGCGGCATTGTCGAACCACCAGGACGCGTACTGCTGGCCCACGTCGAAGGGCGATTGGAAGCCAGCGGAGCTCCAGACCTCTTCGGGGAGCGGAACGTACTTCGAGCGCAGCTTGCGGCGTGGAGCCATCATTGACGGCTTCGGCGCGGCCGGTTTCGGGGCTGCGGTGTTCTCGGCGGAATCGTCGTCGGGCGATGCAGTCTTGGGAGCTTCGGCGGTTGCAGCATCCGGTGCTGCGGGGGCCACAGCCGACGGGGTAATCGGCCCCGGCTTCGGAGCTGAGGGGAACGCGGCCTGGGCTTCCGTGGGCTCGTCGCAGTCGTCATCGGCGTCGGCAAGCTGCGGAGAGGGCTGTGCAGGGGAATCGTCGGAAGATCCTTCGGGGGACGAGGACTGGCCAGAGGTCTCGGTGCCCAGAACTGTGTCCGAGTCGGACTCCTCGTCACCGTCGCGCGGCTCGCGGATTGTTGGTGGCAAGGGGCCTTCGAGAACCTCGAGCTCCATAGCGTCGGCGAAGTCCTCGCGCGGGTCCAGGATGGTTGTGGAGTCACACGCGTGGCGCAGTGCGGACGACATGGAATCCCATCCGAATCCGTAGAGGTGCACGCGGACGCCATTGTTGACGGCCTCTTGGACGCCCGGAATCATGTCGGCATCGCCGGAGACGAGCACAAAGTCGGTGACGTGGCCTTTCATTGCGGCGACGATCATGTCCGCGACGAGGCGGGTATCCACGGCTTTTTGTGTGCGGCGCTCGCCCCACTCAATGAGCTGGCCAGTGCGCAGTTGCACGCCGTCGCACACGCGCAGTGCGCGCTGGTAGCGGTGGGGGCCGGTATCAGGAATGCCGTCGTACCAGTATTGGCGGTGAATTCGGTTGCCCACCTGGTTTTCAATCATGGAACCCAGGGAGCTGACAACCTCCGGTAAATCGATTTCTAGCTGGGCCCGAGCGCCGGTCTCCCAAGAGTTATAAAAGCTGGCAAGTAGGTATGAGGTGTCAACGAAGACAAGTGTTCGTTCAAGCATGGCTCCTAAATTCCGTTCTATCGTTTCTAACTAATTTTTCTATGGTCACTTTCGTGAGGTCTCCAGCTTAAGGCTGGTGTCATCCAGTGTGCCCCATTAGTCACAAAACGTCGATAACCTTGGGGGAATTCCCAGGTAATAAAGGTGTTTGTCGCAACTCTTGCGGAGGTTGCAGGCTTGGTTATATGGTTAGTTACATGAGTAACCAACCAACTAGGGGGACTGCATGGATAACTCCGCGCAGCCACTCTTTCGTCAGATAGCGGTGCTCATTGAGGACGCCATCATTGAGGGCACTCTCGCCGAGGGCGCCCAGGCACCGTCCACGAATGAGCTCGCCGCCTTTCACAGCATCAATCCCGCCACTGCCCGCAAGGGCCTGACCCTCCTCGTGGATCTCGGAATCCTCGAAAAACGCCGAGGTATCGGCATGTTCGTCACCTCTGGTGCCGCAGACCTTATCCGGGCGCGGCGTCGCCAAGACTTTGCGGCTGAATACGCCGCACCGCTTATCGACGAAGCCGTGCACCTGGGCTACACCCGCCAGCAACTCCATGACCTCATCGACCTTGTCGCAGAAAGTCGAGGACTCTACTCATGATTTCTACCCCGCACTTCACCTTCGACGACGGCCTCACTCACGGCCTCGTCGGACCCAACGGCATTGGCAAGACCACCTTGCTGCGCAAGATTGCTGGCCAGCTCGGCGGCTCCGGCATCAAGGTCGACGGCGACAAGCCCTACGACAATGAAAAAGTCCTCAACAAGGTTGTCCTCATGGGCATAGATAACCCATTGCCGGAAGGCTGGAACGTGAAGAAGATCTTCACCGTGGCAAGCCTGCGCTGGCCCACGTGGAGCACGGCGCGCGCTGAGGAGCTGGTCGAGCGCTTCGAGCTTCCGATGAAGAATTACTCGGGCCTCTCCCGTGGGCAGAAGTCCGCGGCGAGCTTCATCGTTGCGGTGGCGTCGGGGGTGCCATACATGCTTCTCGACGAACCCTATCTCGGCCTCGACGCCGCCAAGCGGGAGGTTTTCTATGACGTCTTGCGTGAAGAGCACGGCCGCACCATTATCGTCTCCACCCATCACCTCAACGAGCTGTCCGGTTTGCTCGATACCGTGGCTCTGATGGGGGAGAACCCGCTGTCCGGTCCCATCGATGAGTTCATTGAGGGCGTCGTCCAGCTCACTGGTTCTGCCGAAACCCTCGATCGCGCGCTGGGGCGCCTGCAGCTCCCGGTGCTTGAGCGCGAAACCTCCGCCGTGGCGGACCGCGCGCTTGTCGACGCCCGCCCCAACCACACCGCCAACGTCTTCGACATGGCCCAAGAAATGGGGCTGCGTGCCACCGAGGTATCTCTTGAGCAGGCCGTTCTGGCATTAGGGGAGGCATGATGAAGCTCTATAGGCATATGGCGCTGAGCTGGAACAGCTTCTTCTACGCTTTGTGGATTGTCATCCTTCCGGTGCTGGGAATGGGCCGTGGGCGCGAGTGGGCCATTGGTTACTCACTCTTTATGGTCCTTATGGTTTACCTTTCGCAGCCTGACTTCACGCGTTACCTGACCTTTGGCCTCAGTACCCGTGTATGGAACGGACACCGGCGCATCAATGCCACCCTGACGCTTGTGCTCATTCTGGTCAGCGCACCCTGGGGTTTCCCGTGGTGGATCCTTATTGCGCCGGCGCTCATGTGGGCAATGTGCATGGTGAAGCGATTCGAGCCATCGCGCATGACCGCGAGCTCCCTCGTCGTAGGCAGCGACGGTGATTCTTCGACGGGCTGGTTCTCAGCGTCCCCGGTCTCCCAGATTGTGTTGCGCCCTCAAGCTCGCGCGTGGATGTGGGCTGCGATTGGCGTAGCCATCGCAACGGTGATAACCATCGTGGTGATCAAACTGTGGGATACAGGCGTGGGCATCGTGGGTGTCATTGTTACGTTAATTGTCCTGCCGGTAGTTGCTGATTCAATCCGCAGCTCACTCAAAGATGCAGTGGCCTTTGGGCTGCCGCGCGGTGCCTGGGCCAAGGCCACTGTGCTGTGCAC
The DNA here is from genome assembly GCF_030232655.1 of Corynebacterium sp. MSK218. Taxonomy (NCBI): domain Bacteria; kingdom Bacillati; phylum Actinomycetota; class Actinomycetes; order Mycobacteriales; family Corynebacteriaceae; genus Corynebacterium; species Corynebacterium sp. MSK218. The sequence continues at coordinate 78,460 of NZ_JASPGN010000012.1, forward strand.
GGCAATCCCCGTGGTCCTATCACTCGTGGCCGATCTGGTAGCGATGATGTGGACCGGCAATCCGGCCGGGTTCACCATCGTGTGTCTTGCTACAACGTCACTACTTTTAACTTTCGCCATTACCGACAAACTGACGTGGCTTTACACAACTGCGCTAGTGGGAGCAATCGCCGTACTGTTCATAGCGTGGCTTATCAATCCCAGCGTTGCGATGGGGTGGACGCTCACAGGGATGGCAATCATCTACGTCGTGTGGCTTGCCGCGTATCCCCGGATGGTTAAAAAGACCAACGTGTTTAGCCCGGGCCTCATGGGCTGGTTTGGGGCACACTAAGCGCCATCCAATGCCTGCGTTAAAAGGTTTTTGTGCACTTCAAGAAGAGGTAAAAACCTTTATTGAAGTGCATATTTGTGTTTTATCAAGGCCGTGTGTAACTTTATATGAGTCAGCGCGACCGACAGCGCCCCACAGGAACCAAGTTCTTGAAGAGTGGCGGTAGGAAAACAGGCCCTGACAAACAAAGATTTTCTTTACTCGCAGTACTGCGTTTCATCGTTAGGTGGACCGTATGACTGTGTGGTGATGATGTGTGAGAACTCAATAGTGTGCCAATGTACTTTTTTGTGTTGGTTGATTGTAATCATTGTTGGCCGTGATGCATTGTATGTGTGTTGCGGTTGGTGTATGCCGGATGGCGCTTTTTTCGAGCGGCGTCATTGTAAACATTTTAAGTTGTTTGGGCGTATTGATTATTTTCTTCTGACTAGGCCAGCCCTTCTTTTTGTGCCCCGTCGGGTTGGGGGTTGGTTGAAGTTTATTTTCTTTATGTAATTTTTGGATAGCCAGTCCGTGTGG
>NZ_JASPGN010000013.1:0-77471 GCF_030232655.1 Corynebacterium sp. MSK218
TGGTTGCCACCATAAGTGACACCCCCTTAAATACTAGACAATACGAACACCCTTTCTAGCCACCACACTACCCAACCGCCCCAACACCACACCAGACCCCGAAGCACACCACCACAACTAGACCAAAACAACACACCCATTCGAACATACTCTCCCCAGCACCACATATAGACGGCGGATTATCAAACACCCCACACCAAACTGTGACAAACACCACACAATAACGGCCAGAAACAAGGTCAGAGAAGGCGTCGCTAAGCACTGCGTTGACTGCACCATCGAGCAAACCCAGAATTCTCGACGGAGCTTCACGGTTAGGCGGGAAAACGAGCGAACCCCCAACCCAGTAGGGAAGGGGGTGGAAGTTTCACGTGAAACTCAGGCCGTAGCGGCCTCTCCGTCGGCGACCTTAGCCTCCGATTTAGAGTCGATGCCGTCGATCTTGTCGCGGGCAAAGCGATCGACAATCATCGCGATAGCTCCGTCGCCAGTGACGTTTGCCGCGGTACCAACAGAATCGATGGCGATGTATGCAGCAATCATCAGCGCCACCATGGAATCGTCGAAGCCCATATTGGACTGCAAGAGGCCAACCGCCACCATCACAGCACCACCAGGAACGCCCGGAGCGGCAATCATCATGATCCCCAGCAGCAGAATGAAGCTCAAAGCCTTTCCGAGATCTCCCTCCATATCTGGAGACATGAAGACAATAGCGAAGGCATACAAAGTCAATTTCATCATGGAGCCAGACAAGTGGATCGTGGCACAGAGCGGAATGACGAAACCGGCGACTGGCTTGGAAATGCCGTTCTTCAGAGCGGAATCAAGAGAAACCGGAATGGTCGCGGCGGAAGACGAAGTGCCCAACGCAGTGAAGTAGGCGGGCGCCATATTCTTCATTGCTGTAAACGGATTCTTTCCGGCAATAGCACCGGCAACCAGATACTGAAAAACCAAGTAGACCAGAGTCATGACCACTGAAAGGAGGAGAACCTTGGCGAAAGCAGCCATTACCGTGCCAATGTTGCCGTTCATACCGAGGGTCAGAAAGATACCGAAGATGTAGATCGGCAAGAGCGGAATAACGAAACCCCAGATAACCTTAATGACGACCCCTTCAAACTCCTTCGAAAGGGCGTAGAGATTATCGGACTTGACCGTTGTCATAGCCACGCCGACGCAGAAGGAGAGAAGCAACGCCGTCATCACCTCAAAAGGTGCCGGCATTAATACCTCAAAGTATGGTTTGAGGGCACCCTCATCAATATCGGCAACATCGGTATTGAGCGTTTGGCCCTTGAGCATGACTGGGTACAGGACCTGGGTAAGCCCATAGGCCACCAAGCCGGAAACAATGGTGGAACCGTAGGAAATGCCTGCGGTGATGCCCAGCCACTTACCTGCGCCGCGGCCAAGACCGGCGATAGCTGGTGCCACGAGGGCAAAAATCAAAACCGGGATAAAGAAGCCCAAGAAATTTGAAAACAGCCCGTTAAACGTCGCGAAGGTTCTACCGAACCATTCGGGAGCAAACTGGCTTGCAATGATGCCCAAGATAATCGCGACAATGATCTTGAACAACAGAGAGTTGAGAACACTCTTGAATGACATGATTGATTCTTTTCTATGGTTGGAACCACGTGGATTTCCATCGCTGGGTAATAAAAGCTTTATTATCTACCGAGCGACACGAAATGTATATTACAGGAGCAATCTCATAATTTGAACCGGCTTTCTCGCCGGGCAGCGGGAGAGATAGACTAGTGCACATGCTCGTAGTCGGAATCCTCTTCTTCATCCTCGCCGCAGTTTTTGTGATCGTGGGCGGTCTCGCTTCATTGCGCAAGCTTCCAGGCAATAGTGTCGTCGGTCTTCGCCTGGCAGAAATCCGAAAGAGTAGGGAGGCATGGGATAACGCGCACGCGGTTGCCGGTCCTTTCTGGGCGCTCGGTGGTGTCGCGCTTATCTTTGGAGGCTTCGTAGCTCTGCGGGCAGAAGGCTGGATGTGGCTTATCCCAGCCGCAACGTTCATCGTTGCGGTATTACTGTTGTCCATCGGCTCTAACATGGGCGCCCGCGCGGCCTACCTGTGGGACCAAGTGCACAAAGAAGACGAAGGCTGCGGGGATTCCTGCAACTGTGGCGATGACGGATGTGGGGATGACACACCGCCGGCTGTCGACGTCTCCGCGGTCCGCGCAGCTGCCAAACACTCCGATGGCGCAGGCAAATAATTACAACACTGTGACGTAATGTGTCCACCCATGCCAATAGGCCATTTTACGTCATAACGAAATCATAGTTGGACCCTCCTGATGGTAGGTACAATCCATCATTGATGAGGGTCCGTTTTCTTACATCTGGGCGTTAGCTGTCAACTTAGCCACAAGTGAGTGGGAGACTGGGCCTAGTACGTGACAGTGGTAGGATTGCAGAGGACGATGGTCTTCATGACTAACACTAAGCGAAACAAGACCCTTCAGATTGTCGCCGCAGCGGCATTGAGCCTCACCGCCTTGGGCGCCGGTGCCTCCTACGCTATGGCCGCCGATACACGCGGCACAAAGACGGTAGCGCAAGCCGGAACAATCTACAGCGATGTGGGAACCTCATACGGCTCTTATGACTTTAGCGGTAGCACCGAACGCGAGCTTCCTGTGTGGGAGGGTGAGATCGGATAGAGTAGGGCCCATGACTACGTGTTCTCGTCGCCTGTTCCTCCTTGGCACCGCCACCACCTTTGCAGGCGCATACCTCGCAGCCTGCGGCAAGGAGCCTTCGGCTGAAATCGCCGCCACAGAGATTCCAGTTGGTTCTGCCATTATCGTCGACAAGGTGATCTTCGCTCAGCCGACCGAAGGCGAGTTTAAGGCCTATTCCCAGACCTGCCCACACCAGCAATCCCTCATTACCAAGATTGAGGGACTGACGGCGACGTGCACGAGCCACTATTCAAGCTTTGACCTGGCTACCGGTGAAGTCACTGGCGGCCCAAGCCCCAAGCCACTCACGGAGTACGGCGTTGAAAACGACGGCGGAACGGTAAGGAACGTCAGCAGCTAACGTCGTCACAGCGTTTCACGTGAAACATATGAGGGACGTCTACACTCTGATATATGCTTGAGCGCCTCAAAAACCTCGACCCCCTCATACTTCTCATCCTCTGCGCCGTCGCCATTGCGATCGTGTTCCCAGCCCGTGGTGAATTCGCAGACGCCTTCGACGTCCTTACTAATATCGGCATCGCGCTCCTCTTCTTTCTGTACGGAGCGCGACTCTCTACGCGCGAGGCGATTAATGGCATCAAGCACTGGAAACTGCATCTCACCATCCTCGCGTTTACCTTTGCTGTATATCCCCTTATCGGTCTCGCCCTGAGACCTCTCACGGTCTTCATACCCAACGACCTCTATTTGGGCATCCTGTACCTCACGCTTGTGCCATCAACCGTGCAGTCCTCCGTGGCATTCACGTCCGTTGCAAAGGGTAACGTCGCTGGCGCAATCGTGTCAGCATCGGCGTCGAACTTGGCGGGCGTCATCCTCACCCCGCTCCTCGTTATGGCACTCATGGGTGCGGGAAATGGAATCCACATCGACAGCTCGGTCTTCCTCGAGATCTCAGTACTCTTGCTCCTGCCTTTCGCACTGGGCCAGCTCACGCGCAGGTGGGTCGGCACGCTCGCCGCAAGTAAGGCCACAAAAGTGGTGGACCGAGGTTCCATCGCCATGGTCGTCTACGCAGCCTTTTCAAAAGGAATGGTAGATGGCATTTGGTCGCAGATTAGCGTCTGGCAAATCCTCTTCCAGATTCTCTTCTCTACAGTCTTCGTGTTCTTCATGCTTTGGCTCACCAAGGCCATAAGCACAAAACTCGGGTTTAGCCGGGAAGACACTATTGCCATCCAGTTCTGTGGATCGAAGAAGTCTCTTGCCACGGGCCTGCCGATGGCCTCGGTTATTTTTGCTTCCGGCAGCACGTCGCTGGGACTGCTCATCCTCCCGCTCATGATTTACCACCAGGTTCAGCTCATGATCTGCGCGTCTGTGGCGTCGCGCTATGCGCGGGTAGAGTGAGGCACCATGAAAACTCTCTACGTTCGAACGACCATGACCCTCCCGGAGGTCGGAACAGCCATCCACATTGCGGAAATGCAAGAAATTAGTGACTCCGCCTGTTCCATGCAGCGCATGATTGCGCTCGCGCCGAATGATTCCATCGTGGGAGCAGCGACCCCACAGGCGTCGGTAGGCAATGCCGATATTCCGCAGCAGGTAGTTCCACACCCCAACACCTACGATGAGTTTCCGGATATTGAATCAGAGTTTGTCAGTGCTCTCCAATTCCATTCCTTGTGGACGGAAGCTACTGCTCTCTACGGTGAGATCTAGAAGACCACATTCACAAGGATCATGTAAAACGCGGTACCGCCGAAAATGGAGAGACCGGAGTTCCGGCGCCACAGGTGAAGAGCCGCGGTAAAAGCAGCACCGGCAAAGGGGGCGATGAAGCTTCCCATGTCACGGGATGCACCAAATAAGGTATAGACCACCAAAACGGTCATAACGCCTACGGGCATTGTGAACCCCAGCATCGAGATGAACTGGCTTCCCTTAAGTGCTTTGACGAAGGCAAAGGGCAGCCAGCGCAATAGCACCGTCACGATGCCGACAGGGATGAGGACTGCCAAGATAGTAGAAAGGGTCACTCCGGCCGGCATGGCGACTCCTTCCGCAGGACCATCGCGGTATCTAAGCGCGGGGAGAGGTAGCGCACGACGAGCACGAGGAAGTACGCAGTCAGCGCCACCATGAGCAGCTGACCGGGAAAGAGGAATCCGGCGAGGATGCCTAGGGCCGCCGCAGACAACGGAAGCGAGTAGTCCTTGTTGTTCTGGAAGGAATCAATCGCTAGGACAACGAAGAGAGCGACAAGGGCGAAGTCGAGGCCCTTTACCGAGGGCGGAATAGCCTGACCCGCTAGCGCACCGATGATGCCGGCACCGACCCACAGGATTTGGCAGAACAACTGCACCGAAAACACGAAGGTGCCACTAGGGCGCGAATGTCGGGGGAGGGCGGAGAGGACGGCATAGGATTCGTCGGTAAGCGCATAGGTGGAACAGGCACGGCCGAGTGGACTGCGTATCGCATCCCGCGGGAAGGTAAGGCCATAAAAGAGGTGGCGGAAGTTCACCATGAAACCGGTAAGCGCCGCGACCCCCGGGGTAACTCCGCCGGTGACCATAGATATTGCCAGAAATTCCATGGAACCTGCATAAATAACGATGGAGAAGACTGGGGTCCACCACCAGTCAAACCCGGTTTGAACCATGAGCACACCGAAGGCCAAGCCGAGCGGAACCACGCCCACCGCGATGGCCATGCAGGTCTTCACTGCCGCAGCTATCTCCGAACGCATGGAGAAAATGCTAGTTCACGTTGCGATGCGAGGGCCTAATTATCTTCGTCGATGTAGCGCGGGAAGGTAGAGAAAAGCGGCAAGGGCATGGCCTGGCGCTTCATGACGTCCGACCATGTGTCGGTCGAACCGGAAGACACCACGTCCTGGGGAAGGGCGGGGGCAACGTACCACTCGCCGCGATCGATTTCCTCATCGAGTTCGCCGAGACCCCATTCGAAGTGACCCGCGAAAAGGCGCATACCCTCCACCAGTTCGGTCACGGCATCGGGACCCACACGCAAATCAACAAGCGCCACACGGGGAGCGAGGCGGCTCAGCGAAGGCTGCTTCTCCATGTCCACGCCTTGGCGCGTCATGGCCACACCAATGGCTGCCTGCTGGTTATGCGGGCCGCCAATGTAAAGGGCTTGCGGCTTAGCCACCACAGGTAACCACTCCGGCATGACGTTAAAGACGGCCATCTCGGAGCGCTTGGTTAGGTCAACACCATACGTGCGCCCAGCGTGTTGCTCCGTGATGAGGACAACGGAGCGATTGTAATGCGGCACGAGGACGTCGGGAGCCGCAACAAGGAGCTGGCCAGGAGCTGGGTCGTTGCGCTCGAGGGCGTTGAAGAGTCTATCTGCGTACATCCCTATCTAGAATTCCACCACTCGCGCAGCTTCGCAATAGCAACGTCGCGCTCCAGCGGACCTTCTTCGAGGCGCAGCTCCTTGAGGTAGGACCAAGCTTGGCCCACCTCGGGTCCGGGCTGGAGACCGAGGATCTCCATGATCTCGTTGCCATCGAGATCAGGGCGCACACGGGCGAGATCCTCCTTGGCGGCGATATCCGCGATGCGTTCCTCCAGCTCATCGTAGGTGCGCTGCAGGCGGCGTGCCTTGCGTTCGTTGCGGGTGGTGCAGTCGGCGCGCACCAGCTTGTGCAAGCGTGGCAACAAATCCCCGGCATCGGTGACATAGCGGCGCACAGCGGAATCGGTCCACTGGCCATCGCCGAAACCATGGAAGCGCATGTGCAGGTAGACCAGCTGGCCAATGTCTTCCGTGGTGGACTTAGGGAACTTGAGCTTACGAAGGCGCTTGCGGGTAAGCTTCGCGCCCACGACCTCGTGGTGGTGGAAGCTCACCTTGCCATCGGTGGTGTCGCGGGTATCCGGCTTGCCAATGTCGTGCAGCAGGGCGGCCCACCGAAGAATGAGATCGGGGCCATCTTCTTCCTGCTCCATGGCCTGGCGCAGCACGGTGAGCGAGTGGGCGTAGACATCCTTGTGCTGCGCATGCTCGTCGGGAGCCATACGCAGGGCCGGAATCTCCGGGAAGATGTAATCCGCAATCCCAGTCTCCACGAGCAGGTCAATGCCCTTCCACGGCGCAGTGCCGCAGATCAGTTTGTTGAGCTCGACCTGCACGCGCTCCACGGTGATGCGCTGGATTTCGCCAGCCATGTCGGTCATGGCGTCGCGCACGCGCTTGGCGACGTCAAACTCCACCTGCGCCGCGAATCGTGCCGCGCGGAGCATGCGGAGGGGATCATCGTGGAAGGAGATTTCAGGGGCGTCGGGAGTATCGAGGACCCGGTCCGCCAGGTGCTTGAGGCCTCCCATCGGGTCGTGGAATTCCCGGGTTCCGTCGGGACGCAGCTCGATGGCCATGGCGTTGACCGTGAAATCGCGGCGCACAAGATCGCCTTCGAGGGTATCGCCGTACACGACCTCGGGGTTGCGGGAATCACCATCGTAGCTATCGGAGCGGAAGGTAGTGATCTCGATCTGCTGGCCCTTATACGCAGCGGAGACGGTGCCATAGTCAATGCCCGTGTCCCACACGGTTTCTGCCCACTCCTCGAGGATGGAGTACACCACGTCCGGGCGAGCCGGGGTAGTGAAGTCGAGGTCGTTGCCCAGGCGGCCTAGGAGTGCGTCGCGGACGGAGCCGCCGACGAGGTAGAGGGGGGCGTCGTGAAGCGCAAAGCGATCCACCAGCCCCTGGAGGAGGCCACTGAGCTGGTTGAGGGAGGCGTCTGCGCGGGCGAGTACGCCGATTAGCTGAGTGTCCTGAAAATTCACGGATCGAAGTCTACTACGATTAGCAGGGATGACTAAGAACACGCCAGGGCCCAAGCGCCGCCGCCGGCGGGGCGCGGGTAACCGGAACCGCCGCTCGGGACGCCCGCAGCGCACGTCCACTAACCGCATGACCACGCGGGATGAGACGTCCGCGGGCGGTCTTGTCGTGTCCGGATTGGCCGAGGCCGTCGATGAGGACGGCAACGTGGACCTTTCCCAGATTTATGTCGCGCTCATTGGCAGGTTGGACCGCCGCGGCCGCCTGCTGTGGTCCATGCCGAAGGGCCACGTGGAAAATGACGAACCTAAGGAGCTCACCGCCGAACGCGAGGTGTGGGAGGAGACCGGAATCCACGGCAAGGTCTTCGCAGACCTAGGCATGATTGATTATTGGTTCGTCTCCGATGGCGTGCGCATTCACAAGACTGTGCACCATCATCTGCTGCGCTTTGAGGACGGCATCATGAATGATGAGGACCCGGAGGTCACCGAGGTCTCCTGGATCCCTGTCTCTGAGCTCATCGAGCACCTGGCCTATGCGGATGAGCGCAAGCTCGCGCGCATTGCCCATGACCTCCTGCCGGATCTCGCGCGAAAGGAAGCCGCCGCAGGAAAGGCGACCCCGCGGTGAGCCGGCATGGGTGGCGCATAGCGCTGGCTGCGGCACTAGCGTTCGGGGGCCTCGCCCCGGTGGCACAGGCAGAAACTCCCGACGAGAGCCTGGCGGATTCGCAGTATTGGCTGGGCTCCCGAGGCCCTGATGAGCTGGAACTCAGCCTGCTCAGCGCCAGTGAAGCACGGGTAGGGGAGACCGGTGAGGTCACGCTGCGTATCCATAACCCGACCAACAGCGCAGTGGAAAACCTGCAGGTGACAACTCGACGCAGCGATGCGGTGGGCTCGACCACGCAGGCCCGCCAAGAACTGGCTGCGGGTTCTTTTCCTTATTATGGGCCCTCCGCCACGGCCGGCGAGCTCAAGCCGGGGGAGAGCCGCGAGGTCACCGTTGCCGTGCCTACGGCATTGGGGGAGGATTCCACACTCGCCATTACGGAACCCGGCGCGTACCCGCTGCTCTTCACCCTGACCGGTACTCGTGATGGCCAGGCGGCAAGCTTTGCGGAAGAACGGACGATTCTAGATTTTCAAGGGGACCGGGAGGCCCCAGAGAAACCTCACGCCTTCTCCCTTATTTATCCGCTCACCGCACAGGTTGATGTGGTGCCGGGTGATACCGGCGGCCAGGATCTCATCCTGGAAAGCGAACAACTGCCGCAACAGATGGCACCGGGTGGGCGTTTGGACCAGTTGCTCAACGCCTACCTGGAGCACGATCTGCACGGTTCCGGGTGTGTGGCGGTGGACCCTGCGCTTGTCGACGCCGCCGACCGCATCGCCTCCGGCTACACCGTCCACGAGACTCGGCCTTCCATCGCGCAACGCCCGAAGCGCTTGCGTGATTCCTGGTTCTCCGGTTCTGATTCGGACCGCGGTGAGCCGGGAACCGGTTCGAAGGATGCCGCTGCCTGGTTGGAAAAACTCAAGGGCGTGGATTGCCGCATGCTTCTGCCGTGGGCCAATGCCAATACGGATGCCGTCGCCCGCGTGGGCAATGAGTGGCTCACGCATGAGGCCGTGGAAAAGGGGCAGGAGACCATCGAGCGGGTGCTGGGAGCTCCTCTCAACACGACGCTCACCGCGCCAGCTTCGGGCACGAGTGAGCATAAATTCACCGTGCCGCTTCTTCTTGCGGATAACTCTGCGTGGGCTGGGGAAGCAGTGACGTTCGACGCCTCCCTGGGCGCCCTGCTCGCCCAAACCGGGTCTTACCCACAGACGACGGGCTATTCCAACCCGGAACTACGCTATGACTTTGCAGAGGACTCGGAGCAGGCGAGGGCGCTGACGGCGGGGGCGTCGATAAGCGTGGCGGCACACGAAGTGGAGCAGGCCAGTGAAGGTGAACGCGACGGTGTGGTGGCTAAGCTGCCGAACTATCAGGATCCCGCCGCCGCACGCGCCGTGGTGGAGGCCGCACAGCATCTTTTGGACTCTGGGCACATGACGCCGCGGCCCGTCACCGCGCTGCCGATGGAGACCAGCGAGGGCGAGCCTGGTAGCCCATACACCAACCCCGCGGCCTTCCATGACGCGGAAATTACGCAGGTCAGACAGCAGTCACGCTACACGGATGAGCTCATGTCCATCATGGTCAATGACCCCGGCATCGCCATGACGCGCTACCAATTCACGGTGCCGCTGCGCCGCGACCTGCTCGCCGTGCTCAGTGACACCGGCCGCACCAGCCTGCGCGGCTTCCGCCCAGCGGTGGAGGAGAGCCGCACACGCTTGGAGAAGAACGCGGATATGCTGCGTGAGCTGCGCGCCTCCGTCTCATTGATCCCGCCAGGCAATGTCTACACGCGTGTCTCGGAGTCCTCGCCGCTGCTCATTGTGGCGGAGAATGGGCTGCCGCTGCCTGTCGACGCCCACCTGGCCTACGACGCCCCTGACGGTTCTACACTCAACACACCAGACTCGGTTCACATCCCGGCCAAGGGATCCATTACCGTGTCCATGACCGCTGACCTGCCTAGCGACGCCGACCGTACGTCCCTGCGGCTGTGGCTGGCAACGCCCAGCGTGCCCACCGATCCCGATGGGCACCTGATTTCGGATCCTATCGATATCACCGTGCAGACGCGGGCCGGTATCGTTAGCGTCTATGGAGCCGGCATCGCCGCCGCGCTCGTCCTCGTCCTAGCCGCACTGTTCCGGCTGGGTAAGCGGAAGAAAAAGAACACTCACGGATAGTTTTCTCTATGACACATGAACCTTTGTCTGGTGCCCGTCGACGCATTGTCACGCCCTCGCCGCCGGCACCGGTCCCGGAAAAACGTGCGCCAAGCGGCGTCGTGGCAGTCGACGACGAGCAGGAAGACCGCTCGGGACTGAAGGGAGAGGCGCAGGCCACCGCCAGCGATACCTCCGGCGAAGCAAACTCCGACAGCGCCGTCGTGCGTGCCACCGGCTCCATGGCCTTGGCAACAATGATTTCCCGTATTACGGGTTTCATCCGCATGGTGCTCATTGGCTCCACTCTGGGCCCCGCCATTTCTTCTGCCTTCGGCACGGCGAACCAACTGCCGAACCTCATCACGGAAATCGTGTTGGGTGCGGTGTTGACCTCGCTCGTGGTGCCCGTGCTGGTACGTGCGGAGAAGGAAGACTCCGACCGCGGCGAGGCCTTTGTCCGGCGCCTCTTCACGCTGGCCTTCTCGCTGCTGGCCACGATTACGGTACTGTCGTGTATCTTTGCCCCGCAGATTACCCGCGTGATGCTGCCGGACGACGGCGAGGTTAACGCCATCCAGGCCACGTCGTTTGCCTATCTTCTACTGCCGCAGATCTTCTTCTACGGGCTCTTCGCGCTCTTCCAAGCGGTGCTCAATACGAAGAATATCTTCGGGCCGGGCGCGTGGGCACCGGTGGTCAACAACCTCATTTCCATCTCGGTGCTCGTGGCCTATCAGCTGGTACCGGGCAGTTTGCATCCCGATGCGCCTTCGCCGATTACCGATGGCCACGTGCTCCTTCTATCCCTCGGTACAACCGCCGGCGTGGTGGTGCAATGCCTCATCTTGTTCCCATATCTCAAGAAGGCGGGCATCAACCTCAAGCCGCTCTGGGGCTTAGATGACAGGCTCAAGCAGTTCGGCGGGATGGCGTTGGCCATCGTGGCCTACGTGGCCATCTCCCAATTGGGGTATGTGATTACGTCCCGCGTGGCCGCACTTGCAGACGACGGTGCGCCGTTTATCTACCAGCAGGCATGGCTGCTTCTGCAGGTTCCCTACGGCGTCATCGGCGTCACACTGCTTACCGCGATTATGCCGCGCCTGTCCCGTAACGCTGCCGACGGTGACGTCAAGGCCGTGGTCCGTGACCTCACTCTGGGTACCAAGCTGACCTTCATCGCGCTTATCCCCATCGTCATCTTCATGACGGGCTTCGGCATCCCCATTGCCCGCGGCCTTTTCCAATACGGTGCCTTCAACGCCAAAGCCGCCGAGCTCCTCGGCCTCACGTTGAGCTTCTCCGCCTTTACCCTGATTCCGTACGCCCTCGTGCTGCTGCACCTGCGCGTGTTCTATGCCCGCGAGGAAGCGTGGACGCCGACGTTTATTATCGCCGGCATCACGCTGACCAAGTCGGTGCTCTCCCTGCTTGCCCCACACGTGGCGGATTCCCCCGACCGCGTGGTCGTCCTTCTGGGTACGGCGAACGGCTTCGGCTTTGTGGCCGGTGCTGTCATTGGTGGCTTCCTGCTCAAGCGCAAGCTCGGCAGCCTGGGTGGCCGCGCTGTCATTGCCACCACCATCTGGTCGGTGCTCTCCTCGGTCGTAGGCCTCATCGTGGCCTACGCCCTCAACTGGGCGCTGAACCTTGTGCTGCCGGCCTCGCTGCCTGCCGTGGTGCACCTGATTCGCTTGGCTGTGGTCGGCATCGTCTTTGTCATCGTGACCGGCATCGTGCTGTCGCGCTCCGGCCTGCCGGAAGTCATTAACTTGGGCCGCCAGCTACAGCGCATCCCCGGCATGTCCCGCATCATCAAGATCGAGAACGCCGAGGCCATCGAGGTCGAGGAACCGGAGCAGCTCGAGTTCCAGCCCATCTTCAGCGTGGACGCCTTCAATTCCTCGCCAGTTCCGCCGCCCATGTCCGCCGGTATCGTCCGCGGCCCGCGCTTGGTTCCGGGCGCACCGGTGTCCGATGGCCGCTTCCGCCTCCTCAAGGACTACGGCTCTGCCCCAGGCACCCGTTTCTGGAAGGCCCGCGAGCAGGCCACCGGACGCGTCGTATCCCTTACCTTCGTCGATACGACGGGCGAGGCTCCCATGGCGCCGGCCACCCCGGCCGTGGCAGCTCGCCGCTCGGCGGAGGTTTCCCGCGCTACCCGCCGCCTAGCGGAGATGGAACTCGACGCAGTCGCCACCAACATCGACATCCTGTCCTACCGCCAGGGCTGTCTCGTCGTGGCGGACTGGGTCGAAGGAACCTCGCTCAAGACGGTCTCAGAAGATAAGGACCTTGATCCACGCGCCGTGGCCCATGCCTTGGCACCGCTGGTCCGCACAACCGCCGCTGCCCATGCCGCGGGCCACGTGCTGGGCATTGAGAACCGCAACCGTATCCGCATCTCCACCGAGGGCGTGGCCACCTTGGCCTTCCCGGCGGTTCTGCAGAGCAACGATGAAGAGACCGACCGTTCCGCACTGTCCTCTGCCATCTCCCTGCTGGTGGAGTCCACCACGCCCACCCCAGAAGTACTCCAGGACATCGCCAGCGATGCTGAGGCGGGGGAGGATGCCGACTTGGAGGACATCGCCCACCGCCTATCGGCCTTCGCCGGCGATGGCGACGACGGCGAGGAGACCCTGCAGGTCCCCGTGGAAGAATCCCCACGCAAAGAGGATCCGACCCCGGCCCCCGGCTTCGGCGGCCGCGGCTACTCAGGCTCCGGTACCATCGTCCTAGGCGTGCTGGCCACCGTCTTCGTCGTGGCCATGGCAGCACTCAGCGTGTGGATTCTCTCCCAGGTCGCCGATGAACAGACCTCCCCGGTGGTGACCAAGAGCGAAGCCTCCGAGGAAACCACGTTCCCCAACGTGCCAGCTGTGCTCTTCAAGGACGTAAAGAGCACCTCGGTTCCGGAAGGCAAGAACGTGGACGGTTCCTGGACCACCAAGGACACCGACGCTGGCCTACTGCTCAGCATCGATAAGCCCACGCAGCTGCACGTCCTACCACTGGAACAGAAGGATTCCATCGGCGCGAAGTACGTGGTCTACGGCGTCAAGACTGAGGACTTCGATCCGAAGAACCCCAAGTCCAGCACGCTCACCGAACTCGCGCATGGCACCCTGACCAGCACGCGCCAGGACATCGAGCTCAAGCAGAAGCCAGTGGCCTTCGACGGCGCCCTCATCATGTTCACCGACATGCCCAAGTCCGGTTCGGTCACCCTGAAGGAGGCCACCCTGGTGGGTATCCCCACCAACTGACGCACCTCCACAGGAACGGTCTCACGCATATCCCCAGACCTGGAACCCGCAACTCCCTGCTCGCTGACTCAGACGCATCGCGCGCTTGACGACGCCCACCTGCAGGTTTCGGGTTGCAGGTCTGGGGATATGGCTTTCGATGGAAAAGAACCCTTGACAGCTGAGCGAAGGGGCGTACAATTCTTGTTGTCACGTCAACATTATTATGAAATGAGGAACCCATGACCATCCCTGCAGGAACCTACGCACTGGACCCATCCCACACCACCATTGGCTTTGTTGCTCGCCACGCCATGATCACCAAGGTGCGCGGCAACTTCACTGAGTTCGAGGGCACCCTGAAGGTAGGGGAGAACATTAACGAGTCCGCAGCTACCGCCACCGTCAAGACGGCGTCCATCGATACCAACAACGCCGACCGCGATGCGCACGTGAAGAACGAGGACTTCTTCGACGTGGAGAAGTACCCGGAGATGACCTTCACCGCTACCGACTTCAACGTGAACGAGCAGGGTGAGGGCACCGTCACCGGTGACCTCACCATCAAAGACACCACCAAGTCCGTTGACTTCAAGGTAGAAGAGGCCGGCGTGGCCGAGGATCCCTTCGGCAACACCCGCCTGGGCTTCGAGGCCAAGACCTCTATTAACCGCACCGACTTCGGCATTGACTTCAACGCCCCGCTGAAGACCGGCGGCGTACTGGTCTCCGAGGAGATCAAGATCGAGCTCGAGGTCTCTGCCATCAAGCAGTAAGCCATCAAGCGCGATACCTCGCCTTGAGACGTAGTTTTTAGTTGTTGCCCGTAGTGCCCATTCCGGTACTGCGGGCAACAACTTTTTAACAACAAGAGGCACGGCAATGGAGTAATAAACAACTCTGAAACAACTCCCAAACAACTTGAACAACGTTCTGGCCTGCATATTCTAGAATATTTCTGCGCCAGAAGCTGCCATATTAGCCATTAGTTGTTTATTAGTTGTTGCGGAGTTGTTTGAAACAACTCTGCTACACTACGGGGCCATGAGAGAGGACGAACTCGACTTCATCATCCAGGCACTGCGCTCGATTGAAGCCGGCGCAACCGCCGATAGCCTGGAATCCGAAATTCTCGATTTTAAAGAGGATCCCGCCGTCCACCCACGAAATCGCAATCCAGACGCGTCCCTTGTTGAATTCCTCATCGATGAAGCCGTGTGCTTTTCCAATGCCGATAACGGGAACGCTTTCATTGTGCTTGGAGTCGCAGACAAGAAGTCTGGACCAGAGGCATTTACAGGCACCCAGCGCGAATTGGACTGGCTCATAAGAAAGATCTTCGAAGGAACACAGCCCAACATCCACGTCGAAGCAGAAGAACTGGAGTGGTGCGGAGCCCGGCTCATCGTCTTGCGCGTTCCCCGTGGCATCACGCTGTATCAGCGCCCAAAGGGACAGGCAAGCAAGCGGGTTGGCACTCGCTGCGTACCCCTCACCGAGCATCAACGCCGCGCACTCTTTTTTGAACGTGCCAACCCGGATTACACCGCTCACCCCTCCCGTCGAGGACTTGAGGAACTCGATATGACGGCCGTCGATCAGGCCCGACACCTCCTAGCCCAAGCGAGGGCAATGTCCGGTTCCCAAGAACCTGTTCCCGCAACAGCCCGCGAACTTTTGGGAGAACTAGGGCTGCTCGATGGCTCACAAAACCCCACATACGCGGCCGAAATCCTTTTCATGCCTCCGGTATCCCAGCAGGTTACAGTTCGACACCTCCTCCGTCTTGTCCCTGGCGGTGAGCCGAGAACAACGGAAATCTCTGCACCCCTCATCACCACATACTTGCGGTTGAAAGAGCTAGTTCGAGTCAATGCCCAGCAAGAAGTGGAGCGCATCGCACTTGCCACGGGTCAAGAAGTATCGATCAAGGCTTTCCCAGACACCGCTGTCGACGAGCTTGTCTCTAATGCCTTAGCCCATCGCGACTGGGACGCGTCGGCTGCGGTAGTCATCGATCAATCTCCCATAGCCTTCTCTGTATGGTCTCCCGGTGGTCTTCCCACAGGTGTACAACGCGATCGGGTTCTCACAACACAATCCATTCCCCGAAACCCCCGCCTTATGACGGCGTTAAGGATGCTGGGGTTAGCAGAGGAGTCCTCCCGCGGATTCGACCGCATGTGGGCATCCATGCTGTCGAGTGGTCGCCATATTCCGGAGCTTCGCGCAGAGGAATCCTTCGTCGAAGTTATTTTGTCCTCTGGGCGCGTTGACACCACGTTTGTTAAGGCCTTGACCGAACTCAAAGGCGCTTTCGGCGCTGAGCCTTTCGACAGCGTCAATGGCCTCATCATTGCCCGTCACCTTATGGACAACCAGATCCTGCTGTGCCACACTGCTGCCCAACTCATGCAAGTCAGCGAAGATCAGGCTGCGGATACCCTTCGGTGGTATGAGAGCCTCGGTTTCGTAGAACAACTACGGGAAGCGCGAGAGTGGATACTTACCACCAAGGCCCGATCGCTGATGGGGCTTCACATAGAAGGACACATTGCAGCGACCTCCGTTCAGGATTGGATCCTGGCTCAACTCAAAGAAGGAGCTGCACTGACCACGCGCGAAATCGCCGAAGAACTGGGAGTAGACCGGGCAATTGTCACGGGAATACTGCGTCACCTGCGGACTATAGGCCAAGCGCGCATCGATCCTGATGGCCCACAGCGCGGGCCCAACACACGGTGGGTTCTTTCCTGACCGCCCTGTGATGCGCACCGCAGCGGAGTTTAAGATGTAGCGCATGACTACCGCAAACCTCACCCACGCAGAAGCCACCGCCCGCAGCGCCGCGCTGCGTTTGAGCACCTACGAGCTGCACCTCGATGTCACGAGCGCGCCCACCGACGCCGACTCTTACGAGGTCACCTCGCGCATTAGCTTCACCACCACCGAGCCCAAAACCTTCGTGGATTACTTGGGCAAGGCCGTGCATGCAGTGCGCGTCAATGGCGAAGAGGTGGAAAACACCTTCGACGGCGGACGGGTCTACCTGAGCAATCTTCCAGTAGGGGAGGAGCTCACCGTGGAGATCACCGGCTCCTCCTATTACTCACGCACCGGCCAGGGCCTGCACCGCATGCACGACCAAGCCGATGACACCACGTACCTCTACTCGCACCTCGAGCCATCTGATGCGCGCCGCATCTTCCCCTGCTTTGACCAGCCGGACCTCAAAGCCAGCTACGAGGTGCACCTCACCGGCCCGGAAGGCTGGCAGCTCCTCAGCAACCAGCCGGAGGTTGGCCGCGAGAAAACGGATAGAGGGGAAGTAGCGCACTTCGCGCCGACCCCGTTGCTGTCAACGTATCTGACGGCGTTTGCGGCGGGGCCGTACGTCGAGAAGCACAGCACCTGGACCGCACCCGATGAGTCCTTGGAAGTGGAGCTGCGCGCCTTTGCCCGCGCCTCCATGGCGGAGCACCTGGATGATGAAATCCTGCAGGTCACAGCACAAGGCATGGACTTCTTCCACAACAACTATGGCTACCCCTACCCGTGGGGAAAGTACGATTCCATCTTCGTGCCGGAATACAACCTGGGTGCGATGGAGAACCCCGGCCTGGTGACCTTTACGGAGCATTACCTGTACCGTTCCGCCGCTACCCGCGCGCAGCATGCCGGGCGCACGAACACCATCCTGCACGAGATGTCCCACATGTGGTTCGGTGACCTGGTCACCCCGCAGTGGTGGGATGACCTGTGGCTCAAGGAGTCCTTCGCGGAGTTCATGGGTGCGGATTCCTCGGTGCATGCCACCGAGTACACCGAGGCGTGGGTCAACTTCGCCGGCCAGCGCAAGAACTGGGCCTACCTGCAGGATCAGCTGCCCACCACGCATCCCATCAAGGCCGAGATCCCAGACGTCGATGCCGCGCGCCAGAACTTCGACGGCATTACTTATGCCAAAGGCGCGGCGGTGCTCAAGCAGCTGGTGCACTACGTCGGCCGCGAGAACTTCTACGCCGGCGCGCGCGACTACTTCCAGGAGCATGCCTTCGGTGCCGCGACCTTCGAGGATCTGCTCAAGGCGTTGAAGAAGCACACCGACCGTGACCTCGACGCTTGGTCCACAGCCTGGCTGCGCACGTGGGGCCCGGACACGCTCACCCCGGAGCTGCACACGGACGGAGATAAGATTCACGAGCTCGCCATCACGGTCGACGCCGAGGACACCACACGCCCGCACCGCCTCAACGTGGCGCTGTTCGATGACTCCCTGAACAAGTACGCCACCCTCGACGTGGACCTGGAAGGCGAGCGCACCATCCTCGACGAGGTATCCGGCCTCCAGGCCCCAGCGTTACTGCTGCTTAACGACGGCGACCACACCTACGCCAAGGTCCGCTTCGACGAGACCTCCCTGGAGACCATCCGCACCCGGCTTTCCGAGGTGCCCGATGAGCTCTCCCGCGCGGTCATCTGGACTTCCTTATGGAACCTCACCCGCGATGCCGAGTGGCCGGTGCGCTCCTACCTCGACACCGTGCTCAACCACGCCCCGGCGGAGTCCAACCCGACGCTTCTGACCACTGCTTTTGCCAATGCCGGCTATGCCATCGACCATTTCGTGAGCGAGGAGGCGCGCGAGGAGATTCGCGCCGACTATGCCGAGCGCCTGTGGGAGGTTCTGGAGCAGGCCCCGGCAGGCTCCGACGCGCAGCTCACCTTCGCCCGCGCCGCCATCCAGGCGCTCGCGGCTACCCCGGAGGAGTCCGGCACGCAGCGCCTGCGCGCGCTTCTCGACGGATCCCTCGACGGCCTCGCCCTCGACCCGGACATTCGCTGGGCCATCCTGCGCGCGCTGGCCGCCCGCGATGCCGTCAGCACCGAAGAGCTGGAGGCTGAGAAGGAGCGCGATAACACGCTCACCGGTGCCGCCGCCTTCCTCGGCGCCTCCCACGCCTTCCCGTCAGTGGAGGTCAAGCGGGAGGTCTTCGACCTCGTGCGCACGCCGGGTAAGTACTCCAACGCCGAGGTGGATTCCCTCCTCGCTGCCTTTAACGCCCCGCGCTCGGCCCACCTCACCGAGGCCTTTGCTCAAGAGTATTTCGATTCTCTAGCAAAGCTGTGGGAGGAGCACCCCATCGAGATTGCCAACCGCCTGGTGCGCGGCCTCTACCCTGACGTTAAGTTTGCCGACTCCGCCACGAGCGACTTCTTGGCGACCGAGCGCCCACGTGCGCTGCGCCGCGTGCTGCTGGAATGCCAGGACGCCCTGCGCCGAGCGGCCCACGTCCGTGCCGTGCAATAAATAACTATTCGATGCGCAATTGCGGAATCTACAACGAAATACCGCTAAAACAGACAACATATGGAGGTGCACAGAAACACATATAGGTTCTGCGGGCACGCGAGCGACACCCCGAGCGGTCACTCGCGGAGCACTACACCCCGTTAGCGATGGACCCAATTCTGCTCAATGCTCACGACGAATTGGACCGAGAAGTACATAAAGCTTCGGTGCGGCACGCAAACTCACCAACGAGCGCCAGCGCCGCAGATCTTGGTACTCTGGAACCAAGGTGAAATGTGAACCACGGGGACCACGGTCCCGACTGCAACTAAAACTGTTCCTGCCGAAACTAAATACCATTTTCTAACCGCTGGCGAAGCACGACTTCCTCTTCATCGCTGAGTCCAGCAAGTCTTTCGCCCTGTCGTTCTTCTTCGAATCGCAGCGCATCCGCCAATGTCTCCTTCAACGGACGAATCCGCAGGCCAGCTTCGTAGGCTGCGGCGCAATCGAGTAGCGCGATGTTGCGAAACTGTTCACCTGGTACCCACAACGGCAACGAATTTGAGCCCATCCACGGGGTTACATCACAAGCGAGAAGCAGTTCATCGGAAAAAGGTCGCGCTGCAGCCTTCGATGCGGTTAACTCACGTGAAATCTTGAACACATCGGACAAGGAAGTAGCAAAGCCCGTGGCGTTAAAGGTTCCGAAAGTCCCAGCTTCTGCAGACTCAACTATCCAGTCTGCAAGGTCTTTCACATCAATCATAGCGACGGGAAACGCTGGGTCTGGGACGATAACGTTCTCACCCGTGGGATGCGCGAAGCGCCACGGGTAGTAACCACTGCGCCCTGTTTCGTCACCGTAGCCGGCGATCAGACCGGGTCGAACTACCATTACCGACCGTTTTGTCCTGTGATATATCGTTTCGCAAGCAGACTTTGCGGCTGGGTACTGCCCCATGTTCTCCATGTAGTCATTTTCAAGCGGAGCGACTACGGAATCAGACTCAGAAGAAATACTTCCCTGATCCTCATATACGCTGCTCGAGGACACAAATATACGATGCTTGGCCTGGAGTTTCGCCGCCGCATCCCGCGCATGCTTCGGCTGACTCGTCAGATCCACAATGGTGTCCCAAGTTTTCCCCGCAACCTCATCGTACGCACCGTCACGGTCACGGTCCGAACTCACAAAGTCAGCTCCGTTGGGAACCTTCCCGTTACCCCGTGCAAGGCAAGTAACTTCATGTCCTCGCTCGACTGCTGCAGCCGCTATGTGTCCTCCAAGGAAACCGGTACCACCGAGCAATAAAAAGTTCATGTCACTAGTTGTACACGAAACCTTCTCACACGTGACCAGTCTTAATCCCAAGATCCAGATGCCAGAGCAGAGTTACCCCACCATCTGCCAGAGCTTCTTATTCGGCTAACCTACACATTGAACTTGAATTCCACGCAGTAAGCATCCTACTTACTGCATTGCGAAGCGGAAGCTTCGCGTAGCGGACAGAAGAATCTTCCCGTAGACTCGCAGACACATTAACGGGGGGACAATCACACACCAGCAGGCTGCGGCCGGGGCATGTGGTGACCCGTTTGTCATCTGTAGTTTCCGGGGGGATTCTTCTTGTCAGCTCAGCCGACCGATCGTGAACTCGTCGACGCCTTCATTGGCGGAGATACCAAGGCCTTTTCGGCAATCGTCGAGAAGCATCGCGCGCGCCTGACCGCCATGGCGCGGCGCTACACACGCAACGATGATGATGCGCAGGATATCGTGCAGGAGGCGTTGCTCAAAGCCAGCTGCAATATGCAGTCCTACCGGCATGATGCCGCACTGAGCACGTGGCTGCACCGCCTAGTGATGAACTCCGGATATGACTTCCTCAACCACCGCTCCAACCGGGAAAATGCCTCGCTGGATGCGGAGATTATTGAGGATGACCGCAATTACGCCCTCGCGCACAATCCCAGCGAGCACCTCGCGGAACGCATCACGGTGGCCCAAGCCATGCAGACCTTGCGCGAGGACCAGCGCGAAGCGCTGTACCTGACTGACGTCGCCGGCTATCCCATAGATACGGTGGCCAAGGTCCAAGGCGTGGCTCCTGGCACGGTGAAATCGCGGCGTGCCCGGGCCCGACAGGTTCTGCGTGCGGCGATAGACTAGGCCCGAGTACAATCTCAGTGTCCTTTGCGCCTTATGCGCGGGCATGATCAGATTCTCTACAGGAATTGTCGTCTCAAGGGAGTTTTTAGTGACTATCCACGATGTTGCCATCGTCGGCTCCGGCCCCGCCGGCTACACCGCAGCCCTCTATGCTGCGCGTGCTGAGCTCAAGCCCATCGTTTTCGAAGGATTTGAATACGGCGGCGAGCTCATGAACACCACCGAGGTGGAGAACTATCCGGGCTTCCAGAAGGGCATCATGGGTCCAGAGCTCATGGAGGAAATGCGCGCCCAGGCTATTCGCTTCGGTGCAGACCTGCGCATGGAAGTTGTGGACTCCATCGAGCTCGACGGAGACGTGAAGAAGCTGCACGTCGGTGACGAAGTCTTTGAGGCCCGCACGGTCATCCTGGCCACCGGTGCCGCTCCGCGCTACCTGGGCATTCCGGGCGAATCCGAGTTGGCCGGCCGCGGCGTCTCCGCATGTGCCACCTGCGATGGTTTCTTCTTCAAGGGCCACAACATTGCCGTCGTCGGCGGTGGCGATTCCGCCATGGAGGAGGCCACCTTCCTCACCAAGTTCGCCGAAACCGTCACTATTATTCACCGCTCGGAGAACTTCCGCGCCTCCAAGATCATGCTGGAGCGCGCCAAGGACAACGAGCAGATTAAGTGGCTTACCAACACCACCGTAGAGCGCGTCCTGGAGAAGGACGGCAAGGTCGGTGGCCTTGAGGTCAAGAATGTACTGACTGGTGAGACCAGCGAGCTTGATGTCACCGCGATGTTCGTGGCCATTGGCCACGAGCCGCGCTCCGGATTCCTCAACGGCCAGGTCGAAACCAATGAGGCGGGCTACGTTGTGGTGGAGCAGCCTTCCACCAAGACCTCGCTGCCGGGTGTCTTCGCCTGTGGTGACCTCGTGGATGACCACTACCAGCAGGCCATCACCGCCGCGGGCTCCGGCTGCCGCGCGGCCATCGATGCGGAACATTTCCTCGCCGATAACCGTTAGTAATCACATGAGCAACATTAAGAACGTCACTACTGATTCCTTCCGCGCAGACGTCGTGGAGGCAGGCAAACCCGTCGTCGTTGACTTCTGGGCCGAATGGTGTGGGCCGTGCAAGAAGCTATCCCCAATCCTCGAAGAAGTCGCCGAAGAGTTGGGCGATGACGTCTCCGTGGTCAAGGTCAACGTGGACGAGGAACGCACCCTGGGTGCCATGTTCCAGATCATGTCCATCCCGTCTGTGCTGATCTTCAACAACGGCGAGAAGGTGGATGAGTTCGTTGGCCTGCGTTCCAAGGCTGACATCGTGGCACAAGTGAAGAAACAGCTCTAACTGGTATTCTTTAACTCGTTGACGGCGCACCAAGGTGCGCCCACCTTGATCACGAAAGGGGTAGGTGTGAACCGCGTTCTACGGGTTGGTGACCAGAGTGTTCGGGTCGCCGAAGCACGCGCAACCCTTGCCCGCCTCGGTCTTATGACGGACTACCAGGGGACGTTGTCCGACTGGAAGAAGCAGAAATACTCCGAAACCGATAAGCAGTTTGACGCTGACCTCTCCCAAGTCCTCAAGGCCTTCCAACAGTCGCGCGGTATTGTGCCCAGCGGTGACATCGATGAGCTGACACTGCGCGAGCTGCGCCAAGCCTCATATTCCTTGGGCGCCCGCGTTCTGGCCTACGAGCCGGGCAACCTGCAGGTGGGCGATGACGTCGCCCAACTTCAGGAACAGCTGCAGGAGCTCGGCTTCTACCAGGAACGCATTGATGGCCATTTTGGGCCGGCTACCTACGCCGCCTTGGCGGAATACCAGCTCAACTGTGGCCTGCGTAATGACGGCATCTGTGGCCCAGCCACCATTAACGCGCTCAGCCTTTTGGGCCGCCGCATCACCGGTGGTTCGGCACACAATATCCAGGAGCGTGAGCGCGTGCGCAACGCCGGCCCGAAGCTGGCTGGCAAGCGCGTCGTCATCGACCCGAGCCTCGGCGGCTTCAACACCGGCCGCACGGTCAAAGGCCGCTATGGCGACATCACAGAAGAGGAAATCCTCTGGGATCTCGCTGAGCGCGTCGCCGGCCGCATGATTGCCGCCGGCATGGAGACCATCATCTCCCGTCCGCGTACTGACGATCCCTCCGTACGCGACCGCGCTGGCCTAGCCAACGCCTTCGACGCCGACTTTGTCATTTCCCTTGCCTGCGATGAGTACCCCACGGAGAAAGCCAACGGCGTGGCCACCTTCTACTTCGGCTCGGAGTCTGGCAACTCCTCCCTCATTGGCGAGACACTCTCCGGTTTCATCCAGCGTGAGATCGTCGCACGCACTGAGCTGGGAAATTGCCGCAACCACGGTCGCACGTGGGCGCTGCTGCGACTGACACAGATGCCGGTCGTACAGGTGGTGCTGGGATACCTCACCAGCCCCAAGGACGTGGCTATCCTCACCAACCCGGATTGCCGCGATGACATCGCCGAGGCCATCGTCGTTGCCGTCAAGCGCCTGTATCTCCTCGATGACGACACCGCCGTGACCGGCACGTACCGCTTCGACGAACTCCTGCGCGCGGAGCGATCTTCTTGAGAAGTGGGGCAACGGTACGTGGCTCCACAAAAACAAGAATTCCTGCACAATATAGGTCTCTACTGTTCTGGCTCTCCGCCATTCCAAATATCTAACTCGCCCCACTCAGCGGGGAACCCCATATCTTTCTCAGGACTTATGCCTTCGATGGTTGGAAAGTCCGCCATCACAGTGTCAACTTGCGGCGCCAGCTTTCTCCATCTCCGATGGACAACAAAACATATGCGATCAGAGCAAGTGTGGGATAGATTTTATTGAAATTTGCGCCGGATTCACTGGCACGGTCTTTGGCACCTTCTTCTCTTTATACACAGACAACGGCTGTCTAGTTCCCTGGTGGCTGTTTTCTGACCACAGCGATCGTGGCTTGCATCCCGCCATATGGAGGTTGTCTTTGAAGGCTAGGCTACAATTTCAGGGTGGAATCACAGCTAGTCGCCTACATCGATGAGTCCTCCGCCCTTAGACCCCCAGACCGGCAGGAGTACATGGTGTGTGCAGCCATCATCGATTCTCAAGACTTGGAAAAAATACGCGAGGAGCTGCGTCCACTACGACTTCCTGGCCAGGTCAAACTTCACTGGACCGACGAACGTAATAGCCGACGCCGAAAAATCGTGGACACCCTTTCTGAGATCGACTCCATGCAAGCGATCATCACCCACCGGAGTGAAGTGAGCAAGAAGACGGAGAGGCACCGCAGGAAATGCTTGGAGCAGATGTACTTCGAGCTCTCCGAGATGCACGTCCACAACGTCACTTTGGAAAGCCGGCAAGAAGTACAAAACAGACGAGACGTCGCCCATATAGTTGCCCTGCAGGGCCAGGGACAAAGTGCTGGCATCCGACTGCGACACGTACGCGGTGGCGATGATCCCCTGCTCTGGATTCCAGATGCCGTTCTGGGAGCACTGAACTCCGTCCATCTAGGGGAAGAGCAGTACTGGGAGAAGCTGCACGAGAAAGTGGTCCTCAAACGTCCCACCCCGGATTCCCTCTAGAGGCAGGCGAAGACCCTGGGTCCAGTCGTCCGGCTGGGGTCCCAGGGTCTTCTTCCGATCCTGTCGTAACAGGTGGCAATAACACTAGGGTAGCACCATTTGGCACCATTTGGCACCGATAGGCCCCTTCCGTTTCCTTAGCTGGATCGGCGGCCTCATCCTGGTTTCCTGACCAAATCCACATCGACCAAGCCGAACGCAGCGGGTGTTAGGACCACGGATTTAGTAACGCCGTGGTGAGCAAGCAGTAACGCCCGGGTGAGTATTGAGTAACACCCGGGCGTTGATTTTGGGGAACTATTCTGTGTTGGTTTCTAGGCGCATGCTGGGGTTTAATAACATCGTGCAACAGTGAGAATGAACTTCCGGGCCTGTTCATTGAATAGGTCTTTGAAGCCTAGGCCCTACGCCAGGGCGCGGGCGAGGAGATCCTCCACCGCGGCAGCGGTGAGCAAATCAAAAGCAGGGGGCAGCTCAAGGCGCAGGCGTGGCGTAATGGGGTGATCCTGCACCACCATGAAGCCAGCTGACTCCAGGGTTTCCACTGGAAGCAGGCCAATGCGACCGGGTTTGTCGCGCAACAAGTCCTCGGCCTGGCGGGCATCGCGGTAACCGAATGCTTCCAGCGCGGTAGCATCGCGGGAGGTGAGGTGCATTATTGTGGCGTCGAGAAGCACAGCTTCCAAGCCCTTCGCCGCGCGCTCCGACTTCACAAACAAAGAAGACACCAACACGGCGTCCTCAGAAACCGGGGAGGTGGGCAGCTTAGCCGCACCGGGGGCAAGCTCCGGTGGGCAAAAGAAGACGGTAGCCTCATCGCCCACGGTAAAACCGCACTCACCGTAGCTCAGCAAGGTAGCGCTCAGCCACGCTTCCTTCTCAAAGGCGGGATCAGCGACCGTGGTCTTCATTTCCCAGAAAATGGATCGGGCCGCCAAGGGGTTGATGGCAACACCTTCCTTGACGGCCTCAATAAGCATGATTGGGAGCTAGCTGCTTTCGTTTCCCTCAATGAGAGCCAAGATACGCTCGAAGTCTTCTTGGTCACCAAACTCTACGACCATCTTGCCCTTGCGCTTGCCCATGGTGACGGTGACCTTGGTGTCGAAGCGATCGGCAAGGCGCTCAGCGGAGTCAGTGAAGAACTGCGGCTGTGGGGCGGCCTGCTTCTTCGTAGGCTCGGCCGGTTTACCTTCACGTTTGTACAGGGTGACGGCTTCCTCCGTGGCGCGCACAGACAGGCCTTCGGCCACGATGCGGTTCGCAATGAGCTCCATGGCTTCTGCATCCGGCAAGCCCAGCAGCGCGCGGGCATGACCGCCGGACAAGGTGCCGGCAGCGACGCGTTTTTGTACGTTGACTGGCAGCTTGAGCAGGCGGATCATGTTGGTGACCTGGGGGCGGGAGCGGCCGATGCGATCAGCAAGCTCGTTCTGGGTCACGTCGAATTCTTCCAACAGCTGCTGGTAGGCGTGGGCCTCTTCCAGCGGGTTGAGCTGCACGCGGTGGATGTTCTCCAGCAGGGCATCACGCAGGAGGTCATCGTCCTTGGTGTCGCGGACGATAGCCGGGATAGTGGCCAGACCTGCCTTAGAGGAGGCGCGCCAGCGGCGTTCACCCATAATGAGCTCGAAGCCGCCTTCCTCGGAGGGGCGGACTACAACTGGCTGCAGGAGACCGAACTCCTTGATGGAGTGCACCAGTTCTGCCAGTTCGTCCTCGTCAAAGACGGTACGCGGCTGCTTCGGGTTAGGGAGGATGTCACCGACGGAAATCTCGCGGTAAGTCGCGCCAATGACAGAAGGTTTAGCCTGGCGCTTCTTTGAGCCGGAAGACTGCTGAATGGTCGGAGCGCCCTGGACCTTCTTCGTGCCGGCGTCCTTTGGTGTGCCGGCGGAGGCACCGAGAATGATGTCCGCGGCGGAATCGCCCAAGTGGGGCTTGCGGGATGGAGCACCCGGGCCGGACGGAATGAGCGCAGCCAAGCCCTTGCCCAGACCACCCTGACGCTGTTCCGGCTTCTGCTCTGCCTTCTTGTTTGCCATCCGTTGCTCCTATCCTTCCAGTTCCGCGAAAATCTCCGGGCTCACGCCAATAGCACCTGTGGTGGGGTGCGGCGTGTAATCACCGCGCTTGTCCAGCTCGCGTGCAGCGGCGGCGTAGGCGCGGGCGCCTGTCGACGACGGGTCATAAGCGATAACCGTCTTACCATAACCCGGCGCCTCCGAAACGCGAACGGAGCGCGGGATGACGTTGCCCAAAACGACGGCGCCGAACTGCTCGCGCACTTCATTGGCCACCTGCTCTGCCAGCTTGGTGCGGGCGTCGAACATGGTGAGCAGCACGCCGGAGATGTGCAGATCCTCGTTGAGGTGCTCACGGATCATGGAGATATTGCCCAGCAGCTGGCCCACGCCCTCCAGGGCGTAGTACTCGCACTGAATGGGAATAATGACCTCTTCTGCGCACGTCATCGCATTGATGGTGAGCAAGCCTAGAGACGGTGGGCAGTCAATAAAAACGTACTCAAAGCCATGCTCTTCGAGGAAGCCGTTGTGCAGGGCGTCATACAGGCGAAACTCGCGGCGAACCAGGGAGACCATTTCAATCTCCGCGCCGGCGAGGTCGATGGTGGCGGGGATACAGTAGAGGTTTTCATCGTCGGGGGAGTGCTGCATCGCATCCTCCGCGCTGCAGTCACCCAACAAAACCTCATAGCTAGATTTGGTGCCGGAGGTGTGCTCCGCGCCCACCGCGGTGGAGGCATTGCCCTGCGGGTCCAAGTCGATCACCAGGACCTTCTTGCCGGCCTCAGCGAGCGCGGCGGCAAGGTTGACGGCGGAGGTGGTTTTACCCACGCCGCCCTTCTGGTTCGCGATGGTGATAAGACGAGGATGAGTCATGCCGTCTACTTTAGTTCACGCGCGGGACACGGATAATGGTGGTGCCGTGGATGGTCATGACCTCGGCTTTTCCGCCACCGGCGCGCTTGATGTCGGCTGCGTCGCGCTCCAGCTCCTCGTGCACCGAGGAGCCCTTGAGAGCGATCATCTCTCCGCCCTTGCGAACCAGCGGCAGGGACCACTTGGCCAGCTTGCCCAACGGGGCCACCGCGCGGGAGGTCACAATGTCCGCGCCCTTGACGGCCTTCTTCACCGGGCCTTCCTCGGCGCGGCCGCGGATGACGGTGACGTTATCGAGGCCCAGCAGGTCGACGACCTCGTTGAGGTAAGTGGAGCGCTTCAGTAGCGGCTCGATGAGAGTGATCTTCAGGTCGGGACGTGCGATGGCGAGCGGGATGCCGGGCAAGCCGGCGCCACTACCGACGTCGATAAGTGTGGCGCCCTGCGGCATTACCTCCGCGACCACGGCGCAGTTAATGAGGTGGCGCTCCCACAGGCGCGGGACCTCGCGGGGGCCTATAAAACCACGGGTGGACCCATCCGTAGCCAGCGAATCGTGGTATTTCTGCGCGAGCGGCAGACGCGATCCGAAGACGTCAGACGGGTCCAGTGGCACAGTGTCGGACACAGATTCAGTCACTGTGAAAACTCCTGGGTTACGTTCTAGTTGTTCTTGCGACGCTGCTTCTTAGAGCGGTGATCCTTCTTGCGTGCGCCCGGCTTCGGGGCAGAAGTGCGCTTGAGCTCAGCCTTGGCGGCTGCCTCTTCTTCTTCCTCGCGGTCCATCTTGGCGTAGACGATGCGAGTTTGGAAGAAGGTCCACACGGTGTTGGCCAGCATGTAGAAGAGCAGGCCGATGGGCCAGATGAAGCCGGAGAACACCAGCATTGCCGGCATAAACCACAGCATCATCTTGTTCATCATGGCCATCTGCTGCTGCATCATCTCCGCATTTTGGCCCTGCGGGGTAGCGGTCTTGCCGGCTGCGCGGCGAGCCTCCTGGCGGTTCAACGTCATGCGGGCGTTGAAGTGGGTCAGCGTCGCAATGATGGCGATGAGCGGCACGATGATGAAGGCCGCCTGTGCGGTGGTGGTTTCCTTAACAATCTCCAGGCCGGAGTTGAGGCGCAGGTTGGCCACGAGCGGGACACCGAAAATCTTGGCGTCTACGAACTGCTTCACCAGCTCAGGTTTGAAGATGTAGTTCGCAATGGAGGCGTTCATCTCCTCTGACATGGCTTCACCCGCCGGGTGCCCAATGCCACCGGCGACGGCAACAGTGCGGTCAAAGGAGCGCAGCACGTGGAACAGACCAATGAACATGGGGATCTGCGCGAACATCGGCAGGCAGCCCGCCACCGGACGAACGCCGGCTTCCTTGTAGATGCGCTGCATCTCTTGGGCAGCCTTGGTCTGGTCATTGGCGTACTTGGTGCGCAGTTCCTGAATTTGCGGCTGGATCTCCTGCATCTTGCGTGAAGAGCGCAGCTGCGTGATCGTCGGCTTGACCATGATGGCCTTGAGCGTCCATGTCAGAAGAACGATGGCGATGATCCAGGTTCCGCCCCATGCGGAATCAAGGACGAAGCTCAAGAGCCAATGCCAGAACCACAGGACGGCTGAAATTGGCCAATAAATGAAATTAAGCACGAGAGTTGTTTACCTCAGTTGTTGTTTGGTCGGTACCGGATCAAACCCGCCCGGGTGCCAGGGACCGCACTTGCATAACCTGGCGAGGGCCATGCCCGTCCCCTTGAAGGCTCCATGGATGGAGATGGCTTCGAGGGCATAGGCACTGCACGTCGGTTCAAAACGACAGGTGGAGACCATCTTAAGGCCTGACAAGTGCTTTTGGTAGAAGCGCACCCCGTGAACTAGGACTCTCCCGAACCCGCGGGCTTCAGGAATTTCCTCTCCTTGAGAGTTCAGATATCCCATGTGCTTAGCGCTTTGCGGATATCACGCTCAAGGCGCTCACTGGTGGCACAACCGCTAGCGGGCAAGGCGCGGATAACAATGTCAACATTGGCGGGCAATACTGTCCCGTTGACGCCTTCGCGCATGAGGGACATGCACACATGACGAAGCCGCCGGGAGGTGCGGTGGCGAACCACGGCATTCCCGACGGCCTTCGACACGATGAGGCCGAACCGCGGCCCAGTGGCCGCGATGTCGTCTTCACCGTCGTTAAAGCGCAAATGCACGACGACAGTGCGCGTGCCCGCCCGGCGCCCGCCCTTGATGGTCCTCCGAAATTGCCTCGGGGACGTGAGCTTGTGCTGGGCTGGAAGCATGAATTAAGCGGTGAGCTTAGCGCGACCCTTCTTGCGACGAGCGGCGACGATGGCGCGGCCGGCGCGGGTGCTCATGCGGGTACGGAAGCCGTGCTTACGAGCGCGACGACGGTTGTTCGGCTGGAAGGTACGCTTACCCTTTGCCACGATTAACTCCTTGAAGTTGTTGGTGGATGGCACAGCCACACGCCGGTGAGGGCGGTGGGCATAAACATCCACTGATGAATGGTGTACGTGGGGATGTGGCTTCGCACGTGAAGCGCCGTGAGGCGTGGCGAGGCATTCCCACATGCAACATGTGCACCATGCACTGTTGCGATAGACCATCACAGGTTACGTGACAGATAGTGCGCGAAACAAATCGACACACTGGGTGTCCCCGAAATTACAAAGATGTTTTTATCCGCAGCTAGAACGCCACTTTTTGCCCACATGCTGCGCGGCAAGCGCCCCCTCTCGCCGTTCTTGCGCCGCGCTTGGCGCCACCGTGCCGAGCGCGCATAAAAGTGCGTTAGACAGCGCCCCCATAACGCGGTACAACTGAGGAATCGAATTCCACAGTCACCCACAGGGTGTGGATAACTCTCAATGAAGACTTGAGACTTTCGCTGTTTATGCAGGTTAACTGCATTGAGGAGCCGATGTACAGTTATCCACAGCTATGAGATAGGCTGTGGATAAACCACCTATCCACACTTGTGGATAACTTTGTGGATTCCGAGGTTACGCACCAAAACATCGTGTGGAATCTTCGGTGGAAATTACAACTTCATGTGATTTCTCATCCTGTATCTCTCCTCATCCATCCGTCCATCCCCGATCCCCAACCCACAGTCACGCAGTAAATACTCAGCTCCCAAGGCCTCTTCTTCAGGGAACCGAGTAGGTGTGGCCGGCCCCGGCCGATGACACCGCGTGAACTGTAACTACACAGAAGGTAGGCGTTTTGTCTGATCCGCAAGCAGCCCTCCGGGCCAGCTGGAAAGCTGTGGTCAGTGATTTACTGGCTCAGTCCGAACAACCAAGTTCGGACGTACCCAATTTCTCCCATAGCCAGCGCCTCAATCTTCAACTTGTAGAACCCATCATGATCGGTGATGGCTACGCGCTGATCGCCGCTCCGCACGAGAACGCCAAGAATGTCATCGAGGCCGAGCTGGGGGAGTACATCACCCGCACCTTGTCGCAGCATATGGGGCGCCCTTGTTCTTTGGCCGTGACCATTGCGGCGCCGCCGCAGCCGGCTCACGAAGAAGCGCCAGAAGCGCCCGCACCCCAGCGCCCCATCCAAACCGAGGCGCCCGAGCACGGCATGGGGCACCAGGCACAGGGTTTCCAGCAACCCATGCCGCCCACTCCACCTACTCAGCCAGAGACGCCAAGCCACCATCAACCGCGCTCCTGGGACACCGCGCATTCTCCGGCCAGCTTGGATGAGTTGGCGCAGCACTACAGCGATCAGCAAAGCAGCGTTCCGAACGGCTACCCCGAGGCAACCGGGCCGCGCATCCCGCGCGAGGAACCGGCGCACAACCCGAACCGCGAAAAGTCCCTCAACCCGAAGCACACTTTTGAAAACTTCGTCATCGGGTCCTCCAACCGTTTTGCCAACGGCGCCGCCGTGGCCGTGGCCGAAAACCCCGCCCGCGCCTATAACCCTCTCTTCATTTGGGGCGGCTCCGGCTTGGGCAAAACCCACCTTTTGCACGCGGCCGGTAATTACGCCCAGGTCCTGCATCCGGGCCTGCGCGTGAAGTACGTCTCCTCGGAGGAATTTACCAACGACTACATCAATTCCCTGCGTGATGACCGCCAGGAATCCTTCAAGCGCCGCTACCGCAACCTGGACATCCTCATGGTCGATGACATCCAGTTTCTAGAGGGCAAGGAGTCCACGCAGGAGGAGTTCTTCCACACCTTCAATGCGCTGCACCAGGCCAATAAACAGATCATTTTGTCCTCCGACCGCCCGCCGAAACAGCTGACCACGCTGGAGGATCGCCTGCGCACACGCTTCGAGGGAGGTCTGATTACGGATATTCAGCCGCCAGACCTGGAAACGCGCATCGCCATCCTCATGAAGAAGGCCTCCGCGGACGGGACCGACGTCGATCGCTCGGTCCTCGAGCTCATCGCCTCTCGCTTCGAATCCTCGATCCGCGAGCTGGAGGGCGCGCTCATCCGTGTTTCTGCGTATTCTTCCCTGGTCAATGAACCGATCAGTTTGGAGATGGCGGAGATTGCCCTGCACGATCTGGCCCCGGATTCTGCGGATCGCCAGATCACCGCAGCGGCCATCATCGAGGTCACAGCGGATTACTTCGACATCGACGTGGATACCCTGCGCGGTTCTGGTAAGAAGCGCGCCGTCGCCCACGCCCGCCAGCTGGCCATGTATCTGTGCCGCGAGCTCACAGAGCTTTCCCTGCCGAAGATTGGTGATCAATTCGGCGGCAAGGACCACACCACCGTCATCTATGCGGACCGCAAGATCCGTAAGGAGATGACTGAGAACCGCAACACGTACGACGAGATCCAGGCCCTAACCCAACGCGTGAAGAACCACAACCAGCGTTAACACCACGCAGCGCTTGGCGACGCCCCTGCCCTCCTCCCGCAACAACCATTCCGCGGGCGTGGGTAGGGGCGTCTTTGCGATCCACCCAAAAGTTATCCACACCGTTATTCACAGCTGTGTAATTTCATTGTTGTAATTTGTAGATCCTCATCACGTTTTCTTCTTCCACAGCAGATCAGAAGGGTCATCGCCCTTGTGATTAACCCTGTGATCAGCGCAGACAGATCTGGGGATGAATTGTGGATAACTTTGACCCCGCCCCAGTTACTCACATTTCTTGTCATTTGATCACAGTGATCCCACACCCTGACTCACAGATCGTTTCACCGCGAAGAGCTTGGCTTTTAGCGGGTTGTCCACAGATCCCACAGCGCTTATTACTACTCCTATTTTGTTTTCTCCCTAACCAAGAAGAAAAAGGATGTGTGTGATTCGTCGGCGCCCTGCACGGTCGCGCGCTTGGATCGCAAAGCAGGGAAGGTGAATGACAAAATCCTGTGCTTCGGCACCGATCCTGTAAGTTGGAGTGAGCTTGCAAGAATCTTCCATCCGCAACTAGAGGAGCGTCTCACCATCATGGAGCAGTCCGTGTCATTTCGCGTTGCCAAAGATGATCTCGCTAACGCCGTAGCGTGGGTCGCGCGCAGCCTTCCTTCGAAGGTCACCCAACCAGTACTGCGCGCCATGCTGATCACCGCGGATGACAATGGTTTGGAATTCACCGGCTTCGACTACGAGGTTTCCACCCGCGTGCGCATCGCCGGCATGGTGGATGAGCCGGGACGCATCGCTGTGGCCGGTAAGTTGCTCTCTGACATCGTTGCTTCCTTGCCCAACAAGGAAATCGAGATGACGCAGGAGGATAACAAGGTTCTGTTGACCTGTGGTTCTTCGCGCTTCGAGCTGCCGCTCATCCCGCTGGATGATTACCCCCAACTCCCCGTCTTGCCAGAGGTCACCGGCACCATTAACCCGCAGCTCTTCGTCGAAGCCATCAGCCAGGTCGTTGCCGCCGCCGGCAAGGATGACACGCTGCCGATGCTCACCGGCGTGCACATCGACATCAATGGTTCCCACGTGGAAATGACGGCAACGGACCGCTTCCGCCTGGCCATGCGCACCTTCGAGTGGGAGCCGGTATCTCCTGATGTCCAGGCCAAGCTCCTCGTCCCAGCCAAGACGCTGCAGGAGACCGGCCGTTCTTTGGACACGCACCTCAACATCCCGGTTGAAATCGCCGTGGGCACTGGTGAGAACATCGCTGCGGAAGGCCTGTTCGGCCTGCATGCGGATAACCGCGAGACCACCACCCGCATGCTGGACGCGGATTTCCCCAACGTTGCACCCTTGCTGCCCAAGACCCACAGCGCTATGGCCAGCATCGAGGTTGCTCCGCTCCAGGAAGCCATTCGCCGCGTCTCGTTGTTGACGGATCGCAATGCGCAGATCCGCATGGAATTCCGCGAGGGCGAGGTGACCTTGGCCGCAGGCGCCGATTCTGGCCGCGCCAGCGAGTCCCTTCCCTGTGCTTTCAATGGCCGTGAGGACTTCGTCATCGCCTTCAACCCGTCCTACCTCAAGGATGGTTTGGCTGTGGTTCACACGGACCGCGTGGTCTTTGGCTTTACCGAGCCTTCGCGGCCTGCGATCATGATTCCGGAGCCGGAGGAGCTACCAGCGGCCAACGAGGACGGCTCGTTCCCGACTCCGGAGACTCATTTCACCTACCTGCTGATGCCAGTGCGCTTGCCAGGCTAGGCCGTATGTATATCCGCGATCTCGATGTCAGGGACTTCCGTTCCTGGCCCGAGCTCACCCTTCAGCTGAAGCCGGGGATTACCCTATTCGTCGGCCGCAATGGTTTTGGGAAAACCAATATCGTCGAGGCCATCGGGTATACCGCGCATCTTTCTTCGCACCGTGTGGCCCACGATGCCCCCCTCGTGCGCCACGGCGCGCACAATGCCCGCATCTCCGCCACCGCGGTGAACCAGGGCAGAGAGCTCACCGCGCACTTGCTCATCAAACCCCACGCGGCCAACCAGGCGCAGATCAACCGCACGCGCCTGAAGTCCCCGCGCGAGCTACTTGGAGTGGTGAAAACCGTGTTGTTTTCCCCGGAGGATTTGTCCCTCGTGCGCGGCGAACCTGCAGCACGCCGCCAGTATTTGGATGACATTATTGCCTCGCGCATGCCACGCCTGGCGGGAGTGAAAGCTGATTATGACAAGGTCCTGAAGCAGCGCAATGCGTTGTTGAAGTCGGCGTCGCCAAGCTTGCGCCGGGGTTACAGCGACAGTGACGGTGCCTCGGCGCTGGCCACTCTCGACGTGTGGGATACGCAGCTGTCTTCCCTCGGCGCGCAGGTGATTCAGGCACGCCTGGCGCTTGTCGACGAACTCTGCGAGCACATTCCCGCCGCTTATGCCGGGCTCGCCCCGGAGTCGCGACCGGCCGCCATTGACTACAAGTCCACCGTGGACATCTCAGACCGCGAGGTTATCGAGGCCATGATGCTCACCGAGCTTGCCACGAAGCGTCAACGAGAGATCGAACGCGGCATCTCGCTCGTTGGCCCGCATCGCGACGATCTGGTGCTCAACCTTGGCACGAGCCCCGCCAAGGGCTTTGCCAGCCACGGCGAGACCTGGTCCTATGCCATCTCCTTGCGGCTGGCGGAGTTCAACCTGCTGCGCCAAGACGGCACTGATCCGATTCTCATCCTCGATGATGTCTTCGCCGAGCTCGATGCGAAAAGGCGCGAAAAGCTCGTTCACCTCGCCGCGGGTGCGGAGCAGGTGCTCATTACTGCGGCGGTGGATGAGGATTTGCCCGGAAACTTGCAGCCCATTGAACGCTTTACGGTCACAGTGCGAGATACCGACGAGGGCCGAATCTCCGAGATCGCTCCGTATACGGCGGGCGGTGACGAGGATGACTGAGCAGGAGTTCGATCCGGTCAAGGCGCTCTTCGAGCGCACGCGAAGTAATTCCAAGAACCCGCCGAAGCTCAACAAGCCGGCTCCCAAGATGAACCTGACGCCGACTCCTTCGGAGCAACAGCCAACGCCGTATCGGCGTGGCCGGCCGAGCGGACCCGATGGCCGCCGCCGGCGCCGCAGCCTCGAGATCCCTAGCCTCGGCGCACAGATTCAACGAGAGATTGGCAAACGCGGCTGGGAACACGAATTGGCTCATGGTTGGGTCATGGGTAATTGGGAGAACCTCGTCGGCGAGCGCATCGCCGCGCACACGCAACCGCTCACCATCAAGGAGCAGGTTGTCTACGTGGCGTGCGATTCTTCCAGCTGGGCCACCGAGTTGCGCTACCTGCAGCGCCCCATTTTGCAGAAGATTGCAGATCGCCTCGGCCCAGACGTGGTGGTTAAGCTGCACATTCAGGGCCCCAAGCAGCACCGCAACTATGAGGGCCGTCAATGGGTCAAGCCGCAAGGTTCGCAAGATACGTACGGCTGATTCTGGGTGACCGCGAAATTCACGCAAATTTGGGGCTCTCACGGGCGTGCAGTGCCCTTGCGTGGGGGGACACAGTGTAGAATGGCTAGAGTCTTAGATTTAGCTCTAGCCAAAAGGAGAACACGAATCCGTGGCTGAACAACACGCATATGATGCGGGGTCAATCACAATTCTGGAGGGCCTCGAAGCCGTCCGTAAGCGCCCCGGCATGTACATCGGTTCCACCGGTGCCCGTGGCCTGCACCACCTGATCTGGGAGATCGTTGACAACTCCGTCGATGAGGCGATGGCGGGCTTTGCCGACAAGGTCATCGTCACCCTCCGCGAAGACGGCGGCATCGAAGTTATCGATAACGGCCGTGGTATCCCGGTGGAGATGCACGCCTCTGGCGTTCCTACCGTCCAGGTGGTCATGACCCAGCTGCATGCCGGCGGTAAGTTCGACTCCGAATCCTATGCCGTTTCCGGCGGCCTCCACGGCGTGGGTATCTCTGTGGTCAATGCTTTGTCCACCCGCGTCGAGGCAGATATCAAGCGCGACGGCAAGCACTGGTACCAGAACTTCAACAACGCCATCCCGGATGAACTCGTGGAAGGCGATAATGCTCGCGGTACTGGTACCACCATCCGTTTCTGGCCGGACCCGGAGATCTTTGAGACCGTCGAGTTTAATTACGACACGATCGCTCGCCGCCTGCAGGAGATGGCCTTCCTGAACAAGGGCCTGACCATCGTGCTGCGCGATGAGCGCGCCATCTCTAAGGAACAGGCCGAACTGGAGGAGATCGCCGAGGCTGGCGATGCCCCAGTGAGCCTGAGCAGCCTGGATGAGAAGGGGGAGTCCACTGAGGCTGCCGACGGTGACGAAGACCAAGCGCCCAAGAAAAAGAAGAAGGAAGTCACCTACCATTACCCAAACGGTCTGCAGGACTATGTTGAGCACCTCAACAAGAACAAGACCGCCATCCACCCCACCATCGTTGCCTTCGACGTTAAGGGTGAGGATCATGAGGTGGAAATCGCGCTGCAGTGGAACCAGGGCTACAAGCAGTCCGTCCACACCTTCGCCAACACCATTAACACTCACGAAGGCGGCACGCACGAGGAAGGCTTCCGCGCGGCGCTGACCTCACTGATGAATCGCTATGCCAAGGAGCACAAGCTCCTCAAGGAAAAGGATGGCAACCTTTCCGGCGAAGATTGCCGCGAAGGCCTTGCCGCCGTCATTTCCGTCAAGGTTGGGGATCCGCAGTTCGAAGGCCAGACCAAGACGAAGCTGGGTAACTCGGAGATTCGAGGATTTGTCCAGCGCTCCGTTAACGAGCACCTCAACGATTGGTTCGATGCCAACCCGGCTGAGGCCAAGGTCATCATCAACAAGGCCGTGTCCTCTGCGCACGCCCGTGTGGCGGCGCGAAAGGCGCGCGAATTGGTACGCCGCAAGTCCGCCGGTGACCTCGGTGGCCTTCCGGGTAAGTTGGCGGATTGCCGTTCCAAGGACTCGAAGCTTTCTGAGCTCTACATCGTGGAGGGTGACTCCGCAGGTGGTTCTGCCAAGGGCGGCCGCGATTCCATGTTCCAGGCCATCCTGCCGCTGCGCGGCAAGATCCTCAACGTGGAAAAGGCCCGCATGGACAAGGTGCTCAAGAACGCTGAGGTTCAGGCCATCATCACGGCCCTGGGCACCGGCATCCACGAAGAATTCGACATTTCCAAGCTGCGCTATGACAAGATCGTGCTCATGGCCGATGCCGACGTCGACGGCCAGCACATCGCTACGCTGCTGCTGACCCTGCTCTTCCGTTTCATGCCGCAGCTGGTTGAGGATGGCCACGTCTTCCTGGCTAACCCGCCGCTGTACAAGCTGAAGTGGGGCAAGGGCCAGCCGGGCTATGCCTTCTCTGACGCCGAGCGCGACAAGCTGCTTGCTGAGGGCTTGGAGCAGGGACGCAAGATCAACAAGGATGACGGCATCCAGCGTTACAAAGGTCTGGGTGAGATGAACGCCTCCGAGTTGTGGGAGACCACCCTGGATCCGACCACCCGCGTGCTTCGCCGTGTGGATCTGGAGGACGCCCAGCGCGCCGACGAGCTCTTCTCCATCCTCATGGGTGATGACGTATCTGCTCGCCGCTCCTTCATTACCCGCCGCGCGAAGGACGTACGCTTCCTCGACGTCTAAACGCTAGGCCAAAACCCGCAAAGGCCAGTACCTCAGATGAGGTACTGGCCTTTTT
This sequence comes from Corynebacterium sp. MSK218, assembly GCF_030232655.1. Taxonomy (NCBI): domain Bacteria; kingdom Bacillati; phylum Actinomycetota; class Actinomycetes; order Mycobacteriales; family Corynebacteriaceae; genus Corynebacterium; species Corynebacterium sp. MSK218. The sequence continues at coordinate 38,093 of NZ_JASPGN010000013.1, forward strand.
TCGTCGTCAAGCGCGCGCTCTTAGACAGTGCCCATGTGGCGTTGCAGAACGCTGCCGATGGTCGCGACGTTGGGCTCCAGAATCGAGAAGGCCTTGCCACGCAGGGACTTGTAGGTGCGGGCGATGCCAGGCGCGTTCACATTCTCCGCGGCCTTGTCCGCGGTTGCCATGATGGCGGCGGTAATCTCAGCGCTGCGCCCGTCCAGGTAGGTACCGAAGTCGGACTGCTCAGAGCCTTCGAATTCCTTCCAGTAGGAATCCAGGCTATTGAGTAGTTCCGGAAGCATGTGGTTGATTCCCTTGGACAAGACCTTAGAATCTGCCTTCTTTGCGGCGGCTAGAGCGCCCTTGAAGGCCATTCCGGAAATGCCGGAGAGCGAAGAGACGGTGTCATCGGCGGCCGTGGCCAAGTCCGCCACTACGGCGTTGCGGGTAGGGGATTGGAGAAGTTGGGTGAGGTTTGTCATACAGGCGAGCTTACTGTGCCGGTGCGGTGGAGCCTGCCTTGAGCGCGGCGAGCTGGTCAGCAATCTCCGGGAAGCCGTTGGTGCGGGCCAGGCGCTCGAGGTCGAAGTCGAGGCCACCTTCGTAGAGGCGGCTGTTCTCAGAAGAACCGGAGGAGCCGGCCATCCCGATCTGGGCGGCAAACTCGTCTACCTGGGCGCGCAGCGCCGGGACGTTATCCACCACTAGTTTGAGCAGTGCTGCGGCGGCGGCGATGCTACCGCCGATGATGAGCGTCATGTCGAACGGCGAGGAACCGGTGAGGGTGGTGCCGGCTTCGCCCTGCTTGAAGTCGGGGTTTTTCTGCCAGTCATTGTCGGCGGTCTTAGCGCTCGCAGCCGGCGTTGCGGCAGTAGCGAGAGTGGTGGCCACGACACCGGCGGCGAGGAACTTCTTCAAAGACTTCGAGGGCATAGGGGGATTCCTTCCTGCAAGGGAATAGAGACTTCTTTATCATGTTTAACTTACATAACTTCTGCAACAGAAAGATAGACCTCGGCGCAAAATCGCGCGAATTCTTCATTCTTTCCGCTGAGCGCGGGGACAGAACGCAAGACCGTCTCCAGTGATTCCGCCGCCGCATCGCGGTTGCCATGAACGGCAATTCCCTCAATGGTGGCCGTGCTCGCGGCGGCCGCAGCGGCTAGCGCGGCGAAATTACTAATCCGTACCCGATGGGCCCGGCAAAACTCACGGGCGACGAGGAGCAGTTGTTCTACGTTCACCGGCGTGCGCCTCGGGCCTGGCGGATCTCCGCTTCTAATTCTGAACGCCCAGGCAGCAGCCGGCGCGCTGTCTCCTGTACGGCGGCATCGGTGAGGGTTCGCGCGGCCGCCGCAACAACGGCGCGGACCACCGCCTCGTGCTTGGAGGTTCCTTGCGCGGAAGCCAACAAGGTCAGCGCATGGTCTTGGTCCGGGGTCAGGCGCAGCGTCATAGCCATAGAGGACATGGTATCACCGTGATACCACAGCTGTGCCACAAACGGCCTTAGACGGTCCTAGAAGGTAGGATAGGGCATTATGAGCGACAATAACGGTGATCTTTTCGATCGCATCCAACCAATTGACATCAATGAGGAGATGGAGTCGAGCTACATCGACTACGCCATGTCCGTCATTGTCGGCCGCGCCCTGCCAGAGGTGCGTGACGGTCTTAAGCCTGTCCACCGCCGCATCCTCTACGCCATGTATGACTCCGGCTACCGACCGGATCGCGGCTACGTAAAGTCCGCCCGCCCGGTCTCGGACACGATGGGCCAGTTCCACCCGCACGGTGACATCGCTATCTACGACACCCTCGTGCGCCTAGCCCAGCCGTGGAACATGCGCTACCCGCTGGTCGACGGCCAAGGTAACTTCGGCTCCCGCGGTAATGACGGCCCGGCAGCTATGCGTTATACCGAGTGCCGTATGACGCCGCTGGCGATGGAGATGGTGCGTGATATCCGCGAAAACACCGTCGACTTCGCGCCGAACTATGACGGCAAGACGCAGGAACCGACCATCCTGCCCTCCCGCGTTCCGAACCTGTTGATGAACGGCTCCGGCGGTATCGCCGTTGGTATGGCCACCAATATCCCGCCACACAACCTCAACGAATTGGCGGAAGCCATTTACTGGCTGCTGGATAACCCGAATGCTTCTGAGGAAGAAGCCTTGGCTGCCTGCATGGAGCGTGTTAAGGGCCCGGATTTCCCGACTGCGGGCCTCATTGTGGGCGACCAAGGCATCAAGGATGCCTACACCACCGGCCGCGGCTCCATCCGCATGCGTGGCGTGACCTCCATTGAGGAGGTGGGCAACCGCCAGACCATCGTGATCACTGAGCTGCCCTACCAGGTCAACCCGGATAACATGATCTCCAACATCGCGGAGTCCGTGGTCAACGGCAAGATTGCCGGTATTGCCAAGATCGAGGACGAGTCCTCTGACCGCGTGGGTATGCGCATCGTGGTCACCCTGAAGCGTGACGCCGTGGCTCGCGTGGTGCTCAATAACCTGTACAAGCACTCCCAGCTGCAGACCTCCTTCGGTGCGAACATGCTCTCCATCGTTGATGGCGTGCCGCGCACCCTGCGCCTGGATCAGATGCTGAGCTACTACGTGGCTCACCAGATTGAGGTCATCGTCCGCCGCACCCAGTTCCGCCTCGATGAGGCCGAGAAGCGCGCCCACATCCTGCGCGGCCTGGTCAAGGCGCTCGACATGCTCGATGAGGTCATCGCGCTCATTCGCCGTTCCCCCACGGTTGATGAGGCACGCGAGGGCCTGAAGGCGCTTCTCGACGTCGACGATGTCCAGGCCGATGCCATCCTCGCTATGCAACTGCGTCGCCTGGCCGCCCTGGAACGTCAAAAGATCATTGATGAGTTGGCGGAGATCGAGGAGATCATCGCGGACCTCAAGGACATCCTGGCCCGCGAGGAGCGCCAGCGCCAGATCGTCCACGATGAGCTGGAGGAGATCGTCGAGAAGTACGGCGATGAGCGCCGTACCCAGATCGTCGCCGCTTCCGGTGACGTGTCCGATGAGGACCTCATTGCCCGCGAGAATGTCGTTGTCACCATCACCGCTACTGGCTACGCCAAGCGCACCAAGGTGGATGCCTACAAGGCACAGAAGCGCGGTGGTAAGGGCGTGCGCGGCGCGGAGCTCAAGCAGGACGATATTGTCAAGAACTTCTTCGTCTGCTCCACGCACGACTGGATCCTGTTCTTCACCAACTTTGGCCGCGTCTACCGCCTCAAGGCCTACGAGCTTCCGGAGGCGGGCCGTACCGCCCGCGGCCAACACGTGGCCAACCTGCTGGAGTTCCAGCCGGAGGAGAAGATCGCACAGGTCATTCAGATTCAGTCCTACGAGGACGCTCCTTACCTGGTCCTGGCCACCGAGCAGGGCCGCGTGAAGAAGTCTCGTCTCACCGATTATGAGTCTGCACGTTCCGCTGGCCTCATCGCCATCAATCTCAACGAAGGCGACGCGCTGATCGGCGCACAGCTGGTTAACGAAGGCGATGACATCTTGCTCACCTCTGAGCAAGGACAGGCAATCCGCTTCACCGCGGATGATGACCAACTGCGTCCGATGGGCCGTGCTACCGCCGGTGTGAAGGGCATGCGCTTCCGTGGCGATGACCAGCTGCTCTCCATGTCCGTGGTCAACGACGGCCAGTTCTTGCTCGTGGCAACCTCTGGCGGCTACGGAAAGCGCACGGCGATTGAGGAATACACCCCGCAGGGTCGCGGCGGCCTGGGTGTTATGACCTTCAAGTACACCCCGAAGCGCGGCAAGCTCATCGCTGCCATTGCTGTGGACGAGGATGACGAAATCTTCGCCATCACCTCTGCCGGCGGTGTCGTCCGTACCGAGGTCAACCAGATTCGCCCGAGCTCCCGAGCCACAATGGGCGTTCGACTAGTTAACCTGGCTGATGACGTTGAGTTGCTTGCCATCGACCGCAACGTTGAGGATGACGGCGAGGAAGATGCCCAGGCAGTAGCCAAGGGTGAGAAGTCCGTCGAAGACGTCAAGCCCGAGCATCTCAAGTTGGGCGAAGATACCAAGGACAATAAGGTAAAGGCCGCCGACGATAAGACTGAGGAGTAAGACATGATCGGACGAGAGCTTCACCTAGCGCGGATTTCACCGATGTCGGCTTTCCGCGTGGGTCTCGCCATGTCCCTCGTTGGCTTGGTCGCCTGGATTATCGCAGTGTGTCTGCTGTACCTCGGCCTCGACCAAGCAGGAATCTGGGATTCTCTCAACAGCCTTGTGGGCGGTGTTGGTGGAGGCTTTGAAGTCAGCTTCGGCCTTGTAGTCTCTGCAGCTGCTCTCTTCGGTGCCATTATTGCCGTACTTATGACGATTCTGGCGCCGATCATGGCTGTTATATATAACGCCATTGTTGACGTATTTGGCGGCTTCAAGGTGCGACTACAAGACGAGCCGCAGCGATAACCAAAGAAATCGTAACAGCATTGGCTTAAAACTGCGTAGGAAATGTCCATTGACCTGGCGATTTGTAATAGATCGCCAGTCCTATGTAGAGTAACTACTCGTTCCGGTACGGGCCTATAGCTCAGTCGGTTAGAGCGCATCGCTGATAACGATGAGGTCGCTGGTTCGATTCCAGCTAGGCCCACCACGGAACAATGGGGCATTAGCTCAATTGGTAGAGCATCTGCTTTGCAAGCAGAAGGTCAGGAGTTCGATTCTCCTATGCTCCACAGCATAAAAATGAAGACGCCTAGCGATGGACGCTGGGCGTCTTCATTTTTTCAAATCCACGTGCGCGTGGAAGTGGCCCAGAAGGTCAATCGGTCTACCCGGTTGATCCGGGGCTAGGTGAAGCTGATTAAGAGCGCCAGAAATGGCATGGCGTTTGCCTCCCTATCGAATGACATAAATGTAATTATTACCCGGATAGGGGTAAAATCATTCACAGCATTCACAGAGGTTAGAAATAGTTACACCAGCCTCTCTCGTATAAAACATTGTCATCTACCTGCTGATTAGCCGGTGACGGCCAACAGAGGGTTGGAAAAACTTTGGAAACTTGTTGCGTTTGACTGGAAAGAGCGACAGAACTCCGATAATCTTGCCTACAGCGACAAAAGCTGCACTACTCGTTGAGAATGTGAAGATCATTCATAAAGAACGATTGCTAGCGTCGCCCTACACGACGGTTATCGTAAGATAATTTTCACAGTCCGACCTCAACTCTCATAGGGGAATTACATGTTCAAGAACCGTGTTCGCACCGCCGCTCTCGCAGGTGCTATCGCAGTAGCCACCGGTGTTTCCGGTGTTGCAGTCCCGGCTTTCGCTGAGGACACCACCGCCACCAACATCCAGGGCGGCGGCTTCAACGAGCCGGATGCATCCCTGGCTAAGGACGTTGACGCTGAGAACGTCACCGAGGATCAGCTCCTTAAGCTCGTAGGAGCAACCCACAACTACATCGTCAACAACAACCAGTTCCGTGAGCTCTACGAAGCAGCTGCCGCTGCTAACACCGATGGTCTCGACCGCTCCGAGCAGGCTGACCACAAGGCATACCAGGCAGCCGCCAACGAGGCTACCAAGCAGCTCGCACAGGCCGAGAAGAACGTTCAGGCTGCACGCGCATCCGTAGCTTACGCTCTGCAGAACGACAAGGCTGCTGACCAGGCTTGGGCTAACTACGAAGAGAAGGCCTTCGACTACAACAACACCGTTACCAACATCATTGGCGACAAGAAGGGCACCGGCGTCGGTGACACGACCACTCCGGGTAACGACGAGTACAAGCACTTCGGCCTGCTGCGTAGCGACCTGGAGAAGGCCAACGGCGCGACCAACAAGGTCAACGATGAGCTGCACGAGTTTGCTGTGGATCCGGCCGGCAATAAGACCGGCAAGTCCCAGATCACCGACCTGCCGCTCCCGAACCTTAAGGAAATTGACCCGGAGGACTACTCCAGCGTTCAGAACACTCCGAAGGCTAACCTGATCGAGATGGAGCGCATCATCGAGGTCTACAAGGAGCGCCTGGATTACACTGGTTGGCGTGAGGCCGACAAGGCAGGCGACAACTTCATCACTCGTGACTACATCCCGATGGTGGAGACCCTGATCGCCGATGCTGAAATGCTCCTTGAGCAGCTCAAGGCTGATTCTGCTGAGCTGGAAGAGGCCCGTAAGGCAGCTCTCGCAGCTTCCCGCGAGTCCCAGAAGACTGACATCCTCGTACGCCAGGGCTTCCTGGACCAGGCCAACGCCCAGGTTCGCGTCCTGCGCGCTATGGAGGCAGAGTTCGCAATCGGTGCTCGCGAGCTGGAGCTCCGCGAGGCTGGCGACAACGCAACTGTCGTTATCGACGGTCAGCAGGTGACCCTGCGTAAGGCCTACGCAGACCTTATCGCGCACGGCCACGGTATCGTCTCCGACGCGAAGGACTACAACTACGATGTCTACAAGACTCAGATTCTTAAGGCAGAGGAGTTCAAGGCTTGGGCTACCGACAAGGCTAACTTTGACGGCAACCGTATTTGGACTCCGCAGGTTCCTGCCAACTTCGTGAACCCGGAGCGTCCGTGGGGCAAGACCCCGGTCGCAGTCTGGAATGGCGGCACCGATGAGGAGCGCCTCGCTTACCTAGCAGCCAAGGTTGCTGCACAGCAGCTGTGGTTCGGCCCGAACAACTACAACATCGAGTACGAAGAGGCCTACCGCCAGGTTGTCAACGCTGACAACGGTGTACAGAAGGAGATCGCTGACTCCAAGGCTGCTGAAGAGCAGGCTAAGGCCGACCGCGATCGCGCTGAGAAGGAAGCCAAGGATCGCGAGCGCATCGCTAACGCTCTCGAGAACATGGGCAACAACAAGGGCGGCGACAACGGCTCCGACGGCAAGGACGGCAAGGACAACGCTGGCAAGAACGGCAAGGACGACAACAACAAGAAGGGCGACAAGGGCTCCGCTAAGGACAAGCTGTCCAACAACGGCAAGCCGACCCCGCTCGCTATCTTCGGCATCGTCGCTGGTGTTCTGGCTGCAGTTGCTGCTGCCTTCCCGGCAATCGCCAAGGCTCTGAACATCAAGCTCCCGTTCTAATCCCCCGGTAGCTGATGGCACTCCGCCCCTAACGGAGTAAGCCAATAGAAGCGCCCCGCCGTAAGGCGGGGCGCTTCTTGCCTTCTGCCAGTTAACCCTTTGACTGATTCCATAGAAGGGTAAAGGCTCCAACCAAAGTTGCTGGAGCCTTCTTTTCTATATTGGTATTGCGAGTTACTGGGAGCTCCCTCGTGGTCACACTAAATCTTGTGCCACCTAGCGATTTAGGTACTGCTTTCCTGGTTCCGAGTTCGGGATGAGACGGTCGAGGCTGACGGGCTCAAATCCTTTGGCGCGTAGGCCGTCGATGACGCAGTTGGTAGCTGCGACAGTAGTGGGATGGATGTCATGCATGAGGATGATGGCACCGGGGTGTGCGCCGTCGACAGCGGCGCTGCAAACGTGATCGGTGTTGCGGTCCTTCCAGTCCAAGGTATCGACAGACCAGAGAGCTTGTGCTTGGCCATTGGCCTTGGCGGCATTGTTGACGGTGTTGTTGGTAGCGCCGTAGGGAGGACGGAGCCAGCGTGGGCTATCGCCGGTGGCTGCCTTGATGGCGGCAGCTCCTGCCTTGATTTCACCGTCAACTTGGCCGGGCGAAAGCTTGTCGAGCTCGCGGTGTGAGGCGGTGTGATTGCCCACGGTGTGACCTTCGGCCTTCATTCGGCGAAGGAGCTCCGGGTGTGCGTAGGCATTGGGTGCCAGCACCATAAAGCTGGCGTGAGCGTCCTTGGCCTTGAGGGTGTCAAGTAGTTGGTTCGTGAGCTCACCTGGGCCGTCATCGTAGGTGATGGCAACGCAGTTGGAACATGTTGCATCCGCTACGGATTGAGTCTGGTTGTTCTGTTCTTTGCGCTTGTTCGCGTTTTGGTTGTCGTTCTTGTTCGCGGACTTCGTCTTGGCCTTCGATTCGTTGGTTTGGGGGCGAGACGAGCCGGCGAAGACGGGGTTGTCTTGCAGTTCCTTTGGGAGGGCGTTGTAGGCGTCCTGTTCCAACCGGTCGATTTCCTTCTGGACATCGGGAAGCACCGGCAGTTGTGGTGCCGGGATTCCTGGTTGGGGGAGGGTGGGAAGCTCAGCTGCGGTGGCAACGCTGGGCAGTGCGGTGGAGACTGCAAGCGTGAGGGCAGCGAGCGAGTGTGTAATTATTCTGTTTCGACGCATGACAACCTTCTACGGAGACAATTCGACCCCTAATTCTCGCTCGGTTGTAGCTATAAAAAGCCTAGTGACACGCAACTAGAGTGAAGAAAGTTTACTTATGTTACGTATGGGGTTTAGCTGAAACGCTTGACTAGGACGATGTGGCCGTCGCGTTCGCTGACCGGCTCAAAGCCGAGGTGTAGGTAGAGGCGGTGGGCACGGTCATTGTCTTTGGCCACGGAGAGGGAAATGCCGGGAGCGTTCATCTCACGGGCGAGGTCCGTGGCAGCGTCGATAAGCACGGTGCCTACACCTTGGCCGCGGAAGCGAGATTCGACGGCGAGAGCGAGCTCTGGAATGCCCTCAGCCACGTGACCAAAGCCGTGGCGCTCAGCCGTGCCCCAGTTGAGCCACACACCGCCGGCGGGCACGTGTCCTTCCCAGGCGATGAATCCGCCGCGGGAAGGTTCCCAGCCGCCTAGGTAGTAGTCAAAGCCCTCCTCAAAACCATCAGGGAGTGCTTTGTGCTCATCGCCAAACGTATCGGCAAGGAAGTTGAGGCGGGCGAGGTAGGTGCGGTCGGCTTCAGTCAAGGGGAGAAGATGCATAGTTCCTATGGTAGAGACCGAAAGTATGCTCGTTCGAGACGGTGGCAGAGACAACTTTTCGTTATACGATAGTCCCATGCCTGTGGAAGTTTCAGATAAGCAATTGGATGCATGGGTCGCAGAAGCCGAGCGCGGTTATGACCCCCAGGAGTTGAAAAAGCGAGGGCGTGGACGTCCCGGAAGAAGTTCTGAGCCTGCCAAGGTCGTGGCCGTAAGGTTGACGCAAGAAGAGCTAACCACTCTTGACCGAGTTGCGGCGAAGGAAAAGGTAAGCCGGTCAGAATTGATTCGACGGGCGATCAAGAAAACCGTTTTCGCTTAGATGCGCGCTTATTCCCAAGCTGGTTCTAGTTGCCGTGCTTTCACTTAGCTGCCGTGCTCCCACTGTGCATAAGCCTTGGCGTAGCGGCCGTTTAGTGCGATGAGCTCGGCGTGGGTGCCGTCTTCCACGATTTGGCCTTGTTCCATGACGATGATGCGGTCGGCCTCACGGGCTTGGTCTAGGCGGTGGGCAACGACGAGTGCGGTGCGGCCTTCGGTGACGGCCTTGGCGGCATGTTCGAGGACCTCGGCATGCTCGGAGCCGGCTTCCGAGGTGGCCTCGTCCATGATGAGGACTGGAGGCTGGCGCAGAATCATGCGGGCTAGTGACAGCTGCTGTTCGGCTTCCGCGCCAATTTCCTCATTGCCGGCACCGATGAGGGTGTCGAGGCCCTGGGGCAGCCAACGGGAGTGCTCGTCCAAACCCACGGTGTGGAGTGCCGCCCACAGCTCTTCATCGCTGGCACCGGGCTTGGCCAACAGAAGGTCATTGCGCAGCGAGCCGGAGAAGAGGTGCACCTCTTGGGTAATGAGCGCGACGTGCTCGGTGATCCACGTGTTGGGGACGGTGGCTGTGTCAATGTCGTCGAGGCTGATGCTGCCCTGGGTAGGGTACTGCAGACCGGCGACGAGGGACGCCAGGGTGGATTTACCCGCACCGGAAGTACCCACCAGGGCGGTGGTGGTGCCGGCGGTGAGGGTGAGGGAGACGTCGCGAAGCACAGGCGCGCCACCCGGGTAGTTGTAGGAGAGGTTCTTAATGGTGATGGTGGGGGCGTGGGTGAGACGCGGGGTGTCCTGGTGGTGTCCTTCGCCGTAGGTGCTGGTGGTGCCGGCGGTGTCATCGAGGGTGGCGAGAGCGACGGCACGGCCGAGGGAGGTCACGGAATGCTGGATCTCGCCGGCGAAGAAGAGGATGTTGAACACGTGGACTTCGAGGCGCATGACGAGCAGAACCGCGGCAGTGGCTTGGCCTTGGGTAAGCCAGCCGGCCATGACCATGGGCACGGACATGGCTACTGAGCCCAGCAGCAGCACCGCGAAGGCGAGGGCGCCCTGGCCGACGATGCGGTTAATGAGCGGGACCTTGTTGCCCCAGGCCTGCACAGTGTCCCAGGAGTAGCGCTCCATGCGGGTATGCGCCCAGTCCTTGAGCGTGAACTGGCGGAGGGTTTCCAGTGCGCGGATGGTGTCCAGCAGTACGTTGTTGCGGTAGGCCTCCACGGAGGAGACTTCGTTGGCCACGGCGGGGATATCCCGCATGGTGCCGCGGATAAAGGGGTAGAGCAGGCAGCCTACCGCGATGAAGAGCAGGGCATAGGCAGGGTGGATGAACACCATCATGACCGCAGTTAGTGGCAGCATGAAGAGGGTGAGAACGAGGCGGTCACCCATCATGGAGATGGTCATCACCACGGTGTCGATGTCTTTGGACAGGCGCGTGATGACGTTGCCGGTGCCCAGCTCCATGACGGCGGGCACGGGAGCGCCGAGGGTGGAATCCAGCGCTGAGGTGCGTAGATCCACCGAGAGGCGGCGGGTGGTGGAGGTGACCAGGTAGCGGCCCAGGGTGCGGCCGGTGACCTCCACGAGGTAGCCCACGGCAATGATGATAAGTGCGCCCACCATGGCGCTGCGCCCCGTGCCGAGGACGGGCAGCTCCACGCCCTGGATGATGTCCACGACGCGGCCGAGAACTTGGGAAACCAGGTTCATCATGATGACAGTCACGGTAAACAGTCCAAAGAAGAGGGCGATGCCGAGTCTGCTGGGCGCGCTGGGCAGGGTCTTGAGGAAGCGCAGGCATTCCTGTGGGGAAGCGGGGGCGAGGGCGTCGGCGCGATCTATGGTGGCGCTCTTTTGTGCGGTGCTCATAGTTCCACCACCTCATCGGCGTTGGCGGCCCACGTGGAGGCGGATGTAATGATCACGGTGGTCTTGCCGGCGCGCAAGTCACGCACGCGCTTGGCGACGTCCGCCAGGGTCAACGAATCCAGTCCCGTCGTGGGGTTGTCGAGCACGAGGACATCGGGGTCGAGCGCGAGTGCGCGGGCAAGGGCGACGCGTTGGCGCTGGCCACCAGAAAGGTTGAGTCCGGCCTCGCCAATGGGAGCGGAGGGGAGCTCACCGTTGGGGCCGAAGCCACCGAGACGGATAACGATGTCCTCGCAGGCGGAGGCGTGGAGGGCGTCGTGAAGCTGTGCGGTGCTAGCGCTGCGGAGGGGATCGACGTTGTCCTGCAGGGTGCCCTCCAGCACGGAGATGCGGTGCGGTGGGCACAAGGCGCCGTGGTCGTTGAGGTAACGCGCCCAGGAGTCCACAGTGGTGCGACCTTCAGTGGTGGTGGGCATCCACACGTGGAGGCCGGGGGAGAGCTCGATGGGCGCGCTGGCGGTATCGGTGGTGTTGGCGGAGAGGTCACCGAGTAGTTCGCCAACGCGCTCCACGGAGGCCTGTGCCCTGGCCCAGTTCTCAGTAAGTAGGCCCAGGGAGACTCCCAACACGGTCAGTGCTGGCGGCACGAGCATGGTAATCGCCATCATGCCGCCGGGGGCAATGCGGCCCTCAAAGGTTTCCCAGGAGGTCCACGCAAGAATGCCCACGGCGAAGGCGGCGGGAACCATCTGGCGAATCCACGCCATGATGGATGCACGTTGTGCTTCCTTGAGCATGGCGGTCAGCGCGTCCTGAGCGGCATCGGAAAAACGCTGGCGGGCAATATCTTTGGCACCGAGGCCCTTAATGACGCGGGAGCCTTGCGCAAAGTCCGTGGCGAGGGAGAGTGCGGTGTTTTCCAGCTGGCGGCGGCGCGCAGCTACCTTAGTCAGCGGCTTTGCCGTGGCCCAGGACGCCAACGATGTGGCGAGCGCGCCGAGGAGGAGCGCGCAGGAGACCTGCCAGGAAATCGGGGCGAGGCTAACCATTGCGCCTAAGAGGTAGCCCACCATGACCAGCGGGAAGTTGAGGATTTGCTTGAGCTGGCCGACGTAATGCGAATCCTCATCCATCGTGTTGAGAAGCCGGCCCGGATTAATCCCGGCGGTCGAGGCCTCTAACAACTTATCCAGCAGATTAAGGCGCAGCGTGTGGGTAGTGCGTGCCTGGCTCAGATCCGTAAACGCATCCGCCGTGGCTTCGCAAATGTAGGCGATGTAGAGGATGACCGCTGTGGCCGCAAGCGGCAGGGCTACGGTGCGCCAGGAGGGATCGGAGAAGGCATACTGCGTGGTCTGGCCGATGATAACGGAGACCAACGCGCCCAGCGGGGCGTTGATAAAGGTGGCTATGAAGATGCCGATAACGCCGGTGCGCTGCGCACCGAGCAGCCGCCATGTGGCTTTAGCTGGGCGGGAGAAGTCGGTGGTGTCGGTGAGAGAAACCTCCCCCGTAGGTGGTTCATCGGGAAGGTACCACGACCACGTCTTCATGCGCGGATAGTGAGTCATAAAGACTCATCTTATTACCCCGCAGCGATGTATGGTGACTTAGATAACAGTTTTTAGGAGAGGTGGTAGTTGTCCACGTCGTAGCCGTTGAACTCGCGTTCCACGCCGTAGTCGTCAACAGAGTTGAATTGGGTGCCATTCTCAATGGCGAAGCGCAGGTTATCTACGCGGGAGGAGGGGTCGCCCGCGACGGCACCTGCGGGGAAGTAAAAGGTGTCGCCACCTTTGAGCTTGACAATGAGTGATTCGAAGCTCATGTCCTAATCTCCTTGGGGGTGCTGCTACCACTAAAACTCCAGCGCGAAAACAACGCGCGGGCACCGATCGTTGGGCAATCGATGCCAATTATCGATCGATTCAAGCAGGTCGCGCGCGCGGGGGCAAAGCAGTGAGATCAAGACAACGAAACCCTCTCCCCCAAAGTCGGGGGGAGAGGGTTCCTGAGGTGTGAGCTAGGTAGGGTGGCCTAGCTGGCGAAGGGATTAATTCTCATCCTCGGTGCGCAGGCGGTGCTTGCCTTCAGACTCGTGGTCATCGGTAATGCGGGAGGTGTCAACGCCCTCGCTGTCAGCGTTGCTGACCTCGATTTCGGTTTCCACGGCGTCCTGGATAGCGGTTTCTTCCTCGCGGTGCTTGGCCAGCTGCTCATCGAGGGAACCCAGCAGCTCCTCATCGCGCTCGACGACGCCATCCTCAGCCAAGTCGGAGCCTTGTTGCGCCGGGACCTTAGCGTCATCCTCGGTGGTGGAGGTGTAGACCAAGGTGGAGCCCTGCGGTGCAGAGGTAGACGGGGTGGTGAAGTCCTCCACGCGCGGCGGAACCTTGGATTCTTCCTTCTTCTTCTGGGTGAAGAAGTAGTACACACCACCGGCGATGGCGCCAATTGCGGCCACAAGTGCGGAGATGAGCCATACCTTTGAGCCCTTCTTCTCCTTGCCGGTGGCCTTGCGGGCCTTCTTCTGAACCTGAGCTGCCTTCTTACGGGCTTTCTTGTCTGCCTTGGAGGCCTTCTTTTCAGTCTGCTTGCGCAGCGAGGCGGCCTTCTTTTCGGCCTGCTTCTGTGCCTTGCTCAGGCGCGTGGAGGCCTTGTCCTGGGCGTCTTCGGCCGCAGCGGCTAGCTTCTCGGCGGTGTTTTCGCTGCGTTCCTTGAGCTCCTCCAGGGCGCGCTCGAGGCGGGAGTGGGCGGCCTTGGTTACGGCACCAGCCTCTCGGCGGGCCTCCGGGAACCAGTCTTGGTCGCGCTCGTCCATACGTGCGGCAGCGGTTTCAAGAACGGAGTAGGCCTCGCGGGACTTTTCCTCGCGGTAGTCCTGGAAACGGTTCCACAGGGAGGAGGCCACCTGGATGGTGGTGGACAAAGCGGTGGAGTTCATCGGGAGTGGTTCTCCTTTTCATAGCGTGTGTTAGGGGAGGAGCGGTGTTATTTCGCTGGGTACTCCCTTTCAGCGTAGTGGCGCCGGCCATGCCCCGCCACTGAGTGTGGGGAGCGCTAAGCAGTACGCCCCAAATAGACAGCTTTGTACGGATCGAGAATATTTTATTCACCTCGGGTTTTGCTAACGGTGCAGCTGGCTGGCGTAGAAAGATATCACCAATCGTCAAATGCTTCCCGTGAAAATGGACAGCTTGGTACGTTTTCATCAACAGCAACGAAGGCTTACCCCGATAACCTGCAGAGGAGGTGACCATGTCCCCGCGACTCTCCGCATCCGCGCCACTAGACCAAATCAGCGAAGATACACCTAGGCGTCTTGAGCGCACCGCGCTTTCCTTCGAAGTGATCCCGCCGCGTCACGACGCCGATGCCGCCAAAATCGACCGCCTGCTCGCCACCCTGTCCGCGTATACCCCGGACTACATTGCTGTGACCAGCTCCCAGCGCTCTGGCTGGCTAAAGGGCACCGCGGCCTTCATTGAGAAGATTTCCCGCGATACCGCGATGCGTCCGCTGGCTCACCTGGCCTGCACCGCCGGTACCGAGCAGGAGCTCGTGAACTGGATCGACACGCTTGTCGACGCCGGCGTGCGCGGCCTCCTCGCCCTCCGCGGTGACCTCCCGGAGGAGGGCATGCCCGAAGGCCACCTGCCGCATGCAGACTCCCTCGTCCGGCTTATCCGCCGCTGGGAATCCGCTCGCGTGGCGCGTTTGGCTGCGGGCCGCTTGGCGGTCGGTGTGGCCTGTTACCCCAACGGCCACGCCGAGTCCGCCACGCCGGACGAGGACATCGACGTCCTTTTGGCCAAGCAGCGCCTCGGCGCGGACTTCGCCATTACCCAGCTCTTCTTCGACGCGGAGGACTACGTCTGCTTTGCCCAGCGCGCCCGGCTGGCGGGCGTGCGCATTCCGCTCATCCCCGGGATCATGCCTATGACTAGTCGTGCTCGGGTGGAGCGAATGTGCCAGCTGTCCGGGCTGGATGGGCCGACAAAGGTCCTTGACCGGCTCGCGGCAGCGACCTCCCCCGAGGAAGAACAAGAAATAGGCATGCAGATTACAGCCTCATTGGCGCAATCCGTGCTGAACGCCGGTGCCGATGGACTGCACATCTACACACACAACAATCCTGACATTACGACTGACCTGCTGAATCGAATTGGAGTCACCCCATGACCGCATCCTTCCCTAAGGCCACGATTGAGGGCTACCCGCGCGTTGGCGCTCATCGCGAGCTCAAGCGCGCGCTGGAGTCTTACTGGTCCGGCAAGATTGACGCCGAGACCTTCGAGTCCGCCGCGCACTCCCTGCGCCTTGATACCTATGCTCGACTCAAGGAGCTGGGTCTCACTGAGGATTACGCTATCCCGGCCGACGTCGCCTACTACGACCACGTCCTCGAGACCGCGCTGACCGTGGGTGCGGTCGAGGGCGAGAGCCTCGATGACGAGTTCACCCTGGCCCGTGGCAATAAGGACACCGCGCCGCTGGAGATGACCAAGTGGTTCGACACCAACTACCACTACATCGTTCCGGAAATCACCGATGACCAGCCCTTCACCGCCCGCCCGCAGCGCGTACTGAAGATTGTGGAGGAGGCCCGCGCGGCCGGCCACACTGTGCGCCCGGTCCTCGTGGGCCCGGTTACCTTGCTGGCACTGTCCAAGCAGGCTGAGGGCGCTACGAAGCAGCCGCTCGACCGCCTCGATGAGCTGGTGGAGTCCTACCTCACCGTGTTGGAGCAGCTTGCCGACGCCAACGTGGAGTGGATCCAGCTGGCCGAGCCGGCCCTCGTTGCTGACCTCGCCGCAGCTGACGACGCCTCCCTGGCCGCCGCCCTCAAGACCGCCTATGGCCGCATCCTCGGTGCTGAGAAGCGCCCGCAGGTCTACCTGACCACGCCGTATGGTTCCCTCAACGCGGGCCTCGACGCCATTGCTGAGCTTAAGCCGGAGGCCGCCCAGGTCGATCTCTCCGTGGGCACCTTGGCGCTGGACAACTCCTACCTCGAGCGCGTCGCCAAGCTCGCCGAAGCAACCCACCTCGCCGCCGGCCTCATCGACGGCCGCAACGTCTGGGCCGCAAACCTGCGCGACCTGCGCGAGAAGCTCGAGACCCTAGGCGAGGGCGTCTCCGTGACGACCTCCGTCTCCCTGCAGCACGTCCCGCACACCGTCGAGGCAGAGACCTCCCTGCCGGTCGATGTTGCCACCTGGTTCGCCTTCGCCGACGAGAAGGTTCGTGAGGTCGTAGCCCTTGCTGCCGGCCCGCTCGACGCCCCGGACGCCTACGCACAGGCCGACCGTGCCGTGCGCACCCGCGCTGAGTCCGCCCGTACCCACAACCAGGCAGTGCAGGATCGTACCGCGCAGCTGCCGGAGGGCCAGGTCCAGCGCCAGCCGGAGTTCGCCGAACGCAACAAGGCTCAAGAAGCCCTCGGCCTGCCGCAGCTGCCGACCACCACCATCGGTTCCTTCCCACAGACCTCTGAGATCCGTGCCGCCCGCGCCGCGCACCGCAAGGGCGAGCTTTCCGACGCCGACTACACCGAAGCCCTGCGCAACGAAGTCAAGAGCGTCATCGAGCTCCAGGAGCGCCTAGGCCTGGACGTCCTCGTTCACGGCGAGCCGGAGCGCAACGACATGGTGCAATACTTCGCCGAGCTCCTCGACGGCTTCGTCGTCACCGAGAACGGCTGGGTCCAGTCCTACGGCTCTCGCTGCACCCGTCCGCCAATCGTCGTCGGCGACATCTCCCGCCCGGAGGCCATGACTACTGAGTGGGCGAAGTTTGCTCAGTCCCAGTCTGAGAAGCACGTCAAGGGTATGCTCACCGGCCCGGTGACCATCCTGGCTTGGTCCTTCGTGCGCGATGACGTTCACCAGTCCGTCTCCGCGGACCAGCTGGGTGTGGCGCTGGCTGACGAAGTCCGCGACCTCGAGGAAGCTGGCATCGACATCATCCAGATCGACGAGCCCGCTCTGCGCGAGCTGTTGCCGCTGCGCGAGCAGGACCGCAAGGCTTACCTGGATTGGGCCGTGCGTTCCTTCCGCCTCGTAGCACTTGAGGCCAAGCCGACCACCCAGATTCATACCCACCTTTGCTACTCGGAGTTCGGCCAGATTATCGACGCCGTCGCTGGTCTCGACGCCGACGTCACCTCCATTGAGGCGGCCCGCTCCCGCATGGAGCTGCTCGAGGACATCGATGAGAAGTTCCACTCCGAGATCGGCCCGGGCATCTACGACATCCACTCGCCGCGCATCCCGTCCGTGGCAGAGATGGCCGAGCTCATCCGCGCCGCTCTGAAGAACGTGCCGGTCGAGCGCCTGTGGGTCAACCCGGACTGCGGTCTGAAGACCCGCGGTTACGAGGAGACTGAGGCCTCTCTGCGTAACCTGGTCCTAGCCCGCGACGAGGTTCTCTCTAGCCTCTAGGGGTTTAAATCTCTGGATTTAAACCGTTCATCGCCGTGAGCTCACTGAGCGCGGCGATGTCTCCGTTTTTGTCCCTATCGAAGTGCAGCGCCTTGAGCCCCGCCGCTCGTGCGCCTTCGACGTCATTGGCTATAGAATCGCCCACCATGAGTGTGGAGCTTGGCTCCACGCTCATACGTCGACAAGCTTCGAGGTAGGCCTCCGGGTGCGGCTTCGGATGCTCCATTTCCACGGTGGGAAAGAGCTCTATCCCAGGCAGGTCGAGCCCGCCTGCGCGCAGCTTGCCTTCCTGCATGTCTCGTGCACCGTTCGTCAGAATGCCGACCTTGAGACCTAAACTCAGAACGTACTCCAATGCTTCCCGCGCGCCGTCCACCGCGCACCAGTGCTTCTCGTACGCAGCCAGATACGTGCTATATTCCGCCAGAGCTTCCTGTTCCGACATCTCCGGCCGGCCCAGGAACTCCCGGCAACGCTCCACTCGTTGGCCCTGATGGGTGACCTCGCCACGTTCGTAGGCGGCGAACCACTTCTTTTCTATTTCGGCAAAACGCTCCTGATGCCCGCCCGGAAGCCAGTCCTCCACAGCCGCATGCATGGCAGCGGTGTGGTCCATGAGGGTGTCATCAAGGTCGAAGAGAACAGCGCGGATCATGCTTGACACACTACGCAGATCGCTGACAGCGTCGCGCCGGAACGACGCGCTGGGCGAAATTTCCATACAATGGCAGGCATGACTCAGAAGACCGCAACTGCAACGATGCACACCAACTACGGTGACATTGTTATCGACCTGTTCGGTAACCACGCACCGGTAACCGTGGAGAACTTCATTGGCCTGGCTAAGGGCGAGAAGGACTACACTACCCAGAACGCAAAGGGCGAGCAGTCCGGCCCGTTCTACGATGGCGCTATTTTCCACCGCGTCATTGACCAGTTCATGATCCAGGGTGGCGACCCGACCGGCACCGGTCGTGGCGGCCCTGGCTACCAGTTCCAAGACGAGTTCCACCCGGAGCTGCAGTTCGACCGTCCGTTCCTGCTGGCCATGGCTAATGCCGGCCCGGGCACCAACGGCTCCCAGTTCTTCATCACCGTGGCGCCGACCCCGCACCTGAACAACCACCACACCATCTTCGGTGAGGTTACCGATGCCGCCTCCCAGGAGGTTGTATCCAAGATTGCGAAGGTCTCCACCGACCGCATGGACCGTCCCGCTGAGGACGTTGTCATCGAGTCCATCGAGATCGCCTAAGCGTTCATAGCTTTTCATCCGAGCCCGCTGCCACGACATGTGGTGGCGGGCTTGGTGCGTATAAGGAGCTTGTGTGAAGAACTATCTGAAATCAGCACCGGCCACCCTGGTGCTCATGGTCCTGTGCATCGGTGCCTGGTTGGCCACGGCCATTCAAGCCCGATCCCTCTCCACGCCCTACTATCTCAGCACCTTGGCCCAAGACTGGACGCTGTGGGGCCCTGAGGTGTCCGAGCACCCCATAACTGTCATTACCGCGGGCTTTATGCACCTCGACGCCGGGCACCTCCTGGTCAACATGGTGATGCTGCTGTTTGTGGGCAGGGAAGTAGAACGCGCCCTCGGCAGCGCGCTGTATGTGGCGGCCTATCTCGTCTCCATTGTGGGCTCATCCGCTGCAGTGCTGTGGATGGATTTCGGCACGCCCACGGTGGGCGCCTCTGGTGCTCTCTTCGCGCTCATGGGCTTGCTGATTGGCGTGTACCGCAGCCGCGGCCTAGATCTGCGAGCACCCATCGTCCTCGTGGTGGCCAATGTGATCTACAGCTTCGTGGCGGAGAACGTCTCTGTGTGGGGGCACTTGGGCGGTTTGCTCACAGGACTGCTGTTGGCACCATTTCTCTTTCGTCAACGCACGTGGCTGCGCTGGCTGGGGATATGGCTAATCGCTGTCGTGGTAGCCGTGTTGGCGGCGCTACGAGCTGGGCTTTGGGGATAACTCGGGCGTGTTATCCACGAAAACCTTTGTGCGAAAGAATTCCACATAAGTTATCCACACTGTGGATAACTACATTTTTGTAATTTACCGAACGTGTGCACCAAGATTTGCCCAGATCGGCAGGTGAATCGCGTTCGATTGCAGTTTTTAATCGCCCTGTGGGGAGCGTGAAAACACTTATCCACAGGCTGTGGACAAGGGTTGTGAATTTTGATTTTCACAGAGTTATCCCCACCTTGTGGATAACTTTGTACCCACCGTGTTAACAGCTCTCCGGTTACGGGGTGGGTGGTGGCAAAAGGCCTCAAAATAGAGAGCGAAAAGGCAGGAGCGTGTACTAGATTCTGAGTACTAGTCGAGCAGAGCGCGGTACTGCTTGCGGGCCTTCATGGAATGAATGATGGTCTCGGTCCCGTCGTCCCAGATAAGAACAACGAGCTCAAGTAATCTCATTGAGCCATCGAATCCGAGGCGAAGCTCTCGTTGGGGGTTCTCGTCGTCGAGTGGCGCTTTAAAGACACAAGCCGATGTGGCTGCAGCTACGGAATCCTCCGGCCTGATGCCGTGTTTTGTGGCACTCCGGCGAACCTCCATTTTAAATGGCTTTTCTTAGTGCTTCACGGATTGCCTGCGACCTGGACCATCCATGAGCTGCGGCATACCTATCCAGGTCTGCAATTTCATTGGGCGAAAAGCGAATCGAGATAATCTTTGCGGCTTGGTTGTCGCGGGGTTTCCGCCCCCGAGTACGAAGAGTCTCCACGTCGTAACCCTTTTCGGCTTCCGTTACCCATTCATCAATTTGCTCTTCGCTGATCGGCTGTCCATTGATAGTTTTCATAACCGTAATCGTATTACGAAAAGGGGTTCTGGCGCTAGAGTGAAGTTCGGATTAGGAGCCAGCGCCACCTAAAATCTTCGTCACCAAGTTCAGGCGCGTGCTGGCGCCGAAGATGGTGATGAGGCGAGAGACGTGCTTCTTCACTGCGGACTCGGAATAGCCGGTGGCGGCGGCGATCTCTGAGTTAGAGTTGCCGGCAAGAAGCAGCTTGAGAACGGCAACCTCCGCGTCATGGAGATCGTGGCCCTCAATAGCGGCAGCAACGGGATCACGTGGGGTGCTGGGTTCACCGATGTAATCCACCAAGCGATGCATGGCGGCCGGGGCGATGACGGTGCCACCTTCCACAGCTGAGCGAACAGCCTCGATGATGGAGCGCGGGCGCTGGTTCTTCAAGATGTAGCCAGCACCGCCCGCGCGCAGGATCTTGAGCATTGTGTCATCCGAGTCGAAGGCGGTCACCGCCAAAAAAGTGGGCGGGTTCGACGCGGAGTTAAGGTGCTTCAGAAGGGTAATGCCATCCATCTGAGGCATGTGAATATCAGCCAGCACGAGGTCCGGCTTGGTTTCCTCAATCTGGGCCAAGCAATCCGCACCGTTGGTGGCCTCACCGACGACCGAGATGTCGTCGGTGGTCTGGAAATAGACGCGGAAAGTCGAGCGGACGAGCTCGTCATCGTCCACGAGGAAGACCCGAATGCTCATGGGAGAAACGTGGTCAGAAGGAACAGGGGTGGCCTCCTAGCCTCCGCACCACCAGCGCTCCGGGCTGGTGGAGCAACGGAATTCGTCGGCGAATTCGCGTGCGAAAGACTTGTAGAAGGTGAATCCGGTGGACTCGGAAGCGGTGGTGTTTTCGGTAGTTGCGGTGGGCTCAGATGCACCGGCTACCGGTGCGGAGATAAGGGCCAGCGCTGCGGCGGCCGCGGCGAGGGAAGTGCGCATGTTTTACCTTTAATATTCAAAGATCGATGACTACCGGGCCACTTTACTATATTTTTCTCAGGCAGGCAGCAGGAAGCGATAGGCGTGTGACCCATTGATCAGCCTCTTTCCCGCTGCCAAATGTGCCATGAACTCTCCGCACCCGGCGGGCGATCTCACCCAAACCTAAGCTGGTCGTCATGAATTGACGCGACTGCTGTGTGGCAATGGAAGACGTGATGCGCACGTTAACGTGTTTAGAGGTGCTGCTGGCTTCGATGGTTACGCGTGATTCGGGTTGGGCGTATTTGAGTATGTTCACGGCGAGTTCGGAAAATACGAGTGAGAGCTTCTGCGGTAGTGCAAGCTGACCCGTCTTTCCTAGCTTGATGTCTGGCTCGCACACAAAGCCATGGCTCGATAGGAAGCTCACCATGGTGTCGAGATCTTCTTCCAGCGACTTAACTCCCTGCGTTACGCTTTCATTCTTCATTACTCGCAGAAGATCGCGGACTTCACCCATGGCCCGGCGGGCGTCATCGGCGATAGCTTCCGCGGAGTCGGCCGCGGAAGGATCCGTTTGGGTCAGCGCCAAGGTTTCGGAGCGCATGACCACGGAGGTCAAGGTCGCCGCCACCGAATCGTGCAGCGCGGTCATGAGGGCCTCGCGTTGCTCGGCGGCGCGCCGCTCGGAGGCAAGACGCTGGTCCCGGGTTTTGCGCAGCGCGGCGCCAATGCCGATCGCCACCGCATACAAGAAGAGCGGCAGCGTTAGGCTTAGCGGTTCGAAGTCCGGTAGATAGTTGTTCGATGGATCGGTCGTGACGAGGTATGTGTATACCACCGCTGGAAGGACTGCCCACAGCCAGCGCGTGCGAAACGCCACGATGCCCACGATGACGGGGCTCCACGCAAAAAGCAGGAAAGAGCGCCACTCCGAGAACCACACCGTCAGCGCAAAAAGCGCACCGTACCCGCAGGCCGCCACGAAGGGACGTCGGATAGCCAGCGGCGTCAAGCTGACGCCGAGGCCGGCGAGTAGGAGTGCGCCGGGAGTAAGGAAGTTTTTGTCCACCGTGACGGTGAGCATCACTAAAATGATGCAGCCGACACCGGCTACGCTATAGAACCTCGAGGAGTTCATCGCTTCCGTGGTTTAAGCGTAGAAAACCTAACGCCAACCCATCGTCATGAGCAGGCCAATGATGGCCAGGCCGAAGCCAATGCCGTAGTTCCACGGGCCCAGTTCCTGCATGAACGGGATGGACTCGCCGGTCAGGTAGTTCACCACGAGCCACAGCAGGCCGATGAGCATAAGGCCGAGCATGATGGCGATGTACCACTTCGGGGTGCCCTCAGAGTTGATCTTGACCGGGGTGCGGTTGGTAGCAGAGCTGGAGGACTGGGGGAGCGGGGAGCCCTCCGTCGTGATCTTGGACTTTGGCATTTCTACACCTTTAGGTAGGGAGTTTTAATCTGTGGGATACCTTAGCAGCTACGGCATCAAGAGCTACTGCGGGATCAACGCGGACGGGTCGAATTCCCAGAAGCGAACGTCGATGGTGGCGTCCTTGCGGATGACATCGCCGCGCTTGACGGATGCCCACCCAATCTTGTCGCTGTCGATGGGATTAGAGGTCGGAATGTGCTCGCCCACCTCAAGGGAACCGGACCAGCCCTTCGCGCGCAGCGCGGATTCTGCTTCACCCTGAGTGGAGTGCACCAGGTCCGGTGCCTGAATCAGCATGCCGTTAGACACCTCAATGGTGACCGTGCTGCCCTTGGGGAGCTTCTGGCCCTTTTCGGAGACCTTGATGACTTGATTCTCCGGCAGTTCAGAATCCACCGAATTAACGTTCACCTCAAAGTCCATGGAGCTGAGCATCTCCACGGCACGGTCGCGGTCCATGCCGGACACGTCCGGGACGCTGACATCCTTCTGGCCCTTGGACACCGTGATGTGGACCTTTGAGCCCTTGGATAGCTGCGAGCCACCGGCTGGGTTCTGCGAAATGATCTCACCCGTAGGCGCATCATCGTTGACCTGCTCGATGTCTTCCTTGAGTTCCAGGGAAGCCTCCTCCAGCGCTTGGGTGGCCTCTTCCACGGTCATACCGGTGAGGTCAGGGACCTCAGTAATCTCCTTACCGGAGGACACGGTCAGCGTGACGGAGGACTTCTTCTGCAGCTCAGAGCCTTCCGCCGGGTTGATGCGGATGACCTTGCCGCGCGGAACGTCAGGGCTAGGCTCCTCATTAATCGCGACAAAGAGGCCGAGCTTCTCCAGCTCCTCCACTACTTCGTTGCGCGGGCGGTCCTTCACCTTGGGCACGACGACCATGTTGGCGCGCTGCGCGGCTTCGTGCTGCGCTTGCTCACGCTCACGGGCTTCCTGCTGTGAGCTCTGCCAGAAGTCCCAGGCAAAGTAACCGACGATGGCGATAAGCGCTGCGGCGAGCAAGGCCGCGAGCCACTTGAGGCCGCCGCCTCCCTCGTCGTCCTCGCTCGGCCTTGTCGACGCCACCGGAGCGCGGTGTTGCGCCGACACTGGAGCCACCATCGTGGTTGGGTGATCTTCATCGTTGACGTGCGAGCGTGCCGCCTCCGGCAGCTGGCCTTGCGCCAAACGCTCTAGGTCATCGCCCATCTCCCATGCGGACTGGTACCGGTCCGCCGGGTGTTTAGCCATGGCAGTGAGCACCACGGCATCGAGGCCAAGGCGCTGCTTGTCCGATAAATCTTCTTCGATGAACTCTGAGGGAGGGGTCGGGTCCTCCTGCACGTGCTGGTAGGCCACCGCGAAGGGAGTCTCACCTTCAAACGGGGTGCGGCCGGTCACCGTTTCATACATGACGCAGCCGAGGGCGTAGACGTCGGAGCGGGCGTCGGCCGGCTTGCCACGGGCTTGTTCCGGGGAAAGGTATTGCGCGGTGCCAATGACCGCAGAAGTCTGCGTCATCGCGGACGTGGAATCATCGAGGGCCCGGGCGATGCCGAAGTCCATGACCTTCACCTGGCCGGTGTTGGTGAGCATGATGTTCGCCGGCTTGATATCGCGGTGAATAATGCCTGCTTCGTGGGAGGATTGCAGGGCATCTGCCACGGGTTTAAGGACGCGCGCGGCTTCGCCCACTGGCAACGGCCCGTCCTCACGAACGATATCGCGCAGCGTGCGGCCTTGGACGTATTCCATGACGATGTAGGGCACCATCATGCCGTCGACGTCCTTCTCACCGGTGTCGAACACGGCCACGATATTGGGGTGGTTAAGCTTACCGGAATTCTGGGCTTCGCGGCGGAAACGTTCACGGAAGTTGACATCGCGCGCCATGTCGGGGCGCAGCATTTTGACGGCGACGGTGCGTCCCAAGACGGTGTCTTCAGCCTCGTAGACTTCAGACATGCCGCCGGTGCCGATGGACTGGCGGAGGTGGTACCGATCACTGACCATGGTGGGTTACTGGCCTCCCTGTAGCGCGGATTCTTCGGTGGGGTTGCCCTGTGATTCTAGTTCGGCTGTGGCGGTTGGTCCGTCATTGACCTGCGGTTGTGTCCCCTCAGGTACGAGTTCTTCGTCTGTGGGTTGCTGCGGGGAGACCTCCTGGGTGGGCGACGGCATGATCGAATGTGTCGTCGTGACGGTAATGGGGGCTGGGGGTTCTTCTTCCACCGTGGTGGTTTCCACTGTGTCACGGCTCGTCGGGGCCTCAGTGGTGGGCTCCTCCGTGGTCTCCGGCGTGACGGTTTCGGTGACGATGATTTCCGTCGGCTGCTCCGTAGTCGTGGGTGCAGGTTCGCTGGAGTTCTCGGTGAAGAATTTATATCCCGCGAGCCCGATGCCCACGAGCGCAGCGATCGCTACTGCAATGAGCAGGCCGGTGCCGAATCCACCTTTCTTCGTCGGCGGTTCCGCTGTCGGCGGCTGTGTTGCCGGGCGCACCGTCGTGGGGTGGGCCATGTTGCCCAGCATCTCCGTCGAGGCGGAGGGGGAAGGTTCGGCGGCGAGCGGAGCGAGTGCGGCAGATTTCGGCTGCGGCGGGCGCTGCCCCTGGCGCACGGCCGAGATGGCGTTGGTGAACTCGTTGCCGTCGGCAAAGCGGGTGTTGGGGTCCTTGCGCAGGGCAAGGCCGATCAGTTCGCGCGTGGGCGCGCTTATCGACGTCGACAAGGGCTCCGGTGCCTGACTAATATGCGCCAGCGCTACCGATACCGAGGAATCACCGCTGAAGGGGCGATTGCCGGCGAGCATCTCATAGCCCACCACACCAAGCGAGTACACGTCCGAAGCTGGGCCGACCTCGTAACCTTGGGCCTGCTCCGGCGAGACGTACTGGGCGGTGCCGACTACCATGCCGGTGCGGGTCAGCGGCACGGCGGCGGCGGCCTTGGCGATGCCAAAGTCAGTGATCTTGACCTGCCCGTTTTGGGTAATCATGAGGTTGCCCGGCTTAATATCGCGGTGCACCAGGCCCATGTGGTGGATCACGGACAGGCCGTGGGAGGCCTGCTCCATGACGTCGAGCGCCAGCGTTTCCGGCAGTGCGCCTTCGCGTGCCAGCAGGTCCGCCAAGGATTCACCGCGGATATACTCCAGGGCCATGAAACAGAAGGTGCGACCGTTGTCCTCGAGCTCGCGGTAGTCGTAGGTGGCCACGACGTTCTCAGAATCAATGGACTCTGCCGCCTTGGCCTCGTTGCGGAAGCGCGAGAGGAATTCGTTGTTATCGGAGAATTCCGGCCGCAGGACCTTGATGGCCACCTCGCGGTCGTTGTGGACATCATCGGCAAGCCACACGGTGGACATGCCGCCGTGGCCGACGATCCACTGCAGCTGGTAGTCCTCACCGATGAGTGCTTGTAGGTGTTCCTTGTTATCAGCGCTGCTCACTACTGCTCACCTCCGTATGCGCGCAGGATGGCGCGGCCAATCGGTCCGGAGACCTGTCCACCAGTAGCGCCTTCGCCTAGGTTGCCGCCGTCCTTGACCACAACACCAACCGCAATGTCCTTCTCTGGGTCAAAGGCTACGTACCACACGTGCGGGGCAAGGCCCTCACCGTGCTCGGCCGTACCCGTCTTGGAGGCAAAGCCGTTGCCGTCATAGCCCCAGGTGGAACGCTCAGAAGCGAACATGAGGTCCGTCAAGGTGTTGGCGGTGTCCTCGTTGATGGCCTCAGCGGCCTGACGCGGTTGAGTCGTGCGAAGCTCATTCATCTGGGCATCGGTGATGCGGTTGATGAGGTAGGGCTCCATGCGCTTGCCCTTATTCGCCACGGTGGCGGCCATGACCGCGGCCTGGAGGGCGGACATGGTGACGTCGCGCTGGCCGATGGCCGATTGGGCGACCTGCGCGCCGTCGCTTAGCTCACCCAGCGCACCCGAAGAGGTTTCCACACCAAGCGAGTACTTCTCACCCACGCCGAATCCCTCGGCGTACTTGCGCAGTTCATCGGCACCGATACCTTCAGACATCTCCACGAATGCCGTGTTGCAGGAGAGCGCAAAGGCGGTTTGGAGCGTGACGCTGTCTGCGCCGCCGCAGGCCTGGTTGCCGTAGTTCGTAAGCTCCGTGACCGTATCCGGCAACGTGATGGACGCCGCGCCGGTCAGCGTGGAATTCGGATTGAAGCCGTTGTTGAGGCCGGCAGCCGTGGTGATGATCTTAAAAATCGAACCCGGCGGCAGAGTCTCCTGCGTGGCATGGTTGATGAGCGGATTGCCCTCTTGATTCTGCAGCTGATCCCACGTTTCGGCCGCGTTGCCGCCCATGAGGTCGGAGACATTGAAACTGGGGGAGGACGCCATAGCCAGTACTTTGCCCGTGGAGGGCTGAATGGCTACGGCCGCGCCTTTGTAGCCGGGGCCGGCCAGCTGGTCATAGGCTGCCTGCTGCAGCGCTGGGTCGATGGTGACCTCCACGTTCGCACCCTTCTGCGGCTTGCCGGAGAGCATATCGAGCCAATTGTGTGCCAGCAGAGAATCATCTTTGCCGTTGAGGATGTCATTCTGCGAGGCCTCCAGCTGGGAGGCGCCGAAGCGCTCCGAGAGGTAACCGGTGACATCGGCAAAGGCTGGGGAATCAGTGGGGTAGGAACGCGAGTAATTGCCGTTCTCATCTGCGGTGGACTGCGCCAAGACCGTATCGCCGGCGAAGATCTGGCCGCGCGGGGTAGTGCGCATTTCCAGATAGCCGCGAACATTCTTGGGGTTGTGGGCGTATTTATCCGTCGAAAACGCCTGCACCACCGTGAGGTTCACGAGGAGGACGGCGGTGAGAAGGAGGGCAAAGAGGGAGACGAGGCGAATCGATCTATTCATCGGGTGGCCTCCTGGATGGCGGGGAACATGGACGTATCACTCGGCGCGTTCGAGGTGAGCTCTCGCGCTGGGCGACGAGCCGCGTTGGAAATACGCAGCAGCACGGCTAACAACATGTAGTTGGCCATGAGCGAGGAGCCGCCGGCGGACATAAACGGCGTGGTGAGACCCGTCATGGGCAGCAGGGCGGAAATGCCGCCGGTGACGACGAAGACTTGGACTGCGAGCGTAAGAGCCAGGCCCGAGGCCACCAGCTTGCCATAGGTATCGCGGCAGGTCAGCGCAGTGCGGAAACCGCGGGAGACGAGCATAGCGAAGAGGACAAGTACCGCAGCCAGGCCCACCAAACCGAATTCCTCGCCGATACCAGCCAGGATGAAGTCCGAATGCGCCACCGGCACCATGTCCGGGTGACCCTGGCCCAAACCGGTACCAGTAATGCCGCCGGAGGACATGCCGAACAGCGCCTGGGACAGCTGGAAGCCGGTGGTGTCATAGTTGGCCAGCGGGTCAATGAAATTGGAGAAGCGCTGCTGAATCTTGTCCGAGACCTGGTAGATGCCGAACCCGCCGATGCCCACGAGGATGACACCAATGACGAGCCAGCTCACGCGGTTGGTGGCCATAAAGAGCATGCCGAGCACCGTGCTAAACAGCAGCAGTGCCGGACCGAAGTCATTCGAGATGCCCATGATGACAATGGCGATGCCCCAAATCACGAGGATGGGGGCCAGGTCACGCAGGCGGGGCAGGGACAGGCCTAAGAACTTAAAGCCCGCCACGGTGAACAGGGAGCGCTTCTGGGTAAGCAGCATGGCGAAGAACAAGATCAGCAGGATCTTGGAGAACTCGCCCGGCTGGATGGAAAAGGGTCCGAGCCACAACCAAATGCGGGCTTCCACTCCTGGCGGCTGCGGCCATACCAGCGGCAGCGCCAAGAGAATGAGGCCGAGCGCGCCCAAGATATAGGAATAGCGCGTCAGCGAGCGGTGATCCCGCAAAAGAACAAGGACCAGCGCAAAGAGGATAAGTCCGACGACGGTCCACATCACCTGCCGCACCGCGAGCTCACCGCCACTAGCCAAGTCAAGGCGCTGCAACATGATAAGCCCCGTGCCGTTGAGCACCGCGACGATAGGCAGCATGATCTGGTCCGCGTAGGGCGCTAAGAAACACAGGAAGAGATGCGCTACAGCGAAGACTCCGATGAAGCCACCGATGAGGTAGAGCACGTCGAGGGTCAGCACGTTGCCTTGGGAGAGCTCGAGGCTCACCAAGGTGATGGCGAAAACTACCGTGGCGAAGACGAGCAGGCCGAACTCAGTTCCACGGGAAAAGAGCTTGCTCACCTACTTCACCTCCCGGCAGTTGCCCTGTGAGGGCTTGTCCGCATCCTTCTTGGCGTCCTTTTTCGCCTCATCCGCGGCGTCTTTGTCCTTATCCTTCGCGGCGTCTTTCGACGTGGCGCACGGCTTCAAGGCCTTCTCCGACAGGCGCGTCAACTGTGTCTGCACCTCGTCATAGGAGCCTGCGGGCAGGTTGCCCACGGCTGCTCGTTCTGACTCGGGAAGATCCGTGAGCCTAAACGGCGCATACTCGCCTGTGCACTCACCGGTGCCCAGCTTGAGTGAATTGTCCTTGTTCAAGCACGCATGCTGATAGGTGTGGTGCAGGGAGCGGCCGAAGACCTCAAAATCCGCGCCTTGTTGGATGGTGAGGACCTCCTCCTCATCCGTGGTCACGTAATAGTTGCTGGCCAAGTGATTCTTCATCCACAGCCCGCCGCTCACCACAATCACCAACACGAGGACGAGGGAGGCGATAACCTTCCACCCCACTCGGCTGCGTCGCGGCGGCCGCTGCGGCTCATCCTCGGTGACCTCCCGGGGTTGTACCTCAGCGGCTTGTGCTTTTGGGGGCGAGATCAGCTTCGCCGCGCGGCTTGCTGAAGAATCCGGGTGCGTCGGCTCGGGCACGACGCCTTGGATGGCGCCGACGGTGATGGGGGAGACGTCGTCAAGCTCTGCGTCCACGACTTCTGCCACTACGATGGTGACGTTGTCCGGACCGCCCGAACGCAACGCGAGATCGCGCAGCATAATAGCGGCCTCATCCACCGAGCCCTGGTTCAGCGCCTGCTCGATGGTCGACGCCGTCACCGGATCCGACAATCCATCCGAGCACAGCATGATGCGGTCGCCCACCTGGGCATCCAGCGTAAAGAGCGTCGGCTCCACTGGGCGGCCGGTGTAGGCCTTGAGGATCAGAGACTTCTGCGGGTGGGACGAGACATCTGCTGGGTCGAGCTTGCCCTCATCCACGAGTGACTGCACGTAGGTGTCATCTTTTGTCACCTGGGAAAGCTTGCCGTCACGCAGGCGGTAGCCGCGGGAATCGCCCACGTGGCACACGCCGAACTGCGAGCCGTTGAACATCATCGCAGTCAGCGTGGTGCCCATACCTTCGGTTTCCGGGTGCTCATCCACATGGTCGCGGATTGCCGCGTTGGCATCCTCCGCCGCCGCGCCCAGCAGGGCCAGCATGTCGTTATCGCCCGGATCGCGCTCGAGGGGCGCCATGTGCTCCACCATCGTCGTGGATGCGACTTCGCCGGCGGCGTGGCCACCCATGCCGTCGGCAAGCACCAGCAGGTGAGGTCCCGCGTGGGCGGAATCCTCGTTATTGTCGCGGACCAAACCGCGGTCCGTCACTGCAGTAAAATTCAGGCTCAACGTCATGCCATCAACCTCACGGTCGTCCGACCAAGTTTGATATCCGAACCCACACCAACGCGTTCCGGCTGGTCAATACGGGCACCACCCACGAAGGTGCCGTTGCGGGATTCCAAATCCTCCACAAACCACTCGCTGCCCCGGCGGAACAGACGAGCGTGGTGGCCAGAGGAAAAATCATCACCAGTGACAAAATCACAGTCCTGCGCGCGGCCCATCGTACAGTCTTCGAGCGTGCCCAGCTCCATGTGGGAACCGCGCAGGGGACCCTCCACGATGGCGATTTCACGCGGCGCTTCTCGACGCCTCTGTGACCCCTTCACCGGGGCCGATGCCTGGTACACGCCGGCCGCCTTATTGGCGTCACGGCGCATAGCGTTGAGCGCGACCAGAATAAACAGCCACAGCAACACCAGCAGGCCGATGCGCAGCGACAGCAGCACGATCGAGTCCATGGACGGTCCTTACTTTAGAGGGAGTGGGGGCTTAATAATTCTGGTTCTCAAGGCCCGTAATGCGGACCTCGATATGGGAGTGGCCGAGGGTAATCACGTCACCATCAGCAAGCAGCCAGTTGTCAATCGGGGTGTCATTGACCGTGGTGCCGTTGGTGGACTGCAGGTCAACGAGTACCGCGTCCTGACCGTTCCACGTGATCTCCGC
Organism: Corynebacterium sp. MSK218; assembly: GCF_030232655.1. Taxonomy (NCBI): domain Bacteria; kingdom Bacillati; phylum Actinomycetota; class Actinomycetes; order Mycobacteriales; family Corynebacteriaceae; genus Corynebacterium; species Corynebacterium sp. MSK218. The sequence continues at coordinate 69,034 of NZ_JASPGN010000013.1, forward strand.
ATGCTGGCGGGAGACACCCGTATCCGGCAGGCGCAGGTCTGCGTCGTTGCTACGGCCGAGGATATTGGAGCCTTCGCGCACGTGGTACACACGGGAGGAACCATCCTGCAGCATGAGCGTTACCGCTGGGCCGTGTGGCGTGGGTGCCGGCTCATTCGGGTTCGGCGCCATGAAAGCGGTGGTTGCTGCCTCGTCGGCGTTGTGCGGCTGGGTCATAGAGTCCTCCTGACCATGGTCGTGGTGGAAAATCGCATCGAATCCGGTTTCCTCTGTGGGCTCGTGGTCCAGGAAGGACGACACGCGCAGCTGGCCCGTACGCAGGCCTGACTCCTCCGCAATCCGCACGATGACCGGCCCCGCGAGGGACCAGCCACTGTTGCGAATAAAACGAGTGAGTTGATCAGATAGATCCGTAGGAATATCCCGATTTTGGGAGAGGTTCTCAATGTCCTTGGAGGACACACCGACGGTCATGACGTTGGGGCTGTACAGCTTGCCGTCATCACCGCGGGACAGGTTGTCCTGCGCCTCCTGCTTGAGCAGCTCTTCAATCTCCGCGGGGACGACCTTGCCGCCAAAGACAAAGGCCATGCCGTTGTCCAATCCGCGCTGCAGGGAAGAATCCAGCTTGGCGAGTTTTTCTAGCAATGCCATGGGGAAAGTGCCGTCCTCCTTTCAAGGGTATTCCAGGGAACTATCTCACTGCGATGGTGGAATACAGCGATATAGCAGCGATCAGTATAGGTGTCTTTCCCCCTCTAAACGTAGACGCGCGCGGCAAAGTTCCCTGTGTATTCAGTAAAAAGCTCGGGTTTGCCAGCGGATTTGTCGATTTATCAGTACAGCGTGCTAAGGTTAGCTGGTCGCCAAGACATCAATACCCTGCCCGGGTGGCGGAATTGGCAGACGCGCTGGCTTCAGGTGCCAGTGTCCTTATAGGACGTGCGGGTTCAAGTCCCGCCCCGGGCACGCTGAGCAGTTGAACAAACTGTACCACCGGAAGTAACAAACTCGAAAGGGTATGTTACCTCCGGTTTCTTTCGTTTTCCGGTTTTTAAGGGCCGAAGATTGCATGTGTGAGGATTTAGGGTGCAAATCCCGTTTTCACGAAGTATTCGAGAAGATTTTTGGTCTGCGGGACCGGATGCATTGGTCCATACTTGAGGTATGAAATTGTTTCTTGCTTCGTTCTTGCATCCCCGTTTGAGTGAATTTCTTCACGGAAGGATTGTCTTTATTGATGATGCTGCTTCAGCGATGTCTGAAGCTCCTTTTGCAAGAGAAGAAAGGCGCGCTATTGCTGATCTCGCTTCAGAGTTCGTGCCGCTGACGGTTGCTGAGACGCCCGTTCACGAATTTAAACAGCAGTTGGATCGTGCTGATTGTGTTTATGTTGCCGGTGGTGAGACGTTCTCTCTGCTGTATGCGCTGAAGTCTTCGGGGGCTTTCGACGTGCTGGTGGCTGCGATTCGCGGGGGCTTGCCGTATGCGGGTAGTTCTGCTGGTGCGGTGATTGCGGGACCGTCGATTGAGCCTATCTCGGTAATGGATGATCCTGGCACTGCTCCTGCGTTGAAGGATTTCGCCGGGTTGTCGTTGACACCGTACGTTGTAGTTCCGCATGCGCAGGGGACGACCGGTCCGTATTCCATTGAGGTCATTAGCGGCACCGTCGAAAAGTATGGCGAAAGCTGGAATCTATTGCTTTTACGTGACGGTCAGGCTCTAGTCGTCGACGGCGACTGCGATGGACTGATGTAAATGTCGAGTGCTGCTGACGTTGCACAACGTTATTCAAAGCGTGCGCAGGAGTACGCGGATGCATTGGGGGCAATAGAAGCTACTTCGATGTTAGATCAGGCTCGGATTGCCAACTGGGCAAGTGACCTTCCTTCGGAGAAGATTCTTGATTTGGGGTGTGGGCCGGGGCATTGGACTAATTTTTTAACTGCGCTAGGTCATGACGCTGTGGGCGTCGATCCTAGTGAGGACTTTGTGCGAATTGCTCAGGCGCGATTTCCGGAGATTCAGTTCGAGCAGCGCAGTTCACTTGAGCTTGGCAAACGGGCCTATGGTGGGATACTGGCCTGGTATTCCTTGATTCATGTTTCGCCTAATGAACTTGCTGTGCACTTTTCTGCAATAGCGGACCGACTTCTCCCGGGAGGGAAGTTATTAGTCGGGTATTTCACGGCAGATGAGGTTAAGGAGTTTGATCATGCAATTTGCCCAGCATGGTTTTACCCGGCGGACATCATTGAAAGGCTCCTTGAAGCATCTGGTTTGGTCGTTATTTCTTCTTTGCAACGATTTGATGTGGGGAAGCGAATCCACGCGGATGTGATTGCTTTGAAACCTGCAGCGAATAGAACCTGTTAACTGATTACACCCTATTGTTACGCCGGTGTGCGGCAGAATGTTTCCTGTAAAATAGGGCCGTTCCTAGCATTGTTTTACACGTGTCTAGCGGGGTCTAAGCCTTATGTTTACAGAAAGTGGTGAGTGTGATGTTATCGTCTGACGGTTTCCATATTGAAAGTCATATTGACTCTGTACCCGCGTTGGCGCGGGTGAAAGATCTGCATGGTGGACTCTCGTCGGGGCAGCAGGCGTTGGGCAGGATTGTACAATCCTTGCTTGCTGACGCTGATGGCCTCGACGGTGTTCAGCTTTATGCCCTCTCGGATGCAATCGAGTCGTATCGTGATGCAGTCATAGAACAAGAGAATGCCGCCTTTAAACCTTCGCGGAGCGAAGACTAATGGTCAATGACTCTGGTTCGCATGGGCAGCGGGTGGGCTATATCCGTGTCTCCACGGTGGAGCAGAATAATCAGCGCCAGAAAGAACTACTCAATGCTTCCGGCAGGATTGACCGGTTTTTTGAAGATAGGATTTCCGGCCGCACCAAGACTGCCCGCCCTGGACTTGTCGAGTGTATGGCGTACGTGCGAGACGGTGACGAACTTGTCGTGTCGTCGATTGACCGTCTCGCCCGATCGCTGACAGATCTGCGCGGTATTGTTGATGAACTTACCGGCAAGGGTGTGACTGTTACTTTCCTGCATGAGAATCTCGCGTTTGCGAAAGACACGTCCGATCCGCGCGCGGATTTAATGCTCGGAATTCTCGGTAGCTTCGCGGAGTTTGAGCGGGCCATTATCCGCGAGCGCCAGGCGGAGGGGATTGCGTTGGCGAAAAAGGCCGGAAAGTACAAAGGCCGCAAACCCGCTCTTAGCCCGCAGCAAGTAGCGGAGATTAAACGGCGCATATTGGCAGGGGAGTCAAAGGCAGCACTAGCGCGGGAATTTGGGGTAACCCGTCCTACGGTGTATCGAGCATTGAAAAACACCTAGGGTAGTGCAGCCGTGATGGTAGATCAGCGCGCCCATGAGCCCCGTCATATGTCTTGCCATATGGCGGGACATATGTTTAGGCATATGCTAAAGCATATGTCGGCAGTTATGTAGCACTGCCAGCATTTTCGTGCGTCTAGATAGGGTGACAGGCAGAGAAATTAGCGGTGTTGAGTGCAGCTGCAAGTAGCACTGTACGGGTTTCCCCTCATGGGCGGCTTTTATAAAGGCAGGGGTGAAATCATGCTTCTAGGTCTCGTCAGGGGTGGCTGCTAACGTTAGTGCCGGTTCACAATCATGCCCCGCCACCTGTGGTGGGGCGTGGGCGTGACTTCCTCGTCGGTGCGCGGTAAGGCCCGCGCGTGACGTGGGCTGTCCCGCGCGCCTTTTTCAGGCGAGCGGACAACCCTACGACGTAAAGGGAGGTAGACAATGGGTAAACACTCATTGGATACACCCGGTCGCAAAAGAAAAGACCTTGATGCCACCAAGCTTGACTGGCTAGATGTGGCTACCAAGGTCATAGTTCTTGTGACCGTAATCGTGAAGCTCGTTACCGCGATGCTTCACGTGGGTCTTTAGGCCCGAGGGTCTCAACGAGCTGGCACTCGTTGGGGCCCTTTTTATTGTGCAGCCGCAATTCAGGGATGAACTGTGCTGTCACTTTTTAGGCTAATGGGCGCGCGAAGGTTTCGCAATACTCCCACACTGAGCCCGTAGCCCTCCTTTTCTCTACTGCGGGCGGGAATCTGCGTATTCGTGCGCCCGCGAGTCCTGCCATATGGCGGAACATATGTTTAGGCATATGTTATAGCGTATGTTCCGCCATATGCTAAAGCATATGTTCTGTGTTATGCAGGTTTACCTGCTAGTTCTTGCGTTTAGGCGGAGTCCGACAATGGTAATCCACAAGGCTAGTAGGCCGAAGGAGATGAGCAGTGCGGCCAGTTCTCGCGAGAGACCGGCCTGGGTGAAAAGGAAGGAGGGGACAAGGATCATTGCTGCGCTTATGCTGCCTCCAAGCGCGGCGTAATACATACGGTCTTCTGGCCGTTCGCGGCGGATGGTCTGGATGATTAAGACGAAAAGTACTGCGAGTGCGGCGAGGGTGATGGTCGTGTACATTCCTTCTCCTTTCGGGACTGGTGCCCATTTTATCGGTGAGGGTGTGCACGGTCTGTGTGCTGCGTTTTCCAAGAGTCAGGGTGTGTTAGTGTTATCCCCCGTAAGATCCTGATGAGCAGTTGAACAAACTGCACCACCGGAAGTAACAAACTCGAAAGGGTATGTTACCTCCGGTTTCTTTCATTTTTCAATCTTTGAGGTGCGAAGATTGCACGCGTGGGGATTGAGGGTGTGAATCCCACTGTCGTGGGTTTGATGAGGTAGTCGATGTTGCGGAAGCTTTGGCATCGGCGTGCGTTGTGCTCCGTACGTTGTTTCAAAAACGGGTTTCATCAAACGGAACAAAACCTGGGACACTTCATATCCCACCCCAGGCCTAATGACTTGGGTGCAGCGGCAACGCTCATCCGATTTAGGCAGAGTCGTTGCAGGATCCAGTGGGTCACCTGGTCCGTGGTCTTTGAATTGTCGGGCGCGCAGGCAAGGCCAGCACGGAAGATCTTCTGCAAGCAACGCTTGTTGGTGCACCGGTAGCGTGGAAGGCGCACATGAAGTTGTTGGGTGGCCGACGATGGGCAGATCGACCAGGCTGCGGATGACGTGGTCGCGGAATACTCCAGGCTGCCCGCAGGTAGGGCATTCATTGATCGGCTCGACGGGTTCGGCTTCAATAACAGTGACGTCACCGTTTTCTGTGGCACCGGTGATAGTAGTTCCTAGTTTTGCGGTGCGGCAGATGGTATCGACGATGACATTTCCGTTAGGCTGCACAGTAGGTCCTTAGTTTTGTACGGATGGATTAGATACCTTTTTCCTACAAAGCCAAGGCCCTAGGTGGCAGGCTGGTTGTGGGCCAGAACCCGAAGGAGGTCCGCACCCATGTCCCCACACGATATTCCCCCGCTGATCCCCAAGCCACCAGAGAAGGATTGGGCCGATTACAACACCAACCCCGACCCCGGCAGGACTCGTAAACGTCGGCGTGCAAGCATGCTTTCTGCACGCGATGTGCTGGCGTTGCCGACTGTCACCCTTGCACCCGGTGCCACGCTTTCCGATAGTGAGTTGGTCATGCCGGATGCTGCGGCAGTCGTGTTTATCCCCAACACTGAATGCTCATGTACGGTAAAGAAGCAAGCAACCGAAAACAATAGATAGACCGCCAGCACTACACTATTCCGAACCAAAGACCAAAAGATAAGCATTTTGAGAAAATCTAAACTTTTGGATTTTCCTACAATGCCGACTACGGCGGAATCCCTCCCACTCCTTATATATTTCTTTCTGTATACATTGAATTTGTATTTAGTAAAATGCAGACAACACCACGGATCGGCTTTTGGCTGGACAATTCCAACCAAACACCGCAGCAGACAGTAGAAACCATTCTGAACGTTAGGAAGCCGGTATGATTGTTACATATAAGGGGAAGAAAAATTTCTTTTAGATACTTGTTTTCCTAAAACTGATGTGATATAATAATTCAATTCCAGAAAAGGAGTAAAAAATATGCGGCAAGGTATTCTTAAATAAAACTATAATCAAATAGTGGGAACAAAGGATTATGATAGTCCCTTTTGTAGGGGCTTAGTTTTTTGTACCCAATTTAAGAATACTTTTGCCTTATCAATTTTGACATATCCCCAAAAACAGCACTCACAAACAGGTGTATGCTGTATATGTGTATGTCCGCAAATTATCATCCCCAGTGGTAAAAGTATTTTACTGCTGGGGATTTTTATGCCCTTCGGGGCAGTAAAGGGAGGACAATCACATGAAAATAATCAATATTGGAATTCTTGCCCATGTAGACGCTGGAAAGACGACCTTGACGGAGAGCCTGCTATATGCCAGCGGAGCCATTTCAGAACCGGGGAGCGTCGAAAAAGGGACAACGAGGACGGACACCATGTTTTTGGAGCGGCAGCGTGGGATTACCATTCAAGCGGCAGTCACTTCCTTCCAGTGGCACAGATGTAAAGTCAACATTGTGGATACGCCCGGCCACATGGATTTTTTGGCGGAGGTGTACCGCTCTTTGGCTGTTTTAGATGGGGCCATCTTGGTGATCTCCGCTAAAGATGGCGTGCAGGCCCAGACCCGTATTCTGTTCCATGCCCTGCGGAAAATGAACATTCCCACCGTTATCTTTATCAACAAGATCGACCAGGCTGGCGTTGATTTGCAGAGCGTGGTTCAGTCTGTTCGGGATAAGCTCTCCGCCGATATTATCATCAAGCAGACGGTGTCGCTGTCCCCGGAAATAGTCCTGGAGGAAAATACCGACATAGAAGCATGGGATGCGGTCATCGAAAATAACGATAAATTATTGGAAAAGTATATCGCAGGAGAACCAATCAGCCGGGAAAAACTTGTGCGGGAGGAACAGCGGCGGGTTCAAGACGCCTCCCTGTTCCCGGTCTATTATGGCAGCGCCAAAAAGGGCCTTGGCATTCAACCGTTGATGGATGCGGTGACAGGGCTGTTCCAACCGATTGGGGAACAGGGGAGCGCCGCCCTATGCGGCAGCGTTTTCAAGGTGGAGTATACAGATTGCGGCCAGCGGCGTGTCTATCTACGGCTATACAGCGGAACGCTGCGCCTGCGGGATACGGTGGCCCTGGCCGGGAGAGAAAAGCTGAAAATCACAGAGATGCGTATTCCATCCAAAGGGGAAATTGTTCGGACAGACACCGCTTATCCGGGTGAAATTGTTATCCTTCCCAGCGACAGCGTGAGGTTAAACGATGTATTAGGGGACCCAACCCGGCTCCCTCGTAAAAGGTGGCGTGAGGACCCCCTCCCCATGCTGCGGACGTCGATTGCGCCGAAAACGGCAGCGCAAAGAGAACGGCTGCTGGACGCTCTTACGCAACTTGCGGATACTGACCCGCTTTTGCGCTGCGAGGTGGATTCCATCACCCATGAGATCATTCTTTCTTTTTTGGGCCGGGTGCAGTTGGAGGTTGTTTCCGCTTTGCTGTCGGAAAAATACAAGCTTGAAACAGTGGTAAAGGAACCCACCGTCATTTATATGGAGCGGCCGCTCAAAGCAGCCAGCCACACCATCCATATCGAGGTGCCGCCCAACCCGTTTTGGGCATCCATCGGACTGTCTGTTACACCACTCCCGCTTGGCTCCGGTGTACAATACGAGAGCCGGGTTTCGCTGGGATACTTGAACCAGAGTTTTCAAAACGCTGTCAGGGATGGTATCCGTTACGGGCTGGAGCAGGGCTTGTTCGGCTGGAACGTAACGGACTGTAAGATTTGCTTTGAATACGGGCTTTATTACAGTCCGGTCAGCACGCCGGCGGACTTCCGCTCATTGGCCCCGATTGTATTGGAACAGGCATTGAAGGAATCAGGGACGCAACTGCTGGAACCTTATCTCTCCTTCACCCTCTATGCGCCCCGGGAATATCTTTCCAGGGCTTATCATGATGCACCGAAATACTGTGCCACCATCGAAACGGTCCAGGTAAAAAAGGATGAAGTTGTCTTTACTGGCGAGATTCCCGCCCGCTGTATACAGGCATACCGTACTGATCTGGCCTTTTACACCAACGGGCAGAGCGTATGCCTTACAGAACTGAAAGGGTATCAGGCCGCTGTCGGCAAGCCAGTCATCCAGCCCCGCCGTCCAAACAGCCGCCTGGACAAGGTGCGCTATATGTTTCAGAAGATAATGTAACGTCTTGCGCAATGCAAGCGTTCATTGCTGGCTATTGCGAAATATCATTGAGCGAGGACCCCAATATCTTGTGCCACGCCCGAACCCCCGGCGAACTAATCAATGCACTCTAAAACCGGAAGAGCCCTTTTAGTGGCTCTTCCGGTTTCGGGGTGCGTAGCGGGGTGAAGTAGAACACTGCGGGTTTAGCGGGTCACCACAACATATAGGGGTCCCTGGTGTGAAGATGAAAGTTCCTACACAACCATCTAAACCCACCAGGGA